>DATIUS010000040.1:0-2605 GCA_035466655.1 Candidatus Sulfomarinibacteraceae bacterium
CCACTACATCAACCTGTCGGCGATCGCGCTCGTGGCCGGGGCCGTCGCGATCACCGCGCTCGAGACCGGCTCGACGCTGGCGAGCCCGCTGGTCAAGGCCTGCATCCTCGTCGCGGCGCCCATCCTCATCGCCACGACCGCGGACGCGGCCCTCCGGATCTGGCGGTCGGCCTGGGCCTGGATGCCGCACAACCGCAACCGCGGGCTCTTCCGCTTGGCGTGGCTCGCCGTCGCGCTGATCGGGATCGCGGCCTTCACGGCCGCCGCCGTCCTGGCACTCGCCGCATGACCGGGCCCGGGCGCGGCCCAGACGCACGGTCCACGGACATCCAGTCCGGCATGGGCGTGCCGCGCTGGATCGCCGCAAGCCTGAACTACTGCTCGAGGTGCGGCGCGGAGCTCCTGTACGGCGCGGTGGACGGCGAGGACCGTGACCGCTCCCGGTGCCCATCGTGCGGGCACATCGCGTACGTGAACCCGCGGCTCGTGGTCACGACGCTGCCGGTGACCGATGACGGCCGGCTCGTCCTGCTTCGGCGGGGGATCGAGCCCGGCCTCGGCGCGTGGGCCCAGCCCGGTGGCTTCCTGGAGGTGGACGAGACGGTCGGAGAGGC
The DNA here is from genome assembly GCA_035466655.1 of Candidatus Sulfomarinibacteraceae bacterium. GTDB lineage: Bacteria > Chloroflexota > Limnocylindria > Limnocylindrales > CSP1-4 > UBA5189. The sequence goes on from DATIUS010000040.1 coordinate 615, forward strand.
GGCGGTCCGCGAAACACTCGAGGAGACCGGCCTGCTCGTCCGCCCAGGCGAGATCATCGGCCTCTACACGCGGCTTGAGGCCGCGGTCGTCGTGCTCGCGATGGAGGCCCGCGTGGTCGGCGGCACGCCGACGGCGACGCCGGAGGCGCTCGAGGTCGCCGAGTTCGCCGCCGACGAGATCCCCTGGTCCGGGCTCGCCTTCAAGACCACCTACTGGGCGCTCGTCGACTGGCTGGAGCGGCGCCACCCGCACCTGCGCCCACCGGACTTCGCGGTCGGCCGCTGACCCCTACCGGAACGCCGTGGTGATCGCCCGCAGGCCGCGCTTGCGGGTCCCCGGCGGCGGTTCGGCGCGCTCGTGCGCGTCTCGCACGGGTTCCGCGACGCGCGCCGCCAGTTCGTCGAGGAGACGGTGGACCGCGTCGCGCTCCTCGGACGAGCCTCGAGCCGGGAGGTCGGCGGCCGGATCGAGCCCCGCGAGGCCCACCGGGTCGAGCGGCGCAAGGACCCGGAGGATGATCCGCCGGCCGAGGAAGAGCTCATGTGTCCCGCCCAGGATGAGCGGCACGATCGGGGCGCGGTTCCGCAGGGCAATGTAGCCGATCCCCGCACCGAGCCGGCGGATGGTGCCGGGCGGCGTCGCGGGTCCCGTCTCCGGGAAGAGGCAGAAGACCCCGCCGTTCGCGAGCACCATCTCGGCCGCCGCCAGGTGCACCGGCACCGCCCGTGGATCGTGGGCGGCCGGGATCGGGATGACCCCGCCGAGCCGCGCCAGGACCCAGCGACGGAGGGGTGAGCGCGCCATCGTCCGGGCGTCGCCGAAGAAGGTGAGGCGGGGCCGGGACGGCAGGAGCATCCACGGGACGAACGGATCGATCCAGGTCCGGTGCGGCATCCCGGCCGCGATCCAGCCGCCGGACGGGCGGCCGGCGGCGTCGCGCGGGAGGTGTTCGAGGCCCTCCACCGTGAACCGCAGCCGAAGCGCCCAGGCGGCAACCCGCCAGCAGGCGCGGAGGATCCGGTAGGTCAGCCCCGGTTCAGCGGTCGCCGCCCCGTGGAGCCCGACGCCGAGCTCGGGCTCGGGCTTGGCCTCCGGCTCGGTTGTCCGCCCGGCGCCCGGCTCGGTTGTCCGCCCGGCGCCCGGCTCGCTGGCCCGCCCGACGCCCCGCCCAGCGTCCCCCATCGCCGGCCCTCCTCCAGCGCCCCGGCGAACGCTACCCGCGGATCCCGAGCGGAATGATCGGGTCCGGGGAAGGCCGGCCGATGAAATACCCCTGGCCGTATCGAACCCCGAGCACGCGCAGCGCCTCCAGCTCTGCAGCGGTCTCGATTCCTTCAGCAACGATCGAGATCCCCATCTCCTTGCCGAACGACACCAGGGCGGACGCCAGTGCCCGGCGCGCACGGTCCGTGTCGACGTCCCGGGTGATCGAGATGTCGATCTTGATGATGTCCGGTGCCAGCAGCAGGATGTGGCGCAGCGAGGCGAAGCCGGATCCGGCGTCGTCAACGGCGAGCCGGCCGCCCCGGAGACGGATCGGCGCGAGCGCCGCCCGGAGGGCCTCGTAGTCCGCCACCGGGGCATGCTCGGTGACCTCCAGGACGGCCCACCCGGGCGGAATCCCGACGATCGCCTCGGCCAGCCGCTCGGACAGCGCGGTCGCCGGGGAGATGTTCAGCGAGAGGTAGGTCCCGCGGGGCAGGTCCGCGAACCGTGCGATTGCCGGCAGGAGAGCGGCAAACTCGAGATCCTCGGTCAGGCCGACCTCGGCGGCGGCCCGGAACCAGGCGTCGGGCGGCTGCCGCGGCTCCAGCTCGAAACGGGCGAGCGCCTCATAGCCCACGACGCCGCCGGTCTCGAGATCGACGATCGGCTGGAAGACCGACCGGATCGCGCCCGGTACGAGCGCCGCCTGGATCTCGTCGATCCGCGCCGCGCGCTGCTCGGATCGTCGCTCCTGCGCCCCCAGCTGTTCCTCGAGCTCGCCGGC
>DATIUS010000041.1:0-11796 GCA_035466655.1 Candidatus Sulfomarinibacteraceae bacterium
CTTCCGCCCCGGGTCATCCCGACCGGCGCGACACGCCCGGCTTGCCGATTGCCGATGAGTGCGAACGGTTCCTCGACTGCACCAGACCGCACAACAGGCCCCAGGCAGGCGCTCCCGAGCGCTCCGCCGGATAGGTTGACAACGCAAGAAATCGCGGTATCCTTAGCCGTTCTGTGAGCGCGGCCTTCCCATCTCCCCACGTCCTCCGTCAAGGAGCGGTCGTTCATGCTGTCTTCCGCTGAACCGTCGACCCTCTCGAACCCGGCGGCGGCGCGCAAGCGCTATGCCCGGATCCCCGAGGTCCTCCCCGTCCCAAACCTGATCGAGCTCCAGCTGGAGTCGTTCCAGTGGTTCATCGAGAAGGGCCTGCGGGAGCTCTTCGACGAGATCAGCCCGATCAAGGACTTCACCGCCAAGGTGATGGAGCTCCAGTTCCTCGACTACGAGTTCGGTGATCCCAAGTACTCCGAGGCGGAGTGCCGGACCAAGGACCTCACGTTCAGCCGTCCCCTCTACGTCAACGTCGAGCTCCTGATCAAGGAGACCGGCGAGATCCAGCGGCAGCGCGTCTACATGGGCGACTACCCGTGGATGACCGATCTCGGGACCTTCGTCATCAACGGCGCGGAGCGCGTCGTCGTCAGCCAGCTCGTCCGTTCGCCGGGCGTCTACTACAGCGAGCTCGAGGACCCGGCGTCCGGACGAATGCTGTTCAGTGCCAAGGTCATCCCGAACCGGGGAGCCTGGCTCGAGTTCGAGACGAACAACAAGGACCAGCTCTGGGTCAAGGTCGACCGCAAGCGGAAGATCGCTGCGACGACGCTCCTCCGCGCTGTCGGCTACGAGACGAACGACGAGATCGCCGGCCTGTTCGGCGCGATCGACATCGACCCGGAGCACCCGTTCATCGCCAACACGCTGGACAAGGACGTCACCCGGACACCGGCCGAGGCGCTGATCGAGGTCTACAAGAAGCTGCGCCCGGGTGACCCGCCCACCGGCGACAACGCCCGCCAGCTCGTCGAGGGCCTGTTCTTCAACTTCCGCCGCTACGACCTCGGTCGCGTCGGGCGCTACAAGTTCGACAAGAAGCTCCAGGGCGTCGCCGAGCGGATGGGCATCGAGCTCCCCCGCGAGGGACGGACGATCACTCGCGAGGACATCGCCGCGATCGTCGGCCACCTGATCGAATGCAACCGGGGGCTCCATTCGAAGGACGACATCGACCACCTCGGCAATCGGCGCATCCGCGCCAACGGCGAGCTGATCCAGAACGCGTTCCGGATCGGCCTCCTGCGGATGGAGCGAGTCGTCCGGGAGCGGATGACGATCCAGGAGATCGACAAGGCGACCCCGAACGCGCTCATCAACATCCGCCCGGTCGTGGCGGCGATGAAGGAGTTCTTCGGCGGCAGCCAGCTGAGCCAGTTCATGGACCAGACGAATCCGCTGGCCGAGCTGACCTCGAAGCGCCGGCTCTCCGCCCTCGGCCCCGGCGGCCTCTCCCGTGAGCGGGCCGGCTTCGACGTCCGCGACGTGCACCACAGCCACTACGGCCGGATCTGCCCGATCGAGACCCCGGAAGGTCCGAACATCGGGCTGATCGGCTCGCTGGCGACGTACGGCCGGATCAACAGCTACGGCTTCATCGAGACGCCCTACCGCATCGTCAAGCGCACCGTTGGCTGGGACGACCCCGATCTCCTCGGCTACGTGGCCGACGGCGACCTCGCCGGCAAGGGCGGAACGGTCATCCTGCGCAAGGGCGAGCCGTTCACCGCGGAAGCCGCCGCGGAGCTCAAGCGCCAGAAGGCGAACGCCTTCCCGATGCGACCGATCGTGACCGATCAGATCAGGTACCTGCCCGCCGACGAGGAGGAGGAGCACGTCGTCGCCCAGGCCAACGCCCGGCTTGACGGCGAGGGCCATTTCGTCGACGAGCGGGTCGCGTCACGCTTCAGGGATCAGTTCCCGGAGGCCCGCCCGGCCACCATCGAGTACATGGACGTCAGCCCGAAGCAGGTCGTCTCGGTGGCCACGGCACTCATTCCATTCCTCGAGCACGACGACGCCAACCGTGCCCTGATGGGCTCGAACATGCAGCGCCAGGCCGTGCCGCTCCTCGAGCCGGAGGCGCCGATCGTCGGTACCGGGATGGAGGAGCGGGCCGCCCGTGACTCCGGCCAGGTCGTCGTGGCCACTCGCGCCGGCGTCGTGACGAGCGTCACCGCGGAGCGGATCCGGGTCGAGGCGGACTCCGGCGAGCTGGACGAGTACCGGCTCCTGAAGTTCGTTCGCAGCAACCAGGGCACGTGCATCAACCAGCGTCCCATCGTGGACGTCGGCCAGCGCGTTGACGCCCTCCAGGCGATCGCGGACAGCTCGTCCACCGAGAACGGCGAGCTCGCGCTCGGCCGGAACGTCCTCGTGGCGTTCATGAGCTGGGAGGGCGGCAACTACGAGGACGCGATCGTGATCAGCGACCGACTCGTCCGCGACGACCTGTTCACCAGCATCCACATCGAGAAGCACGAGCTCGAGTCGCGGGACACCAAGCTCGGGCCCGAGGAGATCACCCGTGACATCCCGAACGTGGGCGAGGAGTCGCTGAAGGATCTCGACGAGGAGGGCGTCGTCTACATCGGCGCCGAGGTTCGCCCGGGCGACATCCTCGTCGGCAAGATCACCCCGAAGGGCGAGACCGAGCTGACGGCAGAGGAGCGGCTCCTTCGCGCGATCTTCGGCGAGAAGGCCCGCGAGGTGAAGGACAGCTCGCTCCGCCTTCCGCACGGCGAGCGCGGCAAGGTCGTCGAGATCCGCGAGTTCAGCCGGGACAACAACGACGATCTCCAGCCCGGTGTGAACCGGCTGGTCCGGGTCGCGGTCGCGCAGAAGCGGAAGATCTCGGTCGGCGACAAGATGGCCGGCCGGCACGGCAACAAGGGCGTGATCGCCAAGATCCTGCCCGCCGAGGACATGCCGTTCCTGCCCGACGGCACCCCCGTCGACATCATCCTCAACCCGCTCGGGGTGCCGAGCCGGATGAACATCGGCCAGATCCTCGAGACCCACCTGGGATGGGCCCTCCACACGAAGGGCGAGACGGCTGCGACGGCGGTGTTCGACGGCGCGACCGAGCAGCAGATCCGGGCGGAGCTCATCGAGGCGGGCCTGCCCGAGGACGGCAAGATCGTCCTGCGCGACGGCCGCTCCGGCGAATCGTTCGACCGGCCGGTGACCGTCGGCTACATCTACATGCTCAAGCTCCACCACCTCGTGGAGGACAAGATCCACGCGCGGTCCACGGGCCCCTACAGCCTCATCACCCAGCAGCCGCTGGGCGGCAAGGCCCAGTTCGGCGGACAGCGCTTCGGCGAGATGGAGGTATGGGCGCTCGAGGCGTACGGCGCCGCGAACATCCTCCAGGAGCTCCTGACGGTCAAGTCAGACGACGTCCTGGGCCGCGTCCAGACGTACGAGGCGATCGTCAAGGGGGAGGAGATCCAGCCACCCCGGGTCCCGGAGTCGTTCAAGGTCCTCATCAAGGAGCTGCGGAGCCTCGGGCTCAACGCGGAGATCCTGGACCCGAACGACGAGGAGATCCCGCTCGCGGAGGATGACGCCTCCGGCTACATGCTCCCCGATCTCGGCGGGATCAACCTCGCCGGGTTCGAGGACTGACACCGCACCACCTTCCACGCGCCAGGGGGTCCCGGCCGGCCCGCTGACGCTCGCACACGGTCCGGATCGCGCCGCCGAGCCAGACGGCAGCGCGGAGGAGAACGATGCTCGAGGTCAACAACTTCAACGCGATCCGTATCTCGCTTGCCAGCCCGGATCAGATCCGGGAGTGGTCCAAGGGCGAGGTGACGAAGCCGGAGACCATCAACTACCGGACCCTCAAGCCCGAGAAGGACGGCCTCTTCGACGAGCGCATCTTCGGTCCCACGAAGGACTGGGAGTGCTACTGCGGGAAGTACAAGCGGATCCGCTACAAGGGCATCATCTGCGACAAGTGCGGCGTCGAGGTCACCCGCTCGAAGGTTCGCCGTGAGCGGATGGGGCACATCCAGCTGGCCAGCCCCGTCAGCCACATCTGGTACTTCAAGGGAACGCCGTCGCGCCTCGGGATCCTGCTCGACATCAGCCCGCGCAACCTCGAGCGCATCCTCTACTTCGCCCTCTACATCGTCACCAGCGTGGACGAGGATGCACGCCGGCGACTGCTGGTGCAGCTCGAGGAGGAGGCGACCGGCCGGGGCGGCAAGGCCGGCCAGGCCCTGACCGAGCTCGAGGATGAGCTCCGGGCGAACATCACCCGCCACAAGGATGAGCTGTCCGCCCAGCTGGCCGCCACGAAGGCGGACCTCGAGGCGCAGCGGGCCGCCCGAACCGAGGAGATCGTCACCGCGGCGCAGGCGGTCGAAGCGCAGCTCAAGGCCCTGAAGTCGGCCGCGGCCGAGGAGACGATCGTCTTCGCCCCCACGGGCGAGGTGATCGTGGCCGCCGGCGACAAGGGTGGCAAGGACGCCGTCGCCCGCCTGCGGGCGGTCGTCGGCGCCGAGACCGAGCGGGTCACCGAGGAGATCCAGGCGCGCGAGCGCGACGAGGCACTCGCGGTGGAGCAGAAGGTCGCGGACCTCCGGGCCGCGATGGACGACACGCTCGGGGCGGAGCGGGCGAAGCTCGCCGAGCAGGCCCAGGGCACGAAGGAGGAGCTCCGCCGCCTGCGCGACGAGCTCGAGGGCATCAAGCCGATGATGACCATCGGCGAGACGGAGTACCGCCAGCTCGACGAGCGGTTCAACCAGGCCGGCCGTGGACGCCTGTTCACCGCCGGTATGGGCGCCGAGGCGGTCCGCGACATCATCAGCCGGATGGACCTCGAGGAGCTTGCGCGCACGCTCCACGTCGAGGTCCGGACGAGCTCGGGGCAGCGTCGCAAGAAGGCCATCAAGCGACTTCGGCTGATCGAGGCGTTCCGACGCTCGGGGACGCGGCCCGAATGGATGATCCTGTCCGTCCTGCCGGTGATCCCGCCCGACCTCCGCCCGATGGTCCAGCTCGACGGCGGCCGCTTCGCGACCTCCGACCTCAACGACCTCTACCGACGAGTCATCAACCGGAACAACCGCCTCAAGCGGCTCCTCGAGCTCGGGGCCCCCGAGATCATCATCCGCAACGAGAAGCGGATGCTCCAGGAGGCGTGCGACGCGCTCATCGACAACGGCCGCCGCGGTCGCGCGATTGCCGGCACCGGCAATCACCGCCTCAAGAGCCTGTCCGACATGCTCAAGGGCAAGCAGGGTCGATTCCGCCAGAACCTGCTCGGCAAGCGCGTCGACTACTCGGGCCGGTCGGTCATCGTCGTCGGCCCGGAGCTGAAGCTCCACCAGTGCGGGCTGCCCAAGAAGATGGCGCTCGAGCTGTTCAAGCCGTTCGTCATGCGCCAGCTCGTCGAGAAGGGCTTCGCCCACAACATCAAGAGCGCGAAGCGGATCGTTGAGCGCGTGCGGCCCGAGGTCTGGGACGTCCTCGAGGAGGTCATCAAGGACCATCCGGTCCTCCTGAACCGCGCACCCACGCTTCACCGCCTCGGCATCCAGGCGTTCATGCCGGTTCTCGTCGAAGGCTCGGCGATCCAGATCCACCCGCTCGTCTGCACGGCCTTCAACGCCGACTTCGACGGCGACCAGATGGCCGTCCACGTGCCGCTCTCCTCGGCCGCCCAGGAAGAGGCGCGGACGATGATGCTGTCCACGGCCAACCTCCTCTCGCCGGCCGACGGGAGCCCGGTGGTGGCCCCGACCCAGGACATGGTCCTCGGCTGCTACTACCTGACCATGGAGCGCGACGCCGTCACGCCGGGCCGGGTACGCAGCTTCTCCGATGAGGACGAGGCGCTCTATGCCTACGAGCTCACGGCGCGCGGCCTCGACATCGCGAGCGGCCGCCGTTCGGGCATCGAGGGCGAGGCCACCCGCCACGAGGCGCTGCCGACGCACGTGACGCTCCACGAGCCGATCGACGTCGTCGTCCGAGCCTGGGACGAGGCGGCCGGTGAGCTCCGGTCCACGAGCGTCCGGACGACCGTCGGCCGGATCATCTTCAACGGGATCGTGCCGGACCGGCTCAGGTTCCGGAACCAGGCCATGAAGCGGTCGGAACTCAAGAAGATCGTGGACGAGTGCTACCGGCAGCTCGGCCCGGAGGAGACCGCCAACCTGGTCGACGGCATCAAGAACGTCGGGTTCGAGTTCGCGACGCGTGGCGGGATGACGATCGGCCTGTGGGACATCGTCACGCCGACCGACAAGGGCGCACGCCTCGCGGCGACCGATTCTGCCGTCACCGACATCGACCGCCAGTTCCAGCGCGGCCTGATCACCGACGACGAGCGCTACGAGCAGGTCGTCGAGCTCTGGCAGCGGACGACGAGGGACGTCTCCGATGCCATGATGGCGTCCCTGCCGGAGGACAACGCCCTCCGGATGATGACCGACTCCGGGGCCCGCGGAAACAAGGGCAACATCGGCCAGCTCGGCGCGATGCGAGGCCTCATGGCGGACCCGTCCGGGCGGATCATCGACGTCCCGGTGCGGAGCAACTTCCGCGAGGGCATGTCCGTCCTCGAGTACTTCATCTCGACCCACGGCGCCCGCAAGGGCCTCGCCGACACCGCCCTCCGAACGGCGGACTCGGGCTACCTGACTCGGCGGCTGGTCGACGTGGCCCAGGACGTGATCACCCGCGACGAGGACTGCGGCACCGAAGAGGGGAGCTGGATCACGGCGGTGGACACCGCCGACATGACCGGCGCCTCGTGGCCGGCCTCGGACGACGACACCCGGGCCCAGGTCCGCAACGAGTTCCGCAAGCGCCTCGTCGGGCGACTGTCGGCCGCCCCGATGCCGGATCCGCGATCCAAGGCCAAGAACCCGCCGCTCCTGGTCGATCGGAACGAGATGATCACCGAGGAGATCTCGCTCGCGATCGAGGCGGCCGGGATCGACGAGGTCCTGGTCCGGTCGCCGCTCACCTGCGAGGCCCGCTACGGCGTCTGTCGCCGCTGCTACGGCCGCAACCTCGCGACCGGCGATCCGGTGGGAGTGGGGGAGGCTGTCGGGATCATCGCTGCCCAGTCGATCGGCGAGCCGGGCACGCAGCTGACGATGCGGACATTCCACACCGGCGGCGTCGCCGGCCTGGACATCACGGCCGGCCTGCCGCGCGTCGAGGAGCTGTTCGAGGCCCGGATCCCCAAGGGCAAGGCCGAGATCAGCCACATCGACGGCAGCGTCTCGATCCTCCGTTCGGATGCCGGGACGAAGGTCAAGGTCACGAGCCGGGAGGCGTACGACACGGTTCTCACGTTGCCGGACGGCGCGGAGCTGCTGGCCGCGTCCGGCGACCTCGTCAGCGCCGGCCAGGTGGTCGCCAGGACCACCGGCGACGCGCCGGTCGAGGTCAGCGCGCCGGTCGCCGGGTTCCTCGCCCGAACGGACGAGGGGCTCACGATTCGGGCCGAGGACATCGTCGAGCGCGAATACGGCATCCCGCACAACGCCCGGCTCCTCGTCCAGGACAGCCAGGACGTGCGGGCCGGCGACCAGATCACGGACGGTCCGATCAACCCGCAGGAGTACCTCGAAACCCGTGGTCGCGACGCCGTCCAGCGCTACCTGGTCAAGGAGGTCCAGAAGGTCTACCGGAGCCAGGGCGTCACGATCAACGACAAGCACATCGAGATCATCGTTCGCCAGATGCTCCGCAAGGTCAGGATCGACCAGCCCGGCGACAGCGAGCTCCTGCCGACCGAGCTCATCGACCGCCTCGACTTCGAGGAGGTCAACAACCGCGTCCTCGCGGAGGGCGGTGAGCCGGCGACGGCCCAGACCGTGCTCCTCGGGGTGACGAAGGCGTCGCTCAACACGTCCAGCTTCCTGGCCGCGGCGTCCTTCCAGGAGACGACCCGGGTGCTCACCGAGGCGGCGATCAACGGCGCCAAGGACCACCTCATCGGGCTCAAGGAAAACGTCATCATCGGCAAGCTCATCCCGGCCGGCTCCGGGGCACCGGCCAATCTCGCGGCCCGCAAGGAGCGCGAGCGCCGGGCGGCCCTCGAGGCCCTTGCCGGCGAGTCGCTCGATGCGGGCGGCGAGGCATACAACCCGTTCCTCGAGGAAGGGGCCGGGCGATCTGCCGACGATGACGCAGGGCTGGCCCGGGCGGCCACGATCGCCGGCCCGGACGACGGCGAGTTCAACCCGTTCCTGGCCGAGGCGGGCTCGGCTGACGACGACATCGACCCGGACCGCAATCCACTCCTCCAGGGCGAGGCCGCGAAGGCCACCGAAGCCTGATCCACCGTGCCGTCCGGCCCCGCTCGTCGGGGCCGTGACGGACCCCGGTCACGTTTGACACCCGATCGTGGCCGTTGCTACACTCCGCGATCGTGGCTCCGGAAGGGGCGGCGTTCGACATGGCCGTCCCAGCGCACACCGGAACCCCCATCGAGGGATGGGACAGGGTCCTCGCCGAGGGTCCGAACCTCCGGCCAACAGACCCGCGGTCTCCGGACCGTCACCGACCGACAGGAACCGAAAGGAGCAGCGTCTTCGTGCCGACGATCAGCCAGCTCGTGCGCCACGGCCGGCGCGCCAAGATCGCGAAGATCAAGGCGCCCGCGATGCGCAAGAACTGGAACAGCCTTCGGCAGCGCCAGGTCCCGATCCCGGGAGCGCCCCAGCGTCGGGGCGTCTGTCTCCAGGTCCGGACGATGACGCCGAAGAAGCCGAACTCGGCACTCCGGAAGATCGCTCGCGTGCGCCTGACGAACCAGATGGAGGTCACGGCCTACATCCCGGGGATCGGCCACAACCTCCAGGAGCACTCGGTCGTCCTCGTCCGCGGTGGCCGTGTCCGCGACCTCCCCTCGGTCAAGTACCACATCATTCGTGGTGCACTCGACGCGGCCGGCGTTCGTGATCGCAAGCAGGGCCGCAGCAAGTACGGCGCGAAGGCGACCCCGGCCGTCGGAGGGAAGCGCTGATGCCGCGCCGGTCCAGCATCCCGCGCAAGGCGAAGTACGAGCAGATCCCGGCCAGCCGGACGACCGCCCGTTTCCACGCCAAGCTGATGAAGGAAGGCAAGAAGAACCTCGCCGAGCGGATCCTCCGCCAGGCGCTCGCCCGCGCCGAGTTCCAGGCCAAGCGCCCGGGCCTCGAGGTCCTCGAGTCGGCACTTCGCAACGCGACGCCGATCATCGAGGTCAAACCGCGGCGTGTCGGCGGAGCCACCTACCAGGTGCCGGTCGAGATCCGCGGCGATCGTCGCCTCTCGCTCGGCGTCCGCTGGCTCGTCCAGGCCGCCCGCAAGCGGAACGGGAAGAGCATGAGCGACAAGCTCGCGTCCGAGTTCGTCGACGCGATGAACGGCCTCGGTGCCGCCGTCAAGCGGCGCGAGGACACGCACAAGATGGCCGAGGCCAACAAGGCCTTCAGCCACTTCAAGTGGTAACCCGGGAAAGGTACGGATCGTGACACGCCAGGTTCCGCTTGCGCGCACGCGGAACATCGGGATCATCGCCCATATCGACGCCGGGAAGACCACCGTCACCGAGCGGATCCTCTTCTACACGAAGAAGATCTATAAGCTCGGCGAGGTCCATGAGGGCGCGGCCACGATGGACTGGATGCCCCAGGAGCAGGAGCGCGGCATCACCATTACCGCCGCGGCGACGACCTGCTACTGGGATGACCATCGCGTCAACATCATCGATACGCCCGGGCACGTGGACTTCACGGTCGAAGTCGAGCGGAGCCTCCGCGTGCTCGACGGCGCAGTCGTCGTGTTCGACGGCGTGGCCGGGGTCGAGCCGCAGTCCGAGACCGTCTGGCGCCAGGCCGACCGCTACTCGGTGCCGCGGATCTGTTTCATCAACAAGCTGGACCGCACCGGGGCGGACTTCTGGCGCTGCGTCGACATGATCGTCGACCGCCTGGGTGCTCGTCCCGTGCCCATCCAGATCCCGATCGGGATGGAGGACAGCTTCCAGGGCGTGGTCGACCTCGTCGAGATGAAGGCGATCCTCTATCGGGACGACCTCGGCAGCACCATCGACGTCGTCGAGATCCCCGACGCGCTGCGTGCCGAGGCCGTGAAGCATCGCGAGCAGATGATCTCGGCGGTCGCCGAGGCGGATGACGTGCTGACCCACAAGTACCTCGAGGGCGAGGAGTTGACGGTCGAGGAGATCCGCCACGGGCTCCGCCTGGGAACGCTCCAGTCGAAGTTCGTGCCGGTCCTGACCGGGTCGGCCCTCAAGAACAAGGGCATCCAGCCGATGCTCGACGCGGTCACGGCGTACCTGCCGTCGCCGCTCGACGTTCCGCCGACCATCGGGCTTCGCCCCGGGACGGACATCGAGATCCTGCGCACGGTGGACGACAAGGAGCCGTTCTCGGCCCTCGCGTTCAAGATCGCCGCGGATCCGTTCGTCGGGAAGCTCGCTTTCTTCCGGGTCTACTCCGGGACCCTCAAGGCCGGCTCGTACGTGCTCAACACGGCGAAGGGCAAGAAGGAGCGGGTCGGGCGCATCCTCCAGATGCACGCCAACCACCGGGAGGAGATCGACGAGGTCTACGCGGGCGACATCGCTGCGATCGTCGGGCTCAAGGACACCTTCACCGGCGACACCCTGTCTGACCCGGACCACCCGATCCTCCTCGAGACCATCTCGTTTCCCGAGCCCGTCATCGAGGTCAAGATCGAGCCGAAGACGAAGATGGACCAGGACAAGATGGGCATCGCCCTCCAGCGCCTCGCGGAGGAGGACCCCACCTTCCGGGTCAAGACGGACCCGGAGTCCGGCGAGACGCTCATCGCCGGCATGGGCGAACTGCACCTCGACGTCATCGTCGACCGGATGGTCCGCGAGTTCAAGGTCGCTGCGAACGTCGGCCGGCCCCAGGTCTCCTACCGCGAGACCATCCGCCGGAAGGCGGAGGGCAACGGCCGGTTCATCCGCCAGACCGGCGGCAAGGGCCAGTACGGCCACGTCGTCCTGACCCTCGAGCCGAACGCCAAGGCGGCCGGGTTTGAATTCGTCGACAAGATCGTCGGCGGCACCATCCCACGCGAATACATGCGAGCGGTCGAGCACGGCATCCGGGAGACCGTCGAGACCGGTGTGTACGCCGGCTACCCGATGGTCGACGTTCGGGCCACCGTCCACGACGGGTCCTACCACGAGGTGGACTCGTCCGAGATGGCGTTCAAGATCGCCGCCTCCATGGCCGTGAAGGACGCGGTCGAGAAGGCGGACCCGACGATCCTCGAACCGATGATGCGGGTCGAGGTCACCCTGCCGGAGCAGTTCATGGGCGACGTCATCGGCGACCTGAACAGCCGCCGCGGGCTCGTCGAGGGGACGGAGGTTCGTGGCACGACCGTGGTCGTGCGGGCTGCCGTGCCGCTTGCCGAGATGTTCGGCTACGCCACGGACCTGCGGTCGATGACCCAGGGCCGCGCGAGCTACTCGATGGAGCTCTCGCACTACGCCGAGGTCCCGGGCAATCTCGCCCAGGAGCTCGTCGCCAAGTCACGCGTTTCCTAATCGGTCGGTTGGTACGAGGAGCCAGGAGCAGCCCACGATGGCCAAGAAGAAGTTCGAGCGAACCAAGCCGCACGTGAACGTCGGCACGATCGGCCATATCGACCATGGCAAGACGTCGCTCACCGCGGCGATCACGAAGTACCTGGCGCTCAAGGGCGCGGCCGAGTACCGCGCCTTCG
>DATIUS010000042.1:0-8880 GCA_035466655.1 Candidatus Sulfomarinibacteraceae bacterium
CAGCGGGCTCCCGAGCAGCCACCCGAAGCCGCTCCGTATCAGCGGCGCCATGAAGCCCCCATTGAGGAGCAGGAACCCGCGCTGGAGCGGCCGGAGCATGCGCGTCATCAGCGAGCCGTACGGGAGCGGGGCCGTCGCGGCCGGCGGATCGACGATCGTCATGCCGATGATCGTGGCCCGGCCGGTCAGCTTCGTCCAATGCCCAACGTCCCGAACTCGATCCGTCCGGGCGTCCAGGACCTCCCGGGCGAACTCAGATTCGGCCTATCGTCGCGGGTCCCCGCCGACTATGATGCCGGGGTCCCAGGGTCGGCCTGCGATTTGCCGACCCCGCGTCCGGTCACGGATGCGCGGACAGCGAGGAGGATCGATCGATGACATCCTGGCGACGCCTGTTCCCACCGCTGATCGCGGGTGCCCTTCTGGTCGCCGCCTGCGGCGGAGGAGCCAGCCCGGCACCGACCGCGGCCCCCGCCTCGGAGGCGGCGCCAGCCACGGAGGCACCTCCGGCCGCCGACATCTGCACCAACCCGCCGAAGGCGGAAGGGACGACGCTGACGTTCGCCTCGTACGGCGGCGCATACCAGGAAGCGCAGCGCAAGGGATGGCTCGAGCCGTACGCCGCGCTGACGGGTGTCACGTTCCAGGAGAGCGAGGATTCGTCGAACGCCACGATCAAGGCGCAGGTCGAGGCCGGCCAGGTCACGTGGGACATCGTCGACGTCGGCAACGACTTCGGCCTCGATGCCCACGCCGATCTCCTCGAGCCGCTCGACTACACGAAGATCCCCAGGGACGAGATCCTGGACGGCTTCGCCGGCACGTACCGCGTCGCCGACATCACCTACGGGGTCGTGCTCGGCTACAACACCGAGAAGGTGGCCGGCGTGCCCGACGGATGGGCGGACTTCTTCGACACTTCGAAGTTCCCCGGCAAGCGCGGCTTCTGGGACTACTCCGCGGGCGGCATCTTCGAGTTCGCGCTGCTCGCCGACGGGGTCGCTCCGGCGGACCTCTACCCGCTCGACCTCGCGCGGGCGACCGCCAAGCTCGACACGATCAAGGACGACATCGTCTTCTGGGGCTCGGGGGCCGAGTCGCAGGACCTCCTCGGCAAGGGCGAGGTCGCCATGGCGATGATCTGGAACGGTCGCGCCTACAGCGCCAAGAACATCGACAACAACCCGGTCGAGATCCAGTGGAACGGGCAGATCGTCACGGCCGACTACTTCGTCGTGCCGAAGGGCACGCCGAACAAGGACGCGGCGATGGACTTCATCGGCTGGGCCTCGTGCAAGGAGAACAACGGGGCGCCGTCCAAGTACATCCCGTACGGCCCGACGAACAAGCTCGCGACCGCCGACCCCTCGAAGGTGGCCGAGCTCAGCGTCTCGAACATCAACGACACGACCGCCTACTTCGACGATGCGTGGGTGGTCGAGAACGCCCAGCTCCTCGAGGACGCCTACCAGGAGTGGAAGACGAAGTAGCGACGGCAGATGCCGTCGCCTGACCGCTCGAACCGGTGCGCCTGTTCCGACCGATGAGCGCAGGATCGGGCCGTCGCCTTCGCGACGGCCCGATCGTCAACCGCTGGGCGCTGCTGGCGGTTCTCCCGATCGCCTTCCTCGTCGCGTTCTTCGTCGTTCCCCTCGTCGCGGTGAGCCTGCGCAGCCTCACCGACTTCCCGAAGCCGACCGAGGACGTCCTCGCGAACTACGGACGCTTCTTCGCCTCGGCGGCGAACCTCCGGGTCCTCGGCAACACGTTCTGGGTGGCGGCCATGTCCACCGTCGTCTGCCTGGCCCTCGGCTACCCCTATGCGTACCTCATGAACCTGGTCCGGCCCCGGGTGGCCGGGCTGCTGCTCATCGCGGTGCTGCTCCCGTTCTGGTCCAGCCTGCTCGTCCGGACCTACGCCTGGCAGGTGATCCTGCGGGACACGGGGATCATCAACACCTTCCTGCTCGACGCGCAGGTCATTGAGGAGCCGATCCCGCTGATCCGGACCACGCTCGGCGTCATGCTCGGGATGAGCCAGATCCTGCTTCCGTTCATGGTCCTGCCGATCTACGCCGTGATGCGGCGGATCGATCCGGAGTACACGCGGGCGGCGGCCAACCTCGGCGCCACGCCGTTCGCGGCCTTCCGGCGGGTCTTCCTGCCGCTGTCGCTGCCCGGCGTCCTCGCCGGCTCGCTGCTCGTGTTCGTCCTCGCCCTCGGCTTCTACATCACGCCGGCCCTGCTCGGCTCACCCAAGGACACGATGATCAGCCAGTTCATCGCGAGCGCCGTTCAGCAGCGGCTCGACTGGGGCATCGGCAGCACGATGGCGGTCATCCTCATGGGCCTGACGCTCGCGGTCCTCTTCATCGCGTCGAGGTTCATCCGGCTGCGCGATGCCTTCGGCAGCCTCGAGGAGTTCTGAGCCGTGACCGATTCGTGGCGCCAGCCGCGCCGCCTGCTTCTCCTCGCGCTCGGCGGCCTGACGGTCTTCTTCCTCATGGCGCCCACCATCGTCGTCGTGCCGATGAGCATCACGGCGTCCAACTCCCTGACGTTCCCACCGGAGGGCTTCTCGACGCGCTGGTACGAGAAGATGGTGACGGATCCGCAGTGGTCCACCGGCTTCGTCAACAGCGCCCAGGTCGCGTTCCTGACCGCGATCCTCGCGACCGCCCTGGGGACGCTCGCCGCCCTGGGGACCGTCCGCGGCCAGTTCCCGGGCAAGGGCGCCATCAACGCGCTCATCCTCTCGCCGCTCATCGTCCCCGTGATCATCATCGCGATCGGGATGTTCTCGATCTTCGTCCGCTGGAAGATCGCGGGCTCGATCCTCGGCCTCGTCCTCGCCCACACGGCGCTGGCCGTCCCGTTCGTCGTGGTGAACGTCGCGACGAGCCTGCGGACGATCGACCGCAACCTTGAGCTGGCGGCCCAGAGCCTCGGCGCCGGTCCGGTCCGGACGTTCCGTCGGATCACCCTGCCCCTGATCCTGCCCGGCGTGCTGGCCGGCGCCCTGTTCGCCTTCATCACCTCGTGGGACGAGGTCGTGGTGTCCATCTTCCTGACCAGCGCCCGATTCCGGACGCTGCCCGTGGAGATGTGGGAGCAGGTTCGCCAGGTCGTCGATCCGACCGTCGCGGCCGTCTCCACCACCCTCCTCGCGGTCACGACGACGCTCCTGCTCCTCGCCTTCGTCGTCCGCCGCCAGGCTCCGGCGGGATGAGCGCCACGTCCCGTCCCGTGGCCGCGACCGGCGGGGCCACGTCGCCCCCGCCGCCGGGTCCGTCGACCCGGCCGGCACTCGTCCTGCGCGGGCTGGAGAAGTCATTCGGCGACGTCGCGGCCGTGGACGGGGTGGACCTGGAGGTCCGCCAGGGGGAATTCATCACGCTCCTCGGCCCATCCGGCTCGGGCAAGACCACGACCCTCCGGATGATCGCCGGCTTCACCCGCCAGTCGGGCGGCACGATCGAGATCGACGGCGTCGACATGAGCGACATCCCGCCCCATCGACGGGACGTCGGGATGATCTTCCAGAACTACGCCCTCTTCCCCCACATGACCGCGGCGCAGAACATCGCCTTCCCGCTCGAGATGCGGCGGGCGGGACGTTCCGAGATCAAACGGCGGGTGGCCGAGGCGCTCGCCCTCGTCCGGCTGGACGGGCATGGCAACCGGTATCCCCGCCAGCTGTCGGGCGGGCAGCAGCAGCGGATCGCTCTTGCCCGCGCGGTCGTCTTCCAGCCCCGCCTCCTGCTCATGGACGAGCCGCTCGGCGCGCTCGACAAGAAGCTCCGCGAGGCGCTCCAGCTCGAGGTCATGCACATCAGCCGCCAGCTCGGCGCGACCGTGATCTACGTGACCCACGACCAGGAAGAGGCGCTCGTCATGAGCGACCGGATCGCGATCTTCAACCGGGGCCGAATCGAGCAACTCGGCCGGGGCGAGGACCTGTACGACCGCCCCGTCTCACTGTTCGTGGCCGACTTCATCGGCGAGTCGAACATCCTGCACGGGCGGTTCCAGCGAGACGGCGAGGCCGGCTGGCTGACCCAGGGCACGCTGCGCTGGCGCGTGAGCCCCGCCGCGACCGCCCGTGCTGTGCTCGACGGAGACCGCCCGGCCGCGCTCGTGGTCCGCCCGGAACGCCTGCGGATCATCGGTGCCGATGACGACGCCGCCGCGGCGACGGGGGCGAACGCGGTCGAGGCGACGGTCCGGGACGTCCTCTACCTCGGCTCGAACCGGAAGTACGAGCTGACGTTACCGGGCGGTCAGATCGCGGCGGTGCGCCTGCCGCTGGGGGGCGATGACCATGTCTGGCGGTCGGGCGACCGCGTTCGCCTGGTCTGGGCGATCGATGACGGGGTCCTGGTGGCCGATCCAGGTTGAGAGAGGACGGGGGCGCACGATCGATGCCTCGCTACACGCCGGCTGATTCGCTCAAGTCACCGCGGTTCACGGGACCGGTGACGTTTGCCCGCCTGCCCCACGTGCAGGCGCTCGATGACGTCGACGTGGCGATCGTCGGCGTCCCGTTCGATACCGGCGTGACCTACCGTGTCGGCGGCCGGTTCGGGCCCGGAGCCGTGCGCGATGCGTCGGTGATGCTGCGCCCGTACAACGCGAACCTGGGGGTCGCTCCGTTCGAGCATCTCTCGTGCGTCGACTACGGTGACGTGGCGATCGTGCCCGGCTATATCGAGCGGAGCTACGCGGCGATCGAGCGTGCCGTCGCCCCGATCGTCGAGGCCGGCGTCGTGCCACTGCTCATCGGCGGCGACCACGCCTGCACGCTTCCGCACCTGCGCGCGACACGCTCGCGCGGCCCGGTCGCGGTGATCGATTTCGACTCGCACACCGACGCCTGGGACAGCTACTTCGGCGAGAAGTACAACCACGGGACGTGGATGCGGCGGGCGATCGAGGAGGGCCTCGTCGATGTCGCCCACTCGATCGAGGTCGGGCTGCGAGGTCCGATCTACGCCGCCGGGGACTGGACCGGCCTGCGAAGCGAGCTCGGGCTCGAGTACCTGACCACGGAGGACGTCCTGCGGATCGGCCCGGCGGCGACGGCAGCGGCGATCCGCGAGCGGGTCGGCGACCGGCCGGCGTTCATCAGCTTCGACATCGACGTCGTGGACCCGGCGTTCGCCCCGGGCACCGGAACGCCGGAGCCGGGCGGGCTCTCGGCGCATGACGCGCTCGCGATCGTGCGCGGCCTGATCGGGATCGACTTCCTCGGCTTCGATGTCGTCGAAGTCATCCCCGCGTACGACCCGGCCGGCCAGACGGCCTTCCTTGCCGCCAACCTGGCGTATGAGATGCTGTCCCTCGTGGCCCTTCGTCGCGCCGGGCGCTGAGGGAGCCGCGGCCGGGTCGCCCGCGCGCCGTCGGGGGGAACGCGATCGCGGCGCCGTCGCCGATAGGCCGGTCGCGACCTGAGCGGCTTCACTGAGCTACTTCCCGTGGAGGACCTCGTGCCAACCGTCAGCGAGATCTCGTCGCGGTACATCGACGAGATTGCCGCCCTCGATCCCGTTCGCGGCGAGCGCTGGGGCGTCGTCAGCGACTCGACCCGGCTCACCGACTACTCGCCGGCCGGGTATGCGGCGCTGCGGGCGCTCCTGGGACGGACGCTTGACGACCTCGCCGCCGCCGAGCCGCCGAGCGACGAGGCGGAGCGGCTGGGCGCCGGCTTCCTCGAGGATTGGGTTCGCGGCGAGGCCGGCGTGATCGACGCCGGGGAGCGTGAGCGGAGCCTGAGCATCATCGTCGGCCCGCCGGCCAGCACCCGGTCCGTCTTCGACCTCATGGATCGAGCCACCCCCGAGGCCTGGGGGAAGATCGCCGCCCGGCTCCGGGCCGTGCCGGGCGCGATGGACGGGTACCGCGCGACGCTGGAGGCGGGGCTTGCCGCGGGCCGCCCAGCCGCTCGCCGGCAGGCCGTTGCCGTGGCGGAGCAGTGCGCGACCTGGGCCGGCGGCGGTGACGGCGGCTGGTTCGCGGGGTTCGTCGCCGGGGCGGCAGAGGTTGGTATCAGCGAACGCCTCATGGCGGAGCTCGAGGCCGCTGCCCGGGAGGCCGGCAACGCCTACGGGCGGCTGGCGGACTGGCTTCGAGACGAGTACGCGCCCCTGGCCACCGAGACGGACGCCTCGGGCGACGAGCGCTACTGCGTCTGGGCGCGCTTCCTGCTCGGGACGGACCTGAACTTGGACGAGGCGTACGCCTGGGGCTGGGAGGAGCTCGCCCGCCTCGAGGCGGCCAAGGCCGAGGAGTGCGCGAGGATCCTGCCCGGCGCCTCGTTCCTCGAGGTTCGCGAGCTGCTCATCACGGACCCGGCGCGATCGATCCACGGCGTGGACGCGTACCGGGACTGGCTCCAGGCGACCACGGACGAGGCGATCGAGGGCCTCGACGGCCGAGAGTTCGACATCCACCCCTCGATCCGCCGCTGCAACGTCCGGATCCCGCCGGAGGGCAGCGCCGCAGCGGCCTACTACACGCCGCCATCGGAGGATCTCGCCCGCCCGGGCCAGACCTGGTTCCCGACGGTCGGCCGGACGCGCTTCCCGACCTGGGACGAGGTGAGCACGGTCTACCATGAGGCCGTCCCCGGGCATCACCTCCAGGGCGCCGCGATCCGGCTCGTGCCGCTGACCCGGGCCCAGAAGCTCGGGTTCGTGTCCGCCCACGGCGAGGGCTGGGCGCTCTACGCCGAGCGGCTCATGGACGAGCTCGGCTGGTTCCGCACCCCCGAAACGCGGCTCGGGTTCCTGTGCGCCCACGCGTTCCGGGCCGCGCGCGTCGTGGCCGACATCGGCTTGCACACCGGCCGCGCGATCCCGGCCCCCGGCGCCGCGATGTTCCCTGGCTGGTCCGGCCGGCCCGGCGAGGCGTGGACCTACGACGGCGCGATCGACTTCATGGTCCGGGCCGGCGGGATGGAGCGCGACAAGGCCGAGAGCGAGGTCCTCCGCTACCTGTCGTGGCCGAGCCAGGCCACCGCCTACAAGCTCGGCGAGCGAACCTGGCTGGCCGGTCGCGAGGCGGCGAGGTCGGCGGCGGCTGCCGAGGGGCGGGCGTTCGACCTGAAGACGTGGCATGCTCGGGCCCTGGCCCTCGGCCCGCTGGGCCTGAACCGGCTCGGTGCGGAGCTCGCCCGTATCTGAGGAGGTCGACCACGATGACCGCCGTCGATCGCACCGCGCTCCTGCAGCGCTACCGCTCCGCCCCTGCAGAACTGGACGATGCCGTCGCCGGCATCACGAGTGCCGAACTTGACCGTCTGCAGGCTTCGGGTGGCTGGACCGCCCGGCAGGTGATCCACCACCTCGCCGACAGCGAGGCGATGGCCTACATCCGGCTCCGCCGGCTCATCGCCGAGGACGAACCGGTCATCCACGGTTACGACGAGCCCGAGTGGGCCCGCCGGCTCCACTACGACCGCCCGATCGAGGCATCGCTCGCCGTCGTCGCGGCGGTCCGTGCCGCGAGCCTCCAGCTCCTCGAGGCGCTCACGCCAGCGGAGTGGGGACGCACCGGCACGCACAGCGAATCCGGCCCGTACTCCGTCGATCGCTGGCTGTCCACCTACGCCGGGCACACCCACGATCACGCCGACCAGATCCGCCGCGCCCGCCGCGGCGAGGCGTAGGGCGAGGCACAGCACCGGCCGGCGCCGCGCGCTCCGCTGCATCGTCTGCCTGAGGTGCCGTCCGCCCGCGGCGCTCGCGCCGCCCGTGGCGCCCGCGCCGCCCGTGGCGCGAATGTCAGCCCCAGACACACGCCTACGACGAGTGAGCGTGACCTCCATCGACTTCGTGCGGATTCCTGCACGAACTCGGGGGCGATCGTGCGTGTTCGTGCGGATCCGGTGGCTGAGGCTGACAGGGGCCCCCGGGATCGCCACCGGCTTCGTGGAGGCGCGCTCGGTCGCGGCATGGAGCCAGCTCGGGTCGAATTGACGCACGGACGTGGTCGCGCCTAGACTAATCCCGACCCCAGAGGTCGGGTTTCGTGACACGACCCGTGGGCCAACATCCGGCTCGCACGAGGACCAACCCCTGAGCACCCGACCCGCGTTCCATGGCTCCGGCGCCGTCGCCTTCAGCACGAAGGGCGAGTACGGCGTGCGCCTCATGGTCCAGCTGGGGCGTCACTACGGGACCGGCCCGGCCAGCGTTGCCGGGATCGCGGCGGCGGAGGACCTCCCGCGGGCGTACCTCGAGCAGCTGGCGATGAGTCTCCGTGACGCCGGCCTCGTCATCTC
The DNA here is from genome assembly GCA_035466655.1 of Candidatus Sulfomarinibacteraceae bacterium. GTDB lineage: Bacteria > Chloroflexota > Limnocylindria > Limnocylindrales > CSP1-4 > UBA5189. The sequence goes on from DATIUS010000042.1 coordinate 8,282, forward strand.
CACGCGCGGTGCCCACGGCGGCTACGAGCTTGCCCGCGACCCGCGCGAGATCCGGATGAGCGATGTGCTTCGGGCCCTGGAAGGGCCGATCGCACCGATGATCTGCGCGACCGACGCTCCGGATCACGCGACGACATGCGATCGAACCTCGACCTGCACCGTCAACTACCTCTGGGTTCGCGTCCGCGACGCGATCGCCGGCGCCCTTGACGGGATGACCCTCGCCGACCTCGTCCCGCTCCGGCCGGGTCCCGATCACGTCGGCTTCGCCCTCGATGCGCCGGAGTCCCACCCAATCCTCTCTGGAGCCGTGAGCCGCTCGTGACAACGCCTGCCACCACCCCCGCCATCCCCGCCGTCGCCGCTCCCAGCGCCGCGGCCACCACCCCCGCCGACCGCCACCTGGTCATCCGCGGCCTGCGGGTCGCGCCGATCGCCGATCGGGCCCGCGAGATTCTCCAGGGGATCGACCTCGACGTCGGGCCCGGCGAGGTCCACGCGATCATGGGCCCCAACGGCTCGGGCAAGACGACCCTCGCCTACGCGCTGATGGGCCACCCGGCCTACGTCGTCACCGGTGGCGAGGTCCGCTGGATGGG
>DATIUS010000043.1:0-2252 GCA_035466655.1 Candidatus Sulfomarinibacteraceae bacterium
AACCTCGCCCGGAGGGCGTCGTTCTCGACGTGCTGGAAGCCGGGCAGGCGATCCGGCAGGGCGCCCATGTCGCCGCCGCCCTGGACGTTGTTCTGGCCGCGGAGCGGTTGCATGCCGCTCCCATAGCGGCCAACGTGGCCGGTCAGGAGCGCGAGCGAGATCAGGGCGAGGACGTTGTCCACCGCGTTGTGGTGCTCGGTGATCCCGAGCGTCCAGCAGAGCTGGGCCCTCGGCGCCCTGGCGTAGGCATGGGCGAGCTCCCGGATGGCCGCCGCGGGGACGCCGGTCTCTCGCTCGGCGTACTCGAGGGTGTAGCTCTCCACCTTGGCCCGGTAGGCCTCGAAGCCGGTGGTGGCGCGGTCGATGAACTCGCGGTTCTCGAGGCCGGCCGCGATGATCTCGCGCCCGATGGCGTTCGCGAGAGCGATGTCGCTGCCGACGTCGACGCCGAGCCAGACGTCCGCCCACTCAGCCGAGCTCGTCCGGCGGGGATCGACCGCGTAGAGCCGGGCGCCGTTTCGGACGCCGCGCAGGAGGTGATGGAAGAAGATCGGATGGGTCTCCCGGGCATTGCTGCCCCAGAGGAGGATCAGGTCCGTCTCCTCGATCTCACGATATGAGCTGGTTCCGCCACCAGCGCCGAAGACGGTCGCCAGACCGGCGACAGAGGGGGCGTGTCAGGTGCGGTTGCAGCTGTCGATGTTGTTGCTGCCCAGGACCACCCGGGAGAGCTTCTGCGCGGCGTAGTTGACCTCGTTGGTCGACCGGCTGCAGCTGAAGATCCCGATCGACGATGCCGCGTCCGGGGCCCTGCTGGCCACGGCCGCGCGGAACGCGTCGGCGGTCCGATCGAGCGCCTCGTCCCACGTCGCGGGGCGGAGCTCGGCGCCCCTCGTGTCACGGACGAGGGGCTGGGTCAGGCGAACATACGACTTCGGCAAGGGGTTCCGTGCCTCCATGCTCGGGTTCGCCACGCGGGGCCTCCGCCCCGCCTGTCGTCTGCCTCGTGGCCGACCGCTGAAGTGTACCGCCGCGATCGATCAGAACCAAGGAGCCGCCCGGCGTTCGCCATGGCGGCCTTACACGGCGCTGACGATTCGCCCCGCCGCCGCGATGGCAAGGGACGGCGTTCGCGGATGAGGCTGCCGGTGTGCCGCCTGGACGGCGGCGTGGCGCGTCGAACCACGAACCGCCACCGCAGCGAACGAAGGAGCGCCAGATGCGCCGTTATGCCATCCGAATCGCCGGCCCGCTGACCGGCATCGTCCTCGCCGTCGTGATCGGAGCCGCGCCCGCCCTCGCGGCGCCTGCTCGCCAGGTCTCACCGGCCGCGTCCCCCGCGGGGGCCCCAGGCCAGGCCGAGGAGCTGAACGCCCGCCGCCACTGCGTCCGCGAATGGCGCGCGGCGAAGGCCGAGCCGACCGTCGAGCACCTGCGGGCCGTCGGCCTGTGCGAGATCGACCGTCGCCTCGTCACGATTCAACGCCTGGAGGGCCTGGTGGACGGAGCACGCGCCCTGACCGAGGCGCACGCGACCGCCCTCGAGGCCATCCTCGACCACTCGGCCGCCGGGTTGCGAGCCCTTCGAGCGGAGATCGAGGCCGACGCGACGGTCGGTGAGCTCCGCGCCGATATCGAGGCCATCTTCTCGGACTTCCGGATCTATGCCCTCGTGACCCGCCAGGTCCACCTGGTGCGTGCGGCCGACACGGTGGACGCGGCCGCGGTGCGGCTGGACGGCCTGGCCGACCGTCTGGCGGCGGCGATCGAGGAAGCCGCCGCGAGCGGCAACGACGTCACGGAAGCGCGTGCCCACCTCGGAGCGATGCGCGCGGCGATCGACGCCGCGCAGGCCGAGGTTGCCGGCGACGCCGACGCCGTGCTCGTGCTCACCCCGGCCGGCTGGAATGCCGGCACGGCCAAGCCGGTGCTCGATGCCGCGCACCGATCCGTCGTGGCGGCGCGCGCGGACCTGAAGACCGCGCTGGCCGAGGCACGGGCCGTCCGGGCGGCGCTTCGCTGAGTTGGCCGGCACGTCCAGGTGCCGCAACCGGCGCCCGTCGACCCGCGGTCGACGGGCGCCTCGCCACGGGTAGACTCGGCATCCGATGAAGACGAGCCTCGTCGTCGACGACGCGCCGAACATCGACGAGCTGGTCCGGCTCTACCTTGAGGGAGCCGGGTTCGCGACGGTCGTCGCGACCGACGGGCCGTCCGCCGTGGAGCTCCACCGGACGCATCGTCCGGATCTG
>DATIUS010000044.1:0-1526 GCA_035466655.1 Candidatus Sulfomarinibacteraceae bacterium
TACTCGTCGGCGACGGCGCCGCTGGCGACCAGCGCGTCACCCGCCCGACGGATGGCGTCGCGCCAATCCGTCGCCTCCGCGCCGATCCAGATCGCGCGGTCGGAGAGCAGGCTCGAGATCGAGCCGTGCCCGTTCGCTCCCAAAGGCTCCATCCCATCCCCACCGTGGGACGCAGGCCGCCGTCTCTCCCGCCAGTATCCGTGCTCTGTCCAGCGCCCCGCAGGCGCGACCGGCCCGTTCGTCCGTGACGTTGGGCCCTGTCCCCGACGACCCGACTCAGCCGGGCGGCGCCTCGCCGAGACCCGACGCCACGAGGTCGTGGAGTGCCGCGACCGCCGCTTCGGCATCCGGGCCGTCCGCCGTGATCCGGATCCGGTGGCCGCTCGAGACGCCGGCCATGAGCAGCGACAGGATGGACTTCGCGTCGGCGGGCCGTCCGGCCCGATCGAGGTTCTCGACCGTCACCCGGGATTCGAACCCGGCGGCCGCCGCGACGAAGTGGGTCGCCGGCCGCGCGTGCAGCCCGCTCGGGTTCGCGACCAGGACCTCGATCGAGGCCATGACGCAGCCTCCCCGTCAGCCCGATCGGCCGGCGGCGCCGAGGCCGAACCAGCGGGAGCGCCGGCTCGGGGCGAAGTCCGCCTTCTCCTCGGCGATCGAGGTCGACGGGGCCATGAAGGTGCCCGCCGGACGGCCCGGGGTCGAGAAGAAGTCCACGTCGACTCGGGCGACCGTCCGGTTCCCGAACTCGACGTAGCACGAGCCGGTCCCGTCGTAGCCGGGCGGTTCGGCCTCCCCGCGAATCCTCGCGATCAGCTTGTCCGCCACGACCCGCGCGGCACGCTCGGCGAAGACCCCCGCCTTCGACGTGCCGACGCTCGTCACGTCGCCGACGGCGTAGACGCCCGGAAACCGGGTGGCGAGAGTCTGCTTGTCGACCGGGATCCAGCCGCCCTCGGCCAGGCCGGACGCCTCGACGACCGCCGGGACGCGGTGGACCGGGACGCCCAGGAACAGCTCGAACGGCAGGCGCCCCCCGTCGTCGAGGACGGCCTCGCGGGCGGCGGGGTCCAGGCTGCTCACCCGCCGATCGCGGACGAACTCGATGCCGCGCTCGGCGAACCGGGCGAGGATCGCATCGGACGTCTCGGGCGACGGCGGGACCGGCGTGCCGAACGGGATCACCACCTGGATCCGGGTGTCGCCACGCACGCCCCGCTCGCGGAGGTACTCGTCCAGGAGGATCGCTGCCTCGGACGGCGCGGGTGGGCACTTGAAGGGCGTGCCGCAGACGCCGACGATCGCCGTGCCCGACCGGAACGACGGGAGGATGTCGCGCAGGTGTGTCGCGCCGCGCACCGAGTAGAACTCGTGGCCGGCCTCGCCGAGGCCGGGGGTCGCCTCGAGGTCGTACTCGGCGCCGAGCGCCACCACGAGGACATCGGCCTCGTAGGCGTCGCGGTCCGTCACGGCGCGCCGGGCCGCGGGGTCGATCGAGACGATGGTCTCCCGCCGGAACCGGACGC
>DATIUS010000045.1:0-2960 GCA_035466655.1 Candidatus Sulfomarinibacteraceae bacterium
GGCGCATATGCCGTGCGGATCACCCAGATCCGGCCCGGAGCGGCCGCACTCGGGCGGACGGTGGGGCTCGTGGCGCCGGTCTCGGCCGAGTACCGATTCCTCGGCGCGAACCAGTCGTTCCTGGCCACGCTGCGGGCCGCGACCGGCGGCCGCGAGATCCTGGCCCCGGCGGAACCGTGGCGGCACGACCTGACGACGACTGCCTCGTTCACCGAGCTCTGGCCGTGGCTGCTGATCCTGGCGTTGCTCCTCTGGCCGCTCGACATCGCCCTGCGGCGCGTCTCGATCGGCCGACGCGAGCTCGCGGATGCCCGGGCCTGGGCCGGGCGCGCCTGGCGGGGGCGGGGTGCCGCGGCCCCACGGACGGCGGCTGCCGCGGGCATGCTCGCTGCCCGGGATCGAGCCGCTGGCGCGGCGGCAAGGGCGGCGCTCATGCGCGAGCGCGACGGCGCCATTGAACCGCGCGTGACCGAATCGGCAGCCGTCGTGACCCCGGTCGCGGCGCCCGAGGCGGCGCCGGTGGCCACGCGCGTCCCGGCCATGCCAAGAGAGGCGCCGCCGGAGCCCGAGCCGGCACCCGGGGCGACGGACAGGGACACCCTCGCCCGCCTGCGCGAGGCGAAGCGCCGAGCTCGTGGCGGCTGATCCGGTCCGCTACGAAGGCGACGCGCCCCCGGGTGCCTCCGCGATTCCCTTCGTCCCCGACCGCTGAAGTCCCGCCCTGAGCGACGATAGGTACGAAGCTGCGCCGGCGTAGTCCGGCCAAGTGACGCGCGCCGGCGTTCCGTACCCGACCCGGTCCTCCGACAGCTGGTGCGTCGTCTTGACTCCAGAAACGAGGCGCGGTCCCGCGGCCTGACCAAGGGCTCGGTCCATCGTCGCCAGTTCGGCGTCCAGCGTTTCCGCCAGCGCCAGGTAGGCGGCGTCGTACGTCGACAGCCCGAACCTCTCCGCCCGATCAAGGGCAAGCATGAGCGTCGGGCGTCCGAGCGTGACGGTTTCCGCGACGACGTCGTCGAGGACGTGCATTGCTTCGAGCATCTCGGTCCCGCTGTATCGATGGCGACGGATCAATGAGTTCGAGACCTCGAGCCAGAAGTGATCCGGGACGATCACCCGGCGATTCGCCCGGAACCAGCTGGCAACGGCCCGCCGCCAGCGGTCCGACGCGTCCTCGTGGTGGACCAGCGGAACGGCAACCGAGGCGTCCAGGACGATCGGCCCCCTCATCGTTCGGGCTCGCCACGATCGGTGCTCGGCTCGTCCAGCGACCGACTCGCCGCCTCGACGATCCGATCCGTCCGAGCCTCGCGCTCGCGCTGGATCCATTCCGCCGTGGTCAAGCCGTCGTCCGGCCCCGGGTGCAGGCGTGCCATTCGCTCGCGAAACTCGTCGAGCCGATCGAGCGCCGCCAGCCCTCGCGCGACCCGTGCCCCCTCGTCCTCGTCCATCCTCATCGCGGCTTCAGGTGTCACCAATACCGCCATCGGCCGGCCGTCGCGCTCGATCGCAATCCGCTCGCCTGTCGCAGCCGCGTCGAGGATCTCGCCGAGACGCTTGCGCAGGTCCATCGCCGTCACGGTTCTCATATTCAATCATGATAGCTAATCATGATAATCGGCGTCGTGCGGCACCCCGGATCGCGTCGATGATCGTCGGGTCGTCGAGGGCGGACAGATCGCCCGGGTCGAGGCCGAGGTAGGCGGAGCGGATCACCCGGCGCATCACCTTCCCCGATCTGGTCTTCGGCAGGGCCGGCACGGCGAGGACGACGTCGGGCTTGAGGGCCTTTCCGAGCTCGGCCGCGACGCGGGCGCCGATCTCCGCGAGGAGTGCCTGGTCGTCCTCCGTGCTGAGGGCCAGGACGCAGAAGACGGCGATCGACTCGCCCTTCACCTCGTGCGGGAGGCCGACTGCGGCGGCTTCGACGACGGCCGGGTGGCCCATCGCCGCGCTCTCGACCTCGGCCGGGCCGACGCGCTTGCCGGCGACCTTGAGCGTGTCGTCCGAGCGTCCCTGGATGTACCAGTAGCCGTCGGGGTCGATGAGCGCCCAGTCGCCGTGGACCCAGGTACCGGGGAACCGGGACCAGTACGTCTCGAGGTAGCGGTCGGGATCGTTCCAGAAGCCGCGGGTCATCCCCGGCAGCGGCTGGCGGATCACGAGCTCGCCGACGGTGCCGCGAATCGGACGCCCGTCCGCGTCCACGACATCGGCCGCCACCCCGATCGCCGGACCGGCGAAGGACGTGGGGCGAACCGGGGTCACCAGGTTGCCCGCCACGATCCCGCCCGAGACCTCCGTCCCGCCGCTGTAGTTGACGATCGGGCAGCGGCCCTCGCCGACCTCGCGGAAGAACCACCACCAGGGATCCGGGTTCCAGGGCTCGCCGGTGGAGCCGAGGACCCGGAGCGACGATCGATCGTGGGACCGGACGGGCTCGGTGCCGTGCGGGATCAGCGCCCGGATGACCGTCGGGCTGAGGCCCAGGTGGGTGACCCGGTGGCGCTCGACGATCGACCACAGCCGGTCCGGGCCGGGATGGTCCGGCGTGCCCTCGTAGATGACGAGCCGAGCGCCGAGGATGAGCGACCCCGAGATCGCCCAGGGACCCATCATCCAGCCGAGGTCGGTGAACCAGAAGAGGGCGTCGCCGGCCCGCAGGTCGAAGGAGTGGGCGAGGTCCTGGGCCGCCTTGATCGGGAAGCCGCCGTGGACGTGCACGGCGCCCTTCGGCCGGCCGGTGGTCCCCGACGTGTAGATGACCATGTAGGGAGTCTCGGGGTCCGTCTCGACCCGCTCGCGAGGCAGCGCCGGCGCCCGGGTCGTGCCGACCGCGTCGATCGCCTCGTCCCACCACGCATCCCGGGCCGGGTCCCACGGGACCGCGGAGCGCCGATCGCCGAGCCGCCGCACGACGAGGACCCGGCGGACGGACGGTGCCAAGGCGACGGCCTCGT
>DATIUS010000046.1:0-13110 GCA_035466655.1 Candidatus Sulfomarinibacteraceae bacterium
CCCCGGGCGACGGTTCCGCCGGCGACGGCTCGGCTCGCGGCTCGACGAGATCGGGGGCAGCCGCACGCCAGGCCGCGTCGGCATCAGCGCCGTTGTGGCCGATCGAGATCGATCCGGTGAGTGCGAGCGCCCCGAGGAGGATCCCGGCGCCGGCGCCGATCGCAAGCGGCCAGTGCCACCACAGCAGCGTGTAGGCGGCGATCCCCACGCCGACGCCGAGGCCGACGAGCAGGGCGCGCAGGTCCGGCACGGGTCAGCCGGCGACCGAGACGCCGATGAAGCTGCCGACGAGGTAGGTCACCGCGGCGGCGCCCGCCCCGATCCCGACCTGGCGCGCGCCGGAGTAGAGGAGGCTCCGTCCCGTCAGCAGGCTGACCCCGGCGCCGACGAGGAAGAGCGCCGCCAGCGAGGCCATGATGGCCGACCAGAACGCGCCGCCGCCGGAACCGAACAGGTACGGCACGACCGGGACGATCGCCCCCAGCCCGAAGGCGACGAACGATCCAAAGGCGGCACCCCAGGCTGACCCGAGCTCGTCCGGATCCAGCCCCAGCTCCTCGCGAACCAGGGTGTCCAGGGCGTGCTGCGGGTTCTTGAACATCCGGGCGGCGATCGTCTGGGCCTCCTCGTTCGTGAAGCCCTTGGCCTGGAAGACGGCGGCCAGCTCCTGCTGCTCCTCCTCCGGCATCGCCTCCAGCTCCGCGCGCTCGAGCTCGATCTGCCGCTCGAACAGCTCGCGCTGCGACTGCATCGAGATGTACTCCCCGGCGGCCATCGAGAACGCGCCCGACAGGAGGCCGGCGACGCCGGCCAGAAGGACGAACCTCCCCTCCCCGACCGCGGCACTGGCACCGGCAACACCCATGACGAGAGCGAGGTTGGAGACAAGTCCGTCAGAGACGCCGAAGATCATGGCCCGGAGCGTTCCGGACCGGCCGGCCCGGTGCCATCGCTCACGCGATGCGATCTCGGTGACGTTCGTGATGCCCCGCGCCGCCGCCGCGTGATCGGCGGTTCCCGCCCTGACCGCGACCTGGGCGTCGGATGCGTTCTCCCGATCGGCGGACAGGCGCCTCCAGATATCGGCGTGCTCGCGCTCGTCGGCGGCGATCGCCTCGACTTCGGGCGTCGCCTGGCTCATGTAGACCGCCTCTTCGTTGCCCTCGAGCGCGACGACCATGTCCCGGACGGCGTGGGTCCCGAGAAGCCCGGCGAGGCCGATGACCAGGCGAACCCGGAATCGCGGGCCGGCCGGCGGCGGAAGCGTGGCGCCGAGGTCGACGAGGCGCGCCGCCCAGATCTCGGCATGCCGGCGCTCGTTCCCGGCGATCGTGCGGAAGGCGTCGGCACGTCGCGGGTCCCGCTCGATCCTCGCCAGTGCGTCGTAGAGATGGATCGCGTCGCGCTCGAGCTTGAGATTCTCGAGGCTCTGGGCGAGATCGATCGGCATGTCCGGAATCCTAGCCGCTCGCGGTCCGGTGTGACCCGTGCCGGCAGTACACTCCCGGCCATGCCGAATGTGCCGTCCCCCCCGCCGCTCCGCTGGCTCTCCGCCGCCGACGTGGAGGCTGCGATGCCGGCCATCGCCGAGCGCCTCGTCCTGGCCGAGCGAACGATGACCGCGCTGGCGACGCCGGACGGCGCCGAGCTGCCGCCGAAGCTGGCGATCCACCCGCGGCCGGCCGCGTCGTTCGTGCACGCGATGCCGGCGATCTACCGGGGCGCGTCCGCGGCCGGTGACCTCGTCGGGATGAAATGGGTGGCCGGCTACGCGACGAACACCGCCCTGGGCCTCCCGGGGATCAGCGCGGTCGTGATCCTCAACGACGCCGAGACGGGGATCCCCACCGCGATCCTCGACGGCGGACCGATCACCGCGCAGCGGACGGCGGCCGTGTCCGGCGTTGCGCTTCGCAGGTTCGGGCCGGCGGTGACGGGGCGAGCGCCCCGGGCGGCCATGATCGGGGCCGGCATCCAGGGCCACTCCCATCTGCCGGTGTTCGGGCACGTCCTGCCGGGAGTCGAGCTTCGCCTGTTTGATCGCGACCGGGAGCGAGCGGAACGCCTGGCCGAGGTCGCGCGAACCACGCCGGGAATCGGCGGGGTCGCCGTCCAGGACTCGGCGCGCGACGCGGTCCGAGGCGCCGATGCGATCCTCACGGCGGCATCGTTCGGGCCGCGCGAGGCGGCCCAGTCGATGACGAACGACTGGCTCGCCGATGGCGTCACGGTGGTCCCGATCGACTACGCGACGTACTGCGCGGCCGAGGTGGCCCGCGACGCGGCGCTGTTCCTCGTCGACCATCGCGACCAGTACCTCGCGAACCGCGATGCCGGCAACTTCGACGGCTACCCGGACCCGGACGCGACGCTCGGTGAGGCGATCCTGGCGGGCACGCCACGGCCGGATGGGCGAGTCGTCGTGACGCATCTCGGCGTGGGCCTGGCCGACGTGGTCTTCGCCGACGAGATCGTCCGGGCGGCGTCGGAGCGCGGGCTCGGCGTCGTGCTGCCGCGGTAGGCAGGGATCAGGTGCGGATCCTTGGCTGGGGGCTCCGGGGTCTCGCACTCCTCGTGGTCGTCGTCCTTGCGACGGGCCTCGGACTCGTCGCCGCCGTCACCGGCCGAGGCCTGCCCCAGACGTCGGGCACCGTCCGGATCGAGGGACTGCATGCCCCGGTGACGGTCATCCGGGACCGCGCCGGGATTCTTCAGATCCGGGCGGGAGACCCCCACGATCTCTTCCTGGCCCAGGGCTACGTCCACGCCCAGGAGCGGATGTGGCAGATGGAGGTGTGGCGCCACATCGGCGCGGGCCGGCTCTCCGAACTCTTCGGGAGTTCCAGCCTCGAGCGCGACCGGTTCATCCGGACCCTCGGCTGGCGCGCGGCCGCGCAGCGGGATCTCGACGCGATGCCGCCGGACGTCCGTGCCGCCCTCGATGCCTACGCCGACGGCGTGAACGCATGGCTTGCCGACCACGAGGGCGCGTTCGGGCCGCCGTTCGTCGTCACCGGTCTGCTCGCGGGGACGGGTGGAGCCGGCGGCTACACGCCGGAGCCGTGGACGCCGCTCGACTCCGCGACCTGGCAGAAGGTCCAGGCGTGGAACCTCGGCGGAAACTGGAACGGCGAGATCTTCCGGCTCCTCGCCGATGTCCGGCTCGGTGATCCTGCGCGTACCGATTCGCTCTTCCCGCCCTATGACGCCGACGCGCCGGTCATCACGCCTTCTGGCCTCGCCGCGACGGGCGGCGGCGGAGCAACCGGTGCGGCAGCGGCAGCGACGACGACGCCCCGGATCACGGCTTCGGTGGGTTCGGCGGCGTCGGCCGTGGCACCGATCGCATCAGGGGCCCCGATCGCGGCCGGGGCAGCAGCGGCCTGGCACGACCTGGCCGACCTCGGCTCCGAGATCCTGACCCTCGCCGGCCTCGACGGCGGCTCAGGGCTCGTCGGGGGTCATGGAATCGGCTCGAACAACTGGGTCATCGCCGGCTCGAAGTCCGCGACCGGCGGCGCGCTCCTCGCGAACGACCCGCATCTCGGGTTCTCGATGCCGAGCATCTGGATCATGAACGGGCTTCACTGTCGAGTCGTCGACGAGGCGTGCCCGTTCGACGTCGCGGGCGTCTCGTTCCCGGGCGTCCCGGCGATCGTCCTCGGACACAACGCCCGCGTCGCCTGGGGCGCGACGAACGTCGGGCCGGACGTCCAGGACCTGTACCGAGAGAAGATCGACCCGGCCGACCCGAAGCGATACCTGTTCAACGGGGAGTCGATCCCGTTCGACGTGCGAACCGAGACGATCCGGGTCGCCGGCGGCCCGGACGAGGTCATCGAGGTCCGATCGACCCGGCACGGCCCGATCCTCAACGACGTCGAACCCCGGCTCGCCGACTCGCCGCCGATCGCGCTGCAGTGGACCTCGATCCACGAGGCCGACGGCGCCCTCACCTCGATCTTCCGGCTGAACACTGTTCGCAACTTCGAGGACTTCCGGGCGGCGTTCGAGGGGTACGGCTCGCCGAGCCAGAACTTCGTGTACGCCGACGTGGACGGGCACATCGGCTACCAGCTCCCGGGCCTCATCCCCGTTCGTGCGGGTGAGCCGACCGGCGCGCGGGTCCGCGACGGCGCATCGGGCACGGAGGAGTGGAGCGGCTACATCCCGTTCGAGGACCTGCCCTGGCAGTTCGACCCGCCAAGCGGCGTCATCGTCACGGCCAACAACGCCGCCGTCGATGACGCGTACCCCTACTACATCGCGGAGGACTGGGATCCCGGCTATCGGGCCCGGCGGATCACGGGCCTCCTGGAGGCCGCCCCCGCCCGGACGTTGACGCCCGCGCGTTTCCGAGCCATGCAGATGGACGCGTACGTCCTCCGCGCCGACCGGATCATCCCGGGGGTCGTCGCCGAGGCCAGCCCGAGGACCGAGGACGGTCGGCTGCTGCTCGACCGGATCGCCGCCTGGGACCGGACCTGCGGGGTGGATTCGACCGGCTGCGCCGCCTACGTCGCGACCGAGTTCATGCTCACCCGCGCGATCTTCGAGGACGAGCTGGGCCCGCTCGCGAAGGACTACGTCGGGACGCCCCCGTCATGGCAGGCGCTCATCGCCGTCCTCGCCGATCCCTCGAGTCCATGGTGGGACGACACGTCGACAGCCGGAGCGCTGCGCCCGCGGGACGTCATCTCGGCCGTGGTGGACCGGACCGCGGCGGATCTGCGGGCGGCCGTCGGGTCGCCGGCCCGCTGGACCTGGGGCCGGCTCCACCGCGTGAACTTCGCTGAGCAGACCCTGGGCGGCTCGGGAATCGGGCCGCTGTCGTGGTACTTCAACAGCGGAGAGCGGCCGGTCGCCGGCGCAAACGGCGCGGTCAACAACAACTACTACCAGACGTGGCGCGCCTTCCCCGATCCCGACGACCCGGGCCACGTTCCGGCCGGGCTCGATTCGGTCTTCAGCGTCTCGAACGGCCCGTCCTACCGGCTCACGATCGACCTGTCCTCGCTCGACGCGGCCAGGATCGTCATCACCAGCGGCCAGAGCGGCAATCCGTTCGACCGCCACTACGGCGACCTGATCGACGACTGGGCATCCGGCGGCACGGTCCCGCTCCCGTTCTCGTGGGACGCGATCGAGGCGAGCGCCGCTTCCGAGTTGACGCTGGTGCCCTGATCGCGAATTACGCGGTCGGGCGCTCAGCTGACGCGGCGACGTCATTCGCCGGCTCCCCGACCGGCCCGAACGCGCCGGCCAACCGAAGATCGACGATCTCCGATGCGCCGTAGCCCACCGCGGTGAGGACCTCGTCCTGGTCCTGGCCAAGGGCTGGCCCTGGCCGGTAGGACGGCGTGAAGTCCGTGACCCGCAGCGGCAGTCCGACGGACCGGACCAGCCCAAGCGTCGGGTGGTCGTACGTCGCCAGCATGCCGCGCCCCTGGAGCTCGTCCGGATCGAGAGCCTCCTGGAGCGATCGGACGGGTGCGATCGGGACGACGCCACGGAGCGTCTCGAGCCACTCTGCCGTCGACCGGCTCGCGAACCGGGCCTCGAGGATCTCCAGCGTCTCGTCACGGTGGCGGTCCCTGGCGGCGAACGTCGCGAACCTCGGATCAGTGGCGAGGTCGGGGACGCCGATCGACGCGGCGAGCGTGGTGAAGAACTTCTCCTTCGGGCAGGCGATGGCCACGTACCCGTCGGCCGTGGCGAAGAACTGGAACGGCACCACGCTCGGGTGGGCGGACAGCGGCCGCCGCTGCGAGACGTACCCGGCCGAGAGGTACCAGGTGGCGGGGTAGCTGAGCATCGCGAGTGCGCTGTCATACAGGTTCGTGTCGATGTCGCGCCCGACGCCCGTGGACCGCGCCTGGAGGACCCCGGCCAGCAGCCCGAGCGCCGCCGTGAGCCCGGTGATGTAGTCGACGAGGGACAGCCCGCTCTTGGTCGGCGGGCCATCGGGATCGCCGGTCAGCGAGGCCCATCCCGACTCGGCCTGGATCAGGGCGTCGTAGCCGGGCAGCTTCGCCTGATCAGGTCGGTCCCCATAGCCGGAAACCGCCACGCAGACGATCCGTGGATTGAGCGCGGCGAGGTCTCCGTAGCGGATGCGCAACCGTGCCGGCTGGTCGCCCCGCAGGTTGCTGTACACGGCATCCGCCGAGACCACCAGCCGTTCGAAGACCTCGCGCCCGCCCGGATGCTTGAGATCCAGGGCGACTCCCCGCTTGTTCCGGTTGAAGGCCTCGAAGAAGAGCGAGTCCGACCCGACCACGCCCGGCGGGATGTAGCGACTGATGTCGCCACCGACGCCGGGGTCCTCGACCTTGACGACGTCCGCGCCGAGATCCGCGAGGTACATCGAGCCAAACGGCCCGGCCCCGTACTGTTCCACGGCGATCACGCGCAGGCCGGCCAGTGGCGCCGGTCGCCCGGGCGCGCCCACTCCGGCCACATCATTCGTGCGGCGCGCGACCGTACTTGACGCTTGCCGTTCCCTGGTCATCGCGCGGTAACGCGCGTGTCCACGGCATGTGCCTGGACGTACTCCCAGTCGAGCTCGATCCCGAAGCCGGGCGCTTCCGTGAGGCGGTAGCGGCCGTCTGCGATCCGGTTGGACATGGCCGTGAGATTCCAGAAGAACGGATCGCGCTCGCGGTCGAAGCACTCGACGAAGGTGTGATTCGGGATGCTGGCCAGCAGGTGGGAGGCGACCTGGGGCTCCTCGTGGTGGCCCATCTCAATCCCGAACGCCGCGCAGAGCCCGGCGGCCTTACGCCAGATCGTGGGTCCGCCCGCCCACGAGGCGTCGAAGTTGGAGACGTCGATGGCACCGTCGACGACGAGATCGCGCAGCCCGCGCAGCGTCAACTCGCTCTGACCAGCGCAAACCGGAATCCCGGTCTGGTAACGCACGTCGCGCATCCACAGGCGATCGTTGGTCCAGCGGCAGGGCTCCTCGAACCACCGGATGTTGAGATCCGCGACGCGCCGTCCGAAGTCCACGGCCTCGGCGCGCGTATACCCCTGATTGGCGTCCACCATGAGCGCGATGTCGTCGCCGCCCGCGATGCGCGCAATCCGGACGCGTTCGGCGTCCTCAGCCGGCGACCGCCCACCGACCTTGAACTTGACACCTGCGAAGCCCATCTCGACATAGCGCTTGATGAGCTCGGCCGTCTGGGGCAGGTCGAGATGGTAGTAGCCCCCGATCACGCTGATCGGGAGATCGTCCGCCACCGCGCCCCACAACCGGTACAGGGGCTGGCCGAGTGCCCGCCCGAAGACATCCCAGATCGCGGTGTCAAGAACCGCGATCGCCTGCAGGGCCAGGCCGCGGTCGCGGAGGATGTTGTACGTGGCTGGCTCCATCGCCGACCAGGCACCTTCCGGATCGCGGGCGCTGCGGCCGAGAATGGCCGGAGCGAGCTCGCGATGGATGATGTCGACGATCAGGGCCTGCTCGTCGTCGGTATCGCCGCTGTACGTCTCCGAGACCACGCCGTCGGCCGTCGTCAGCCGGACGACGATCGTGCAACGCTTGTCCATCGAGTACGCGCTGCCGGCATAGCGCCGCGTGAGCGGCGCACGGAGCGAGATCGTCTCGACGCGCTCGATGATCAGGGCGTTGCTGGTCAGGCTGCGCCCGGCAATGGCGACGCCGCCGGCCGCCAGACTCATCGGCCGAGCGCCGCGCGTCCCGCGGCGGCGATCCGCTCGGCCGAGGGGATGATCTCGTCCTCGAGAGGCGGGCTGTACGGGATCGGCAGGTCGTACGGGAGGCTCACGGTGCGCGGCGCGCTCCGCCAGGCCTGTCCGGCCATCGTCAGCTCCGAGATGAGCGTGGCGCCCCAACCGCCAGCGTGGACCTGCTCCTCGGCGATGACGAGCCGCCCCGTCTTCGCGAGCGACGCCGTGACGGCCGGGAGATCCAGGGGCCGGATCCAGCGCAGATCGATGACCTCGGCGGAGATCCCCTCTCCCTCCAGGATTGCCGCCGCGGCCAGCGACCGCTCGACCATCAGCAGGGTCGCGATGATGGTCACGTCCGAGCCCTGTCGGAGGACCTCCGCCCTGCCGACCGGGGCGATTGCGCCGCGACGGACCTGGCCCTTGCGGCCATACAGCATCCGGTGCTCGTGGATCAGGACAGGGTTGTTGTCACGGATCGACGCCCGCAGCAGCTCGTAGGCGGCCCCCGGGCTCGACGCGGCGCAGATTCGCAGGCCGGGAAGGCTCATGTACCAGCTCTCGCCGGTCGCCGAATGCTGGGTGCCAAACCGACCGCCGGCACCGCTGACGGTTCGGACGGTCACGGGCACGGCGAACTGGCCGCCACTCATGTACCGGTACTTGGGCAACTCGTTGACGATCGCGTCGCCGGCGGTCGGCAGGAAGTCGCTGAACATGATCTCGACGACGGGGCGCAGCCCGGACAGGCCCATACCCAGGGCGACGCCCATGAAGGCGTTCTCGCAGATCGGCGTGCTGCGCACACGGGCCGCACCGAACTTCTCGACGAGCCCGTGGTTCGTCTTCCAGACTCCGCCGTCGGCCTGGACGTCCTCGCCCAAGAGCACGACCGAGTCGTCGGCCGCCATTTCGTCCTCGAGCGCGGCGTTGATCGCCTCGCGATACGTCAGTTCAACGTCGGTCACCGCGCCCCGCGGCTCCGCCTCAGTCAGCGTAGACATAGCGCCTGGTCTCCTCGAGCGTCGGGTACGGGGCCGCCGCGGCGCGCTCCGCCGCGGCGTCGATCTCGGACTGGATCTCGACCCGGAGTGCCGCCTGCTGCTCGGGCGAGAGGAGGCCCTCGGCCGCGAGCCGGGCGCCCATCAGGTCCACCGGGTCCCGTGCCTTCCAGGCGTCAAGCTCACCGGCGGGCCGGTACTTGGCGGGGTCTGACCGCGAGTGCCCGCGATAACGGTAGGTCTTCATCTCGAGCAGGGTGGGACCGTCTCCGCGGCGCGCCCTGGCCACCGCGTCCGTCGTGGCCTCGTAGACGGCATCGATGTCCTGGCCGTCGACGACGATGCCGGGGAAGCCGAACGGGTCGGCCCTCCGGGCGAGGTCCTCGATCGGGGTGGTGGTGCGGAGCGGGCTGTATTCCCCGTACAGGTTGTTCGTGATGATGAACACGACGGGGGCCTGCCAGACGGCTGCCATATTCAGCGACTCGTGGAACGTCCCGATGTTCGTCGCGCCGTCCCCGAAGAACGTCAGCGCAACATTGGGCTTGCCCTGCACCTGGAAGGAGACTGCCGCGCCGACGGCGATCGGGATGCCGGCCCCCACGATCGCGTTGGCGCCGATGTTGCCCTTGGTCACGTCGATCAGGTGCATCGACCCGCCGACGCCCCCGGAGCAGCCGCTCGTCCGGCCCATCAGCTCGGCCATCGCCGTCTCGGGCACCATGCCGAGCGCGAGGGCCTCGCCGTGGCCACGATACGTGTTGGTCTGCACGTCGCCGGGGCCCATCGCGGAGATGGCGCCGACGGAAACGGCCTCCTGGCCCTGGCAGAGATGGGTGGTCCCTTGGATGGCGCCGCTCATGAAGAGCTCCTGGACCTTCTCCTCGAAGAGCCGGATCTCCAGCATCTTGCGGTACCAGGCGACGCGGTCGGGAGTCACTCGTTCGGTTATCACGGGGCGTCCTCGTGCGGTCGGGTGGGGTCGAAGACAGGCGCGGCCGGACGTTCAATGGCGCTGCTCGGAACGTCGGTACCGTTTCCAGTTACGATTGCTATCGTCGCACCGGGGTCTCCGCCCCGTCAACCGGACGAGTCCTCGAGGAGCCGCCCAATGCACAGGATCGAGGCGATCGAGACCATCCCGATCCGCGTCCCGCTGCCGTTCACGTACAAGGGCAGCTACTACAAGATGCGCAACCGGTGCACGATCATCACGCGGATCCGGACCAGCTCGGGGCTCGTGGGAGAGGCCTACAACGCGGACGAGGACGAGCCGCTCCAGTCGGAGATCCGGGCGATCATTCACGACGAACTCGCGCCGCAGGTCATCGGCCTCGACGTGACGCAGGTCGAGAGGATCTGGGAGGCGATGCTCCCCGCGACCTTCGACCAGCTGCGCCCCCGGTGGTATGCGATGCAAGCCATCGCCTGCATCGACAGCGCCGTCTGGGATGCGGTCGGCAAGACCTATGGCCAGCCGCTCTGGAGGCTGTGGGGTGGGTATCGGGACCGGATGCCGATGATCGGGATCGGCGGCTACTACATTCCCGATTCCGAGGAGGCCAAGGAACAGGCCATTGAACGGGAGATCGACTTCTTCAAGGGCGAGCATGCCATGGTCGGGATGAAGTTCAAGATCGGGGCCATGCCGCCGGACGTGGACGCCGCCCGGCTCGTCCGCGCGCGCCGCCACGCCGGGGACGACTTCCTCTTCGTGGTCGATGCCAACCAGGGCTACACGGTCGCCGAAGCGCTGTCGTTCCTCGGCCGAATCCGGGCCGAGGGTATCGAGCTCCGCTGGTTCGAGGAGCCAACGCGCTGGCACGGCGACTTCCGGTCGCTACGGGATGTCCGCTTGCGCGGCAACGTCAACGTGGCCGCCGGTCAGAGTGAGATCAGCCGGACGGGCATGCGCGAGATGATCGCAAGCGGAGCGATCGACGTCTCGAACTACGACGCCTCGTGGGGCGGCGGTCCGTCGGAATGGCGGCGTATCGCCGCCATCGCGTACAGCTATGACGTGCAGGTGGGGCATCACGAGGAGACGCAGGTCGCCTCCCACCTGCTGGCCTCGGTCCCGAACGGAACCTACGTTGAGGCCTTCTCGCCGGCTCGCGATCCGATCTTCTGGCAGATGCTCGCCAACCGTCCGGCGCTCGTCGATGGGCAGTTCCCGCTGTCCGACCGGCCCGGCCTGGGTTGGGAGCTGGACGCGGACTTCATCGAGCGTTACCGCGTCGACCGGTGATCGCCTGCCCAACGCGGTCCGGCTCCGGCGCCGCGTGCCTCGCGATGGAGTCCTGAGTGCCTGACGTCATCCACGGAACCGACCGCCGACCCTTGGTCGCCGGTCGGTCGCTGTTCGAGTACGCCGACGAAGTCGCGGCCGCCGTGCCCGCGTCCTGCCGGCGTACGGGTCGCTGCCGGGAGTGCGTGGTCGAGGTCCGGCAGGGAGGCGACGCGCTGTCGGAACGGACGGAACCGGAAGCGTATCTGCCCGGCGACTTCCGCCTTGCCTGCCAGGCCCGTGTGGAGCGCGTCGGATCCGATATCGAGTTCTCGATCATCCGCCGCCGCATGCGCATCCTCGGAGCGTCGGGCGAGCCGCCGACACGGATCGATCCGGTCGTCACCGCGGATCGGCAGGCCGTCCGGTATGCGGGACAGCCAATCGATCTCCGACGAGAGCACGTCCTGGGACTGGCCATCGACATCGGGACGACGACGGTGGTGTTCCAGGTCATTGACCTTCTGACCGGCGCCGCCGTCGCCGGAGGGGCGCTCGAGAACCCGCAGCGGTTCGGCGGCAGCGACGTCATGACCCGCATCTCCTATGAGCAAGATCACCCCGGCACATTGCGGACCGCACTCCGCCGTTCGCTAAATCACGAGCTCCGAGACACGTATCGCGCGTTCGGGATCGACCGCCACGAGGTTTACGAAGCGATGATCGTGGCGAACAGCACGATGCGTGACCTCTTCTTCGACCTCGATGTCGCCCCGATGGGCGAGTGGCCCTACCGATCCGTCACGGAGACGGCGGCCCGATCCGGGACGGTGGAATCGACGTGGCTTCAGCGCCGAGCCCACGATGTTGGCCTGCTCATGCACCCGTACGGCCGGGTCGTCGGCGCGCCACTCATCGCCAGCCACGTCGGGGCCGACACGGCCGCGGACCTGTCTGCCGTCGAGTTCGACGGCGAGGCCGGGATCCGGATGCTTATTGACATCGGCACCAACACCGAGGTCGTCGTCACCGACGGCGTCCGCTATCTGGCAGCGTCCTGTCCAGCAGGCCCGGCCTTCGAGGGAGGACTCGTCAGGTTCGGGATGCCCGGTGCCGACGGTGCCATCGAGGCCATCCACCTCGACGGTGACCGGTTCGAATACACGACGATCGGAGAGGGCGAGCCGGCCGGGATCTGTGGCTCCGGGTTGGTGGACCTGCTGGCTGAGCTTCGGGGCGCCGGGTGGATGGATGCCGAAGGCCGGTTCCACAACGGTCTCGGGGAGTTCATGATTGCCCCGGAGCGCGGGATCAGCTTCTCCCGCTCCGATGCCAGCCTCCTGGCGCAGGCCAAGGCCGCTAACGCGTGCGGCCAGCGGATCCTGCTTCGCCGTCTTGGTGTCATGGCCGCCGACGTGGATCGCGTCTATCTCGCCGGCGGTTTCGCGAATGCGGTCCACGTCCCCAACGCGATCGCGATCGGACTACTCGCCCCGGCCCGGGTGGAGCGCGTGGAGCGCGTGGGCAACGCCGCGCTCCGTGGGGCCGTCGGGTTGCTCCTGTCGGCAAGCCGGCGCGATGCGCTCGACTCGCTGATCGGCCGGATCGAGCACGTCGAGCTCGAAACCGAGCCTGACTTCTTCGAACTCTTCGTGGAGGGGTGCCGGTTTGTGCCCCTCGACGCCTGACTGACACCTCGCCGGGGAGTCCCATTGATCATGTAGCGGCAAGGAGCCACGGAAACGGTGACCAGTCGAACGGACGGACGGCCCTTCATCATCATCGGCGAGAACATCCACGCCAGCCGCGTCGTCCGCCGGGACGGCGTCCGGATCGGGACGACTGCCGACGGGCGCCCGGCCGTGCGGGTACCGCTCGAGGTCGGCGAGGGACTGCTCCCGATCCCGGATGCGATCCAGGCGACGAGGGAGTTCGGCGCCGGCCGGGTCAAGCACGTGATGACGGCGGTGCTCGAAGGCGTGGCGGATGGGCCGAACGCGACACTGGCGGCTGCCTACGTCCGGTGGATGGCGGCCCGCCAGATCCGCGGCGGCGCCAGCTACCTGGACCTGAACGTCGACGAAGTCTCGCCAGAGGTGGACGATCGATGCGCCGCGATGGCGTGGCTCGTCCGCGTCGTCGGACCGGCCTCGACGGTACCCCTGTCGCTCGACTCCTCGGACTCGG
>DATIUS010000047.1:0-18062 GCA_035466655.1 Candidatus Sulfomarinibacteraceae bacterium
ACGAGACCCCCGCCGACGAGACGCCGGCCGACGAGACCCCCGCCGACGAGACGCCGGCCGACGAGACCCCCGCCGACGAGACCCCCGCCGACGAGACCCCCGCCGACGAGACCCCCGCCGACGAGACGCCGGCGGCCATCCCGAACACCAACGACCAGCCCCAGGTTACCGACGAGGACTCGACGGACGAGGGCTCGGCCGACCGCGGCTCGAGCAACCAGGCCTCGCCCGTCGAGCCCGCCGGCCCGCAGACGACGATCGTCGAGTCGACGCCTCCGACCCAGGACGTCCTGGCCGAGATCGCCTTCGGCCCGGGGTTCGAGCTCCCGGAGACCGACACGGTCCAGGAGATCGAGACCAATGGCGGAACGTCGAGCCTTCTCGCCATCCTGATCGGCCTCGGTGCCATCGCCGCCCTGGCCGTCCTCATCGCTCCGAGCCGGCGTCGCACGCCCGACGCGACCGAATAGACCGGCCCGGGGATCGCTGTCCCCGCAACACTGGCGACCGGGATGCAGTGCCCGCATCCCGGTCGTCGGATTCCCGGCTCAGATCTCCGTCTCGAACCCCGGCGTGACCAGCTCGACCGGTCCCGCGTACCGCGCCCGCACCGACGCCACCGTCGCGTCGGGATCGTGCCCCATCAGGAGGTGCGTCAGGAGGACCCGGCCGGCGCCAGATTCGGCTGCCAGCGCTCCCACCGCGGGCCCATCCAGGTGGAGCGCCCCGGCCGGGACCGGCCCGGCGCCGAAGGACACCTCGACGAGCAGCGTGTCACCCGGCCGCACGAGGACCCGCAGGTCCCCGGCGACGCCGAGATCGCCGGAGTAGACCAGCCCCGGCCGGCCCCGCCCATCCGAGACCCGAAACGCGAAGCTGTCCGCGGTATGCGTGACTCGGCCGACCTCCAGCTCGAACGGTCCGAGCACCCGGATGCCTGGCTCCAGCACCGCGACGTCGAGCGCGGCCGCGGAGAAGCCAGGCTCGGCGTGGAGGCCATCCAGCCGGGCTGGGAGGTCCGGGTGCGCGTCGACGCGAAGCCGGCGAGCCGGCACGAGGTGGTAGCGGAGGTAGTGCCGGAGCGGCACGAGGTCCACGAAGTGATCCGGGTGGAGGTGGCTGATGACGACGGCCTCGAGCCGCTCCGGCGGGAACCTCGCGGCGAGCCCCGCGAACGAGCCGTGTCCCAGGTCGAGGACGATCGCCCGATCGCCTGATCGCACGAGGTAGCAGGCGCCAAGGGACCGCGGGTCGTTCGAATAGGCGGGACCGGCGCCGACGACGGTCAGCCGCATGTTCGCTGGGGACGTTGCCTCACGCGGTGCAGGGTACGCGGCGCGGGCCAGCCGAGACGGATCGCCGGGCTATGGCTTGCCGGGGTTCCCAGGCTTGCCGTTCGACGGATCCCGGTTGCCGTTGACGCCCGGTACCGAGTTGGCGCGGTCGAGCTTGTCGACGGCCTTCTGGCTCGCCTCGATCGCGCGCCGGATCCCGCTCGACGCTGCCTCCGGGAGCCGCTCGGCGAGCGATTCGAGGACGGCAACGTGCTTCCCGAGCGTCGCTTCGAGACGAGCGATCCGGTCGGCGTCCGTGCCGGCCTCGGTCGTCGCAGCATCGACTGCCGCGCGATATGCCTCGGTCGCGGCCGCGACGGCGTCATCGTCCGCGTCGGCGACCGCGCGCTCCGAGTCGACGAGTCGCTGCTCGATCTGGCGGATCCGCTCGAGCGCCCGGGCATCGGCATCGGCCGGCAGCGTGGCCGCCTCCAGCCAGACCCTGGCCCCGTAGAACGGGCTGCCCGGCGCCGACGCCGCGAGGACGCCGACCGTGGACCCGAGCGTGACCGCCGCCGCCAGGAGGAGCGTCATCACTCGCCGGTCGCGGGCGCGGTGGCGGTATCGGGCGCCGCCCATCTCCGCCTCGAGGGCGCGCATCCGCGCCTCCTCGACCAGGGCGCTTCGAATCCGCGCCGACGCCTTCCGGTTCGGGGACAGGCGCGCGGACGCGTACGCCTCGAGGCGCTGCGCCAGCTCTTCCGCCCCCGGATGGTCGTCGTGCACGGTTCGTCCCCTCTTCATCATTGATCGCCGATGCCGCCGGTGGCCTGGTCCGGCAATCCTTCGAGCTCCGGCCCCACGTCGAGGTCCATGCCCAGCGATCGGCGGAGTGCCGCGATCGCCCGGAACTGGAGGCCCCTGACGGTGCCTTCCTGCTTGCCCATCGCCTCGGCCGCCTCTCGGGCGGAGAGCCCGGCGAAGAACCGGAGTTCGATGGCCTCGCGCTGATCGTCGGTCAGGGTCGTGAGGGCCCTGGCCACAGCGTCGAGGTCCTGCCGGAGGAGGGCCATCTGGTCCGGTCCCGCCTCGTCCGTCGCCCGATCCGCCGCTTCGTCAAGCTGGGCGTGCGGGTGGCGCGTCCTGGCGTGGTCGATGATCGTGTTCCTGGCCAGCCTGAAGAGCCAGCCCCCGAAGGGAATGCCCCGTTGCTCGTAGCGCGGGAGCGCTTCCAGGGCCTTGACGAAGACCAGCTGCGTCAGGTCCTCCGCGTCGCTCGGGCGGTCGACGCGGCTGGCGATGAAGCGATGGATCGGCTCGTTGAACTCGTCGAAGATCCGCCCGAAGGCCCAGGCGTCACCCGCCTTGGCCTCCGTGACGAGCCGCTCGAGCGCCTCGTCGTCCAATCTCACAACGATCCACCTCGCCGGATGTTAGGTGAGGCGGCCGCGGGGGCCGGCCCGCGAAGCCGATCGGGGATCGGGATCCCCACTCGATCGCCGCCGCGCCGGAACGCGAGCCCGGTGAAACCCGCCGCCGCGAGGAGGCGATACCCGGCCTCCAGGCCCCAGGCGAAGTGGTGCGCGCGGTGCGAGTCCGACCCGGACGTCACGTGCCGGCCGCCGAGCTCCCGGTACCGTTCGATGAGCGGCGGCCCCGGGTACGCCTCGGCCGACGGCTGACGGTATCCGCTCGAGTTGACCTCCAGCGCGGTTCCCGAATCGACGAGCGCGCGGAGCGCCGGCTCGAACAGCTCGACGGCGCTGAAGATCTCCCCGGCCGTGACGTGCGCATGGAGGTACCGCCGCACGACGTCGAGGTGGCCGATCGTGTCGAACAGGCCGGAGCCGGCGGCGGCGGCGATCTCCGCGAGGTACGGAGCGAGGACCTCGTCGAGAGGGCGGCCGGTCGCCCAGGTCCGAACGCGCCCCGGGACGTACGGCGAATCCGGCCAATCGTGGACGGACCCGATCGTGAAGTCGTAGCGGTGCCGGGCGAGGTGCGCCCGCAGGTCGCCCTCCCAGGACCGGTTGTAGGTGAGCTCCGCCCCGAACCGGATGAGGACGCCCTTCGGTGCCCAGCGTTCGGCGGCATCGCGAACCGTGCGCTCACGCTGCTCGAAGGACGTGTAGTCGTAGGCGGGATCGCGGGCGTCGAAGTCCACGTGATCCGTGATCGCGAGCTCACGGATCCCCCTCTCGACCGCCAGCGCGGCGTAGACGTCGATCGGGACGTCGCTGTCCGGCGACAGGTCCGTGTGGACGTGCGCGTCGAGCGGCAGGTCTCGGCTGTTCTCCTGGGCGCCCTGGGGCTGCTCGCGAATCACCCGGCGATGAGCCCGAGCTCACGACCCACCCTGGCGAACGCTTCGAGTGCCCGGTCGAGGTGCTCGTCCGTGAGCGCGGCGGTGACGATCGTCCGGAGGCGGGCCTGGTCCAGCGCTACCGTCGGGAAGACGACCGACGTCGCGAAGACGCCCTCCTCGAACAGCCGGGCGGAGAACCGGATCGCAACCTCGGCCTCGCCGACGATGACCGGGGTGATCGGCGTTTCGGAGCGGCCGATGTCGAAACCCAGGCGGGCCAGCTCCGCCTTGAACAGCCGCGTGCTCGCCCACAGCCGCTCCATCCGCCAGGTCTCCTCCTCCATGACCCGGATCGCCTCGCGGCAGGCGGCCACGACCGCCGGCGGGTGCGACGTCGAGAAGAGGAACGGCCGGGCGCGCTGGACGAGGAGGTCTCGGAGCGCCTGCGAGCCGGCCACGTAGCCGCCGAGCACGCCGACCGCCTTCGACAGCGTGCCGACCTGGATGGCGACCCGGCCGTGCAAGCCGAAATGATCGACGCTGCCACGGCCGTTGCGCCCGAGGACCCCCGAGGCGTGGGCGTCGTCCACGAAGACCGCGGCGCCGTGTCGCTCCGCGACCTCGACGATCCCCGGCAACGGTGCGATGTCGCCGTCCATTGAGAAGACCCCGTCGGTGACGACGAGGATCAGCCGGTACGGTCCGGACCCGTCGACCCGGCCGTGCTCGGTGGCCTCGGCGAGGACCGTCTCGAGACCCGCGACGTCGGCGTGCGGGTAGACCTTCCGCGGCGCCTTCGACAGGCGCATGCCGTCGATGATCGAGGCGTGGTTGAGCGCGTCGGAAACGATGAGGTCGGCCTCGCCGGTGATCGTCGGGATGACGCCGGTGTTCGCGGTGAATCCGCTCTGGAACGTGAGGACGGCCTCCGTGCTCTTGAACGCGGCCAGCTCGGCCTCGAGCGCCTCGTGCATGGACATCGTGCCGGCGATCGTGCGGACGGCGCCAGAGCCAGCGCCGAACTCGCGGACCGCCTCGATCGCGGCGGCCTTCAGGCGCGGGTGGTGGGTGAGGCCGAGGTAGTCGTTCGAGGAGAGGCTGATGACCTCGTGGCCGTCGACGACGGCCACGGGCCCCTGCTGCGAGGACATGACCCGGAGCGGCCGGAAGAGGTGCTTGGCCCGGAGGTCCTCGAGCTCGGCCGAGATGAACGCCAGGGGATCGGGGCGCGACGTCGTCGTCATCAGTCCCTCCAATCCATGATGACCTTGCCCGAGTCTCCCGATCTGGCGGTCGCGAAGGCAGCCTCGTGGTCGCGATACGAGAACCGGTGGGTGATCGCGGGGCGGATGTCCAGCCCGGACTGGAGCATGACCGTCATCTTGTACCAGGTCTCGTACATCTCCCGGCCGTAGATCCCCCGCAGGGTCAGCATCTTGAACACGATCTCGTTGACGTCGAGCGAGATCTCGGCGGTGGGGATGCCGAGGATCGCGAGGCTGCCGCCGTGGGCCATGTTCGAGATCGCGGTCCGCAGGGCGACGGCATTGCCGGACATCTCCATCGCGACGTCGAAGCCCTCGACCATCCCGAGCTCCGCCTGGACCTCGTGGAGGTCGCGCTCGCGCGGATCGACCACGACCGTGGCCCCCATCTTCGCCGCCAGCCCGCGGCGATAGGCGTTCGGTTCCGACACGACGATGAACCGCGCGCCGGCATGGCGGGCGACGGCGGTCGCCATCAACCCGATCGGTCCGGCGCCCGAGACGAGGACGTCCTCGCCCAGGACCGGGAAGGCGAGCGCCGTGTGGACCGCATTGCCGAACGGGTCGAAGATCGCCGCGACCTCGGCATCGATGCCCGGCCAGTGGTGCCACACGTTGGCCATTGGGAGGGCGACGTACTCGGCGAACGCACCGTCCCGACCGACGCCGAGGCCGATCGTGTTGGCACACAGGTGCCGCCGCCCGGCGAGACAGTGGCGGCAGCGTCCGCATACCACGTGGCCCTCCCCGCTGACGAGGTCGCCGGGGCGGAAGTCCGCCACGTTGCCCCCGATCTCGACGATCTCGCCGACGAACTCGTGGCCAACCACGAGCGGCGCGTGGATGGTCCTGGCGGCCCACGGATCCCACGACTCGATGTGGAGGTCCGTGCCGCAGATACCGGTCTTCCTCACCCGGATCAGGACGTCGTTGATCCCGATCTCGGGCTGCGGGACGTCGATCAGGCTGAGCCCCGGCCCGGCCTGGGTCTTGACGAGCGCGCGCATCGTCGCGCCTCCTGGGTGCTTGCCCGCCCGCCGCGCGGGCGATCTTGCGGTCTGCGTCCGGCGTCAGTCCGGTCCGTCGTCCTCGTCGTCGGGGACGGCCGACCAGTCGATGACCGGATTCTCCACCGTTCCGATCCCGTCCACCTGGCAGCGTACGCGGTCGCCCGGCGCGAGGAAGACCGGCGGATCGCGGTAGACGCCGACGCCGGAGGGCGTGCCGGTGGCGATGATGTCGCCGGGCTCGAGGGTGATCTGCCGGCAGATGTACTCGATGACCTCGGGGACTCGCCACATCATGTCCGCGGTCGTGGCGTCCTGCATCAGGACGGGGGTGCCGGCTTCCGGCCCGCTCCCGGGGATCCGCCAGCTACGGATCCGCAGGCCGGCGGCGGGGTCCACCTCGTCCGGGGTGACGAAGTCGGCGCCGACCGGCAGGAACGTGTCCGAGCCCTTCGCGCGGAGCCACTGGCCGTCGCCCTTCTCGCCCTCGTGGAGCGCCACACCGATTCCCTGCCAGTCCCGGGCGCTCACGTCGTTGACGACCACGTAGCCGGCGACGTGGTCCATCGCCCGGGTCGCCGTGACGCGGCGGGCACGCCGGCCGATGACGACCCCCAGCTCGACCTCGAGGTCGAGGGCGTGCGTGCCCTCAGG
This sequence comes from Candidatus Sulfomarinibacteraceae bacterium, assembly GCA_035466655.1. GTDB lineage: Bacteria > Chloroflexota > Limnocylindria > Limnocylindrales > CSP1-4 > UBA5189. The sequence goes on from DATIUS010000047.1 coordinate 6,506, forward strand.
CCGGATGATCGGTTCGCCGTCTCCGACGACCGCGTTGGCGAACTTCGAGAAGAGGACGGGACGAGGCGGCGCCGGCCGCCCGCCCTCCTTCACGTGGTCGGCGTAGTTCAGGCCCAGGCAGACGACCTTGCCGGGGAACTCGACCGCGGGGAGGAGCTGGAGGTCCGCCCGCACTTCACCGGCATCCGGCTCGGCGGCGATCCGGGCGGCGAGTCCGGCCGCCTCCGCGAGGAGCTCCGGGAGCCGCTCCTCGGCGAGCGCTAGGTCCAGGCCGCCGTCCACGGAGGTGAGCCGGATCACCCGATCCGCCGGCGTGGCGAGTCCCACCGCAGGCCCGTCCGGCCCCAGGAACGCGACGAGTCGCACGGCCCCGGCTTCCTTCAGCCCCGCCCCGGTCCCGGCTCAGCTCGGGGCCGGCTCAGCTCGACGCCGGTTCGGCGGTCGGCGCCGGTCCGGGCGTGGGCCTGGCGCACAGGGCCTCGGGGTTGGTCCGTTCGCCCTGCTGGGCGAAGAAGTCACGAGCGAGTTGTGCGTCGAAGGTCTCCATCGGCAGCACCTGGCCCCACAGCAGGACGGCATACGGCCACGCCATCTCGTCAAAACGGGCCACCACGGTGGTCGCGGCGGCCGGCAGGTCACAGATCGGGCTGTTCGGGAACGTCGCGTAGAAGTCCGCGAGGGCCGATTGCTGGGCGGCTCCGCAGGCCGAGTCACCCCCTCGGCAGCGGTACAGGACGACCACCCCGCCGTGCTCCAGGTTGTGGATCCAGCCCTGTGGCGTCGCCTGGTCGTCCGGGCCGTAGACACCAGGTCGGACCGGGCCCTCGCCCTGCGCGTTGTAGTGCTTGCCACTCGCCGGCGGGCAGACCGCGTATCGGACGAAGGATCCGAGCGCCTGGTGCTCGGTACCGAAGTCGTCCTGGATGTACCCGAGCCTGGGCGTGACGCCCGGTGCTGGTGCCTGCGTCGGCTCGGGTGTCCATTCGGTCGAGCAGGCGTACGCGGGCGAGGAGGCGTTCAGGAAGGCGATCGACCCCATCGCCACGAGCGCGACGGCGGCGAGCCCCCAGAGCAGCCGGGTTCGGTTGCGCTGGAGGAAGGTCTCGGGTGCCGCCGTGCGCGGCGTCTTCGGGCCGCGCGTCCGGTTTGCGGGGGCCTTCGGCGTGGGACGGGACGAGCTGGTCAACGGTGGCCTCGTGGTGTCGGTTCAGTGGGGAGCGGACCGTCAAGCGTCGGTCGGCGCGTGCAGAGGGTAGCGTGCCCGCCGTTCGCGCGCGCGCGCCGCTCCGGTCGGTCAGGGCTCCGCGAGATAGGCGGCGACCTCGGGCCGGCGAAGGCCCCGGATCAGGAGGATCGCGAGCGCGGCGAAGAAGATCGCGATGATCGGCTGGCCGACCACGAGCGCCCAGGGGATCGGCGGGACGGTCAGCGAGCTGAGCCCGAGCGCCAGCGGCCGCGCCGCCTCCTTTCGCTGGAGGACGAGGGTGATCGTGAAGATCAGGTACGCGAGCAGGACCATCACGACGATGCCGGTCAGGCTGACCGGCGCGGAGATCGCCAGGTCCACGACGAACGGCAGCGAAACGCCGACTCCCGCGAGCAGGACCAGGGCGTAGACGAGGAAGAGGCGGATCGGGCCGGGCATGGCCCGGACGCTGGCGAGCACGGCGTGATTCTGCCCGATCCCGGGGTTCCTGCCAGTGCGGGGCTGGACCGTCACGTCGATCGTCGGCCGGCCGAGTCCAGGGCCGACGGGGCGTGCCGTGCCCTCCGATCTGGCGCGGGCGGCCCTATACTCCCGTCTCCGTGTCGGACCTCCCGCTGCAGCTGAGCGCCGATCTCGCCGGACGGCTGGCGCCCGCGCTCGATGTCGAGGGCAAGATCCTTCGCGCGATCGACGCGCTCGGACCGGTGGCCGGTCGAGACGTGGTGCTCGTAGACGGGGCGGCATCCTCGCTGGTCGCCGGCCTCGAGGCGCTCGGCGCCCGGATCCGGCACCACGCGGTCCCGGCGCCGTTCCGCACGGACCTCCCCGACGCGTCGGCGGACGTCGTCATCGGCCTGTGGTCCGCCTTCCGCGGGGTGGACCGGGCCGAGATCGCCGAGGTCGATCGGATCCTGCGCCCCGGGGGCCGGCTCCTCGCGATCCACGACTACGGGCGGGACGACGTCTCCCGGCTCCTCGGCAAGCGGCCGGAGTACGGCGCCTGGAGTCACCGCAACGGTCCGTTTCTCAAGGGCGGCTTCCGCGTCCGTGTGCTCCATTGCTTCTGGACGTTCGAGTCGCAGGAGGCCGCGTCGGCGTTCCTCGTGGACGCGTTCGGTCCGACGGGGGAGGCCGTTGCGGCCACGCTCAAGCGTCCGCGGCTGACCTGGAAGGTCGCGATCTACCACCGCTCACGCCCGGAAGAGGCCTGACTCGGCAGCCCCCGGGGCCGCCGGAGGGCAGGCCGGCCAGACTGGTACGCTGCCGGACGATGACCGCCCGGCCGCCTCGCAGGGACCATCGCTCGCACGTGGTGCCCCGCCGTGCCGACGGGACGCGCGGGCGCGTCGGTCCGCACCTGGGGCCGGTCCAGATCACCCCGGTCCGGGCGGTCCTGGCGATCGCCCTCGTCGGCTCGCTCGGCTACATCGCCTACGCGATCCTGCGGGTCGAGGATGCCAGCCAGATCCCGATGGTCACCTCGGGGACAGCCATCCTCGGGATGGTCTTCGCCGCCCTGTCGGTGGGCGGCGCCATCCGGATGTGGCGGGCCTGGCAGGACGGCGAGCAGGGCCGGACGATCCTCTTCGCGTTGCTCGGCGGGATCACCGGCATGATCGCCCTCGGCTGCTTCGCCGGCGCGCTCGTCCTAGCGCTCGTGTGGGGCGCCTGAGGGCGGTCGCGGGATCCCAGATCGGCCCCGATCACGCCCTGCTGGGGCCGTTCTCCAGGCCTGCAACCACGCGACTTCGGACGCGCCCAGGCGAGCGCCAGTGCCGGGACAGTCGCCGAAATGGCCTCTGCTACACTCGGCCGGCTCCCGGCCCCCATCGTCTAGAGGCCCAGGACGCCACCCTTTCAAGGTGGAGATCAGGGGTTCGAATCCCCTTGGGGGCACTCCCACCGTGCCAGACCCTAGATGGGATCGCGCTCGTGATGCCACCCCTGGGGTTGCCCGGAGAAGGCACGATCCCACGCCCGTGCCATGGAACCTGTCGGCGGTCCATCTGGCCGACCCGGATCTCCTCGAGCATGTGGCCCGGGGCGCCACGACTCCGGGATCGACCCTCGTCTGGTCATCCTGGAGATCACCGAGACGGCCGTGATGACGGATCCGGGTCGCGCCAGCGAGCACCTCTCGAAGCTGAAGTCGCTCGGCGTGCGGCTCGCGATCGACGACTTCGGGACCGGCTACTCATCGCTCAATTACGTCAGCCGCTTCCCGGTGGACATCCTGAAGCTGGACCGATCGTTCATCACCGGGCTGCAGCTGGGGACGTCGTCGGCCGCGACGGCGGAAACGTTCATCCGGCTCGGGCGCCTGCTCAACCTCCAGACGGTCGCCGAGGGCGTGGAGACGGCCGGCGAGGCATCTGCGCTCCGGGAACTCGGCTGCCAGGATGCCCAGGGCTTCCAGTTCGCACGACCCGTGGATGCGGTTTCGATCGACGCATTCCTGGCGGAGGATCGCCGGTGGACGATCGGAGATTCCGGCTCGCCCGAGGACGAGGGGTGGCCGCTGTCTGCGTGAGGGTTTCTTCGCCCGGCAGAGCCGTCGCGACGGTAGGCCGCATCTGAGGCGCCCTTCGTCAAGCAGTCGCCAACCGCCGCTCCGCGGCTCGACGATGGATGCCGCTTGCCCGGACGGCGCGCCGGCGACCAGTTCGAGGGGCCGCATCAGGTCGCGCCTGTGGTGCGTCGCGACCCCGTCGATCGCGGACAACACTACGGACGGCACTATCTATGCACGGTCGCAGACTGGCATACTCGGGCCCACCAACAGGAAGGGCAGATCAATGATGCGACCATCCATCTCACGCTCAGCCAGGCGGATGGCGCTGGCCCTTTCATTCGGCTTCCTGCTCGCCCTCCTTCCGGCAATGGCGGTCGCCCAGAGCGGCGATGAGATCGGTCGGGCGATCCGAGTCCAGGAGCGGATCACCGCGCAGCTGATGGCGACGCCCGGCGTCCTGGGAACCGGGGTGGGCCTCAACCCGGCCGGCCAACCGGCGATCCGCGTCTACACGGTCACGCCCGATGTCACGATCCCTGGAAGCGCGGACGGCGTCGGGATCCAACGGGTGGTCACCGGTCTCATCGCCGCACGCGCGTGCCAGGACACGGGCAACCCGGCCGAACGATGCAACCGGCCGGTCCCGATCGGCGTGTCTGTCGGTCACCCCGCCATCACCGCGGGGACGATCGGAGCACGCGTCACGAATGGCTCGGCCGTGTTCGCCCTGAGCAACAACCACGTCCTCGCCAACAGCAACAACGCCAGCGTGGGCGACGGCGCGCTCCAGCCGGGCAGCTATGACGGCGGCCAAGACCCGGCCGACAGGATCGGCACGCTGGCGGCCTGGAAGACGATCTCGTTCAGCGCTTCCGCCTGTTCCGGAGTCGCGAGCGATTCCGACTGCAACACGATCGACGCTGCGATCGCGCTCACGACCACCGGGGACCTCGGCGTCGCCACGCTTCCGAGCGGCTACGGCACGCCGAGTGCGTCCACGGTCTCACCATTGATCGGTCAGAGCGTGACGAAGTGCGGCCGCACGACGGGCTGCACGACGGGCACCGTGGCCGAGATCAACGTCACCCTCGACGTCTGCTACAAACCGCGCGGCCTGTTCACCTGCGCATCGGATGGCGTCGCGCGGTTCGTCAACCAGATCGGCGTGCGTGACGGGACGTTCAGTGCCGGCGGCGACTCGGGCTCGCTCATCGTGACGACCAGCGGGCGGAACCCGGTCGGGCTGCTCTTCGCTGGGGGTTCCAGCCGCACCTATGCGAACGAGATCGGCCGGGTGCTCGCCAACTTCGGCGTCACGATTGACACGGACGCGACACCACCACCGCCGGACACGACTCCGCCGGCGGCCCCGACCGGCCTCACGGCGACCGGTGGCGACGGGCAGATCGTCCTCGACTGGGCGAACAACAGTGAGCCAGACCTCGCCGGCTACAACGTCCATCGCGGCACGACGAGCGGCGGGCCATACAGCCAGGTCAATTCGACCCTCGTCACGACGAGCGCATACACGGACCAGGCAGTCGCAAACGGAACGCCCTACTTCTACGTCGTGACGGCGGTCGATCTGTCGACGAACCAATCTGCCAACTCGAGCGAAGCCAGCGCCACACCGCAGGCGGCCCCGCCCGCCGACGGCCCGACCGACCTGACCGCTAGAGCTTTACGGCAGGGCACGGTCAAGGTCGACCTTGCCTGGGCGGGTGGGGCATCGAGCATCGATGTCTACCGCCAGAACCCGGGAGCCTCCTTTGCCCGGATCGCCACGACGAGCAACAGCGGGTCGTACCGCGACAACCTGGGGAAGAAAGCCGTCTCCGGCACCACGTACACCTACCGCGTCTGCAGCGCCGGGACGACGCTCTGCTCGGGCGACGCGACCGTCTCGGTGCCCTGACGTTCGTCGTCAGCCTGGGCGCGAATTCATAGAAGCGGATCAGGCTCCCCATCGCCAGTCCCTGCCAACAGCGAACCCCGACACGATCAGGTCATCGGTGGCGGCTCGGGGACGGGCCTCGATGGCGGGTCTGAGATCGTCGTTCCTGAAGGTGAGTCCGGGATGCTCTACCTGGCCGTCAACGACTACGCGTACACGCTCCACGACAACAGCGGGCAGTTCACCGTCACGTTCCCCTGACCTGCTGGCGGCTACGTCGCCGGCGTGGGCGGTACTGCGGCGAGAAGCACTGCGGCGAGAGGCACTGCGGCGGGCGGCGCCCGGCCCCTGCTACCATCCCGGTCGATGGAGATCATGGGGGTCCGGATCCCAACGGTGGTCGAGGACAATGTCGCCGTGCGGTGCGACGGGTGCCTCGAGGTGATCGAAGGCACGCCCTGGCGGCTGAACGTGCTCGACATCGTCGCGGCCGAGACGCCGGTCTCGTGGGCCGGCCGGCCGGCCATCAACCCGGGGCCCTTCGAGTTCCACCGTGACCCCGCGCACGTTCGTGCCTGGATGCGCGCTCGCGGCTGGTTCTTCTGCCGGCGCGGCGAGGTGCGCGAGATCATGCGGCCGATCCCGATCCCCGGCGATGAGCCCCGCTGGGGCCTGTGCGACGGCATTCACCGCGACGATCACGAGCTGATCCCCGCCTGATCGCGCGGCGCCCCTTCTCAGCGGCGAGAGCCCGGCGCGCGCGACACCGAGCGCAAGACGAGGGCGGAACGGCCCCGGCCGAATGGCCGTTGACACTGCCTCCCGTGCTTCGTATCCTCCGCCGGTCCGCGTCCCGATTCGGATACCTAGATTTGCCGAGGTTCGCCCTCCGGCGCCCCGACCCGGCGTCGGCGTCGTCCCGGCGCGGAGGATCCAGCCCACCGTGGCTCGCGAGCCCGCACCCACCGCCGGCACACCGCCGGGTTGGCTGCCCCTCGGTCCGGCCAGCCGCGTCGTCGGCGTGGACCCGGACACCCTCCGCCGCTGGGCGGACACGGGCCGCGTGCGGGCCTACTCGACCCCCGGCGGGCATCGACGGTTCAGCCGGGCGGACCTGGACCGGCTCGTCGCCGGGCGCCGCCCCGTCGCCCGCTCGCTGGCGGCGCTCGGGGCCACCCACGACCGGGTGACCCGCGCCTACGTCCGGGCCTACCGGGACGCGGCCCCGGTCGCGCCGGACCTGCTGCGTCCCGAAACCCGCGAGGCGCTGCGGGCCGAGGGACGCAGGCTGGTCGCCGTCCTCCTCGCCTACCTCGACGCCACACGATCCGGGGATCGGGAGCGCTGGGCGGATGAGGCACTGTCGCTGATCGGCGACGCCGGCCGTCGGCTCGCCGAGGCCGGGGCCGACGCCCGCGAGGTTGTGGCGATCTACCTTCGTGCCCGCCGGCCGCTCCTCGGCGAGCTCGCCGCCCTGGGCAGGCGCCGTGCGCTCGACCCGACCCAGCTCGCCGGGCTGTACGAGCAGGCGATCGGCCTGCTTGACCGGCTCCTGCTCCATATCGTCGAGGTGCACGCGACCGTGCGCTCGACGGACGAAGGGAGGTCATCGTCGTGGACCTGAACGTCGCGCTGCCGTTCGCCTCGTCGCTGCTGTCGTTCGTCTTCGCGATCTTCCTGCTCGACCAGTGGCGCGAACGCCGCCGGCCGTACCAGCTGGTCTGGACGATCGGCATGCTCTGGTACGGGATCTCCGCCGGCACGGAGTTCCTCGGCGGCGCGTTCGGCTGGAGCGATCCGCTCTACCGGGTCTGGTACCTGATCGGGGCGGTGTGGGTTGCCGCATGGCTCGGCCTCGGCACGGTGATGCTGCTCGGCAGGACCCGCTTCGGCTATGCGTTCGCCCTGTCGGTCCTCCTGGCCGGCCTGTTCTCGTACCTGGCCTACGCCCGCTACCAGTACCCGGACAGCGGCATCGCGGGGTTCGTCTACTTCGGGATCGGGCTCGTCATGGCGGTCGTGACCGTCGTCATGACCTGGCGCGGCGACCACCGCTGGCCGAACGTCGCCGCGCTCCTCGTCGTCGGCGGTTCGGTGCTCTCGGCGGTCATGATCGCCTTCGCCCCGCTCTATCCCGGCAGCTTCGTGGACGAAGCGACCCACATCCCGACCGGCGGCCTGCTGCCCGGGTACCTGCGCCTGATGACCCCCTTCTTCAACGTCACGGGCGCCTTCGCCCTCTCGCTCGGCGCGCTCTTCTCGACGTACGTCTTCATGCCGAAGCGGCGGGTCATCGCCTACACGCTCCATCGCGGCCAGTCGCTCGGGTCCTTCCTCGGGAACTTCGCGATCGGGGTGGTGGCGTTCCCGGTGAACCTCGTCGCATCGGTCCCGGGGACGGTCGTTGCGCTCCTCCGCGGGCGGCTCCACAGCCGGGTCCCGGCCACCATCCTCATCGCCATCGGCGGGATCATCCCGGCGATCACCAGCGGGGCGAACCGGTTCGGCGAGACGAGCGGGTTCTTCGTCGGCGAACTGCTGGGGGTCGTCTTCATGTTCATCGGCTTCCTCGTCTCGGTCGAGGTCTTCCGCGAGTTCCGGGTCCCGTTCACGCGGATCGTGTTCCGAACCCGACGCGCGGAGGCCTGATGGCGGACTGGCTGATCCCGGGGCTGACGGCCGTCCTGGCCCTGGCCTTCGCGCTGGCGCTGGTCGACCAGTGGCGTGAGCGGCGCCACACGTACCAGGTCGTCTGGGCGATCGGGATGGCGTTCTTCGGGATCGGTGCGGGCGCCGAGGCGGTCGCCGCAGCGGGCGGCTGGAATGAGGCGCTCTATCGGGCCTGGTATCTGGCCGGCGCGGTCTGGACGGCCGGCTGGCTGGGCCTCGGGACGGCGTTCCTCCTCCAGAAGACCCGGTTCGGCTATGCGTTCGCGTTCACGCTCTTCCTGGGCGGCCTGTTCACGTTCCTCACCCAGCGGCGGTTCGAGTATCCCGACGCCGGCGCCGCCCCGATCCTGTACTTCGTCGTCGCGACGATCATGGGCCTGGCGGTCGGCGTCGAGACCTACTTCCAGAACGAGCGCTGGCCGAGAATCGCTGCGCTCGGCGTCATCGGCGCCACGCTCCTGTCGATCGTCCTGATGGCGGGCGTCGAGCTCCCGGCGCCGGGCTATGCGCTCGACCCGGCGACGGGTCAGCCGGTCGCCGCGCTCTTTCCCGGCACGCTCCGGCTGCTGACCCCGTTCCTCAACGTCACGGGCGGCCTGAGCCTGCTCTTCGGCGCGCTCTTCTCCGCCTACGTCTTCATGCCGAAGCGGCGGATCCTCGCCTACTCGCTCGATGCCAACCAGACCGGCGACCAGTTCCTGTTCAACCTCCTCATCTCGCCGGTCGCGATCACGGTGAACTTCGCCGCGTCCCTGCCCGGTGCGATCCGTGAGCTCGTCGCCGGGCGGCTCCACAGCCGCGTCCCCGCGACGCTGCTCATTGCGATCGGGGCCTTCGTCGCCTCGGCCGGCGACAGCCTGAACCGGTTCGGGATCACGGCGCCGTTCGCCGTCGCGAAGCTGATCGCCGTCGTCTTCCTGCTCGCCGGCTTCCTGATCTCGATCGAGGTCTTCCGTGCGTTCCGGATCCCGTTCACCCGGATCCAAATCGGGTCGGACCGGCGGGAGCGACCGCTCCGGGAGTCCTGAGGAAGCGAGGGCCTCACGCGGGCGGGCCCGTACCATGGCGGGGTGACCCCCGGACGAGGCGCGCTCCTCGGCAGCCTGACGGTCGCCCTGGCGGCAAGCCTGTTCGGGATGCTCGGCGTCCTGTCGCGGACAGCCTATGAGTTCGGGCTGTCACCGTTTGCGCTCGTGGCCTGGCGAGCCGGCGTCGGCGCGATCGCCACGGCCGGGTTCGTGGCCTGGCGGCTCCGCCGGGGCGGACGGCTTGTCGGCTGGCGCTCGCTCGACGGACGCGGCCGGGGATCGCTCGGGCTCGCCGCGCTCATGGGCGCAACCCTCAACATGGCGATGTTCCTGGCCTTCGCCCGCGTGCCGGTCGCCATCGTCCTCCTCTGCTTCTACCTCTACCCGGCGCTGGTCGCGGGGGCCTCTGCGGTCCTCGGTTGGGAACGGCTGGACCGGCCGCGGATCATCGCGCTGCTGATCGCGCTGGCCGGGATGGTCGCCGTGGTCGTGGGCGGTCCGAGTTCCGGGACGGACGGCGGGCTCGACCTCCTGGGCGTCGCGCTGAGCCTGTCGGCGGCGCTCAGCCAGGCCATCTTCGTCCTCGTGAGCCGGCACGGGTACCGCGCGGTCCCGACGGACCAGGCGACCGGCGCGATCCTCGTCGGCTCGGCCCTGATCGCCGGTGCGCTGGCCGTCGCCGGGGACGGCGCCGCGTCACTCACCCTCCCATTCTCGGACTCGGCCCTTCTTGGCCTCCTGTTGTTCGCCGGTCTGTTCGCGGCCGCGGTGCCGAGCTTCCTGTTCCTGTCCGGGATCCGCTGGATCGGCCCGGTCCGCGCCGGGATCCTGATGCTCTTCGAGCCGTTCGTCGGGGTCGCCCTCGCCGCGATCTTCCTGGCCGAGGCGGTCGGACCGGTCCAGGCAGCCGGAGGCGCCGCGATCCTCGTCGCGGCGGTGATTCTCCAGCGATCGAGCCCGTCCGAGCCGACGCTGATGCCGGCCGCAGAGCCGGAGCCCGAGGTCGAGCTGGAGCTCGCCGGCCGGGAAGCGGCCTCGTCGTGAGCACGGCGGGGGCGGAGCTCGCCGGCCCGGACGGCGGGCCGGCCATCGTGTTCGTCCACGGGACCCGGCTCACCGGGGCGTCCTGGCGCGCCGTGACCTCGCGCCTCTCGGATAGGTATCGCTGCGTGAGCGTGGACCTGCCGGGCCACGGCGCGCTGGCCGACCGGCCCTTCACGTTGGACGCCGCCGCGGACGTGGTCGAGGCTGCGATCCGAACCTTCGGAGGCGGCCGGGCCGTGGTGGTGGGGCTGTCGCTCGGCGGCTACGTGGCGATGGCCGCCGCCGCCCGGTCACCGGACCTCGTTCGAGGGCTCGTCCTCGCCGGTTCCTCGGCCGAGCCGTCCGGTCCCGCCGCCGCGGCCTTCCGGCTCTTCGCCTGGGCGCTGGGTGCCGCGCCGAAGCGGCCGTTCGATGCCCTCAACACGTGGTTCTTCCGGCTCCGCTACCCGCCAGAGATCGCCGACCCGATCATCGCCGGCGGCTTCTGGTCGCGCGGCGGCGCGGACGCCCTGCGCGCCATCGCCGGCGAGCGGTTCGGCCCGCGCCTGGCGGCGTACCCCGGCCGCACGCTCATCCTCAACGGCGAGTACGACCTGCCGTTCCGCCTGTTCGCGGGGTCCTTCGCCCGGGCGGCGCAGCAGCCTGCGCGCGTGCGGCTGGCGGGCGCCACCCACCTCGCCAACCTCGACCGCCCAGAGGCCTTCGCCGTCGCGGTCTGCCGGTTCATGCACGCCCTCGACGGGCGCCGCTGACCGGCAGGACGGGGGTCCGGTGCTAGACTGCCCGGACGTCCAGCCCCCCTTGAGCCTTCTTCATCCCTGAGGTTCGATGCGCGTTCGCAAGGCCGTCTTCCCCGCCGCCGGTTGGGGCACCCGATTCCTCCCGGCAACCAAGGCGCAGCCCAAGGAGATGCTGCCCCTCGTCGACAAGCCGATCATCCAGTACGCCGTCGAGGAGGCGGTCGCCGCAGGCATCGAGCAGGTGATCATCGTCACCTCCAGCCAGAAGCGGGCGATCGAGGATCACTTCGACCTGTCCTACGAGCTCGAGCACCTGCTCGAGGAGAAGGGCGACATCGAGATGCTCCGCCAGGTCCGCCATATCAGCGACCTCGCCCAGGTGGCCTACGTCCGCCAGAAGGAGCAGCTGGGCCTCGGCCACGCGGTGCTCATGGCCAAGGACCTCATCGGCCACGAGCCGTT
>DATIUS010000048.1:0-7867 GCA_035466655.1 Candidatus Sulfomarinibacteraceae bacterium
TCCGAGGCATACCCTACGGGCCGAGGGTTCAGACGCGAGGCCGCAGACGGTTAAGAAACGAACACGCTGCGGCAAGCCCGGGCCCTCGCCGAGCGGCGGTACGATCCGGTCGTGCCGACCCGCATCGGGCTTCGCCTCGCCGCCACCCTCGCCGTCACGGTCCTCCTCGGCGCTTGCACCGGTGGGGATCGCTCGCCGTCGGCGCCGGCGAGCCCGAGCGGAACAGCGACCCCGGACGCGCTCGCGGTCTACCGCGCGATCGCCGCCGACGTCGCCGGGATTCGCGAACTCGACCCCCCCGAGCGGGCCGACCCGCGGATCATCGATGCCGAGCAGCTCCGGGCGAACCTCGAGGCGGAGTTCGACGAAACCAACCCCCCGGAACGGATCCTCGTCGCCGAGCGGATCGACAAGGCCCTCGGCCTCCTCCCCGCCGATGCGTCGCTCCGCGCGCTCTCCCTCGACTTCCAGGGGAGCCAGGTGATCGGCTACTACGACCCGTCCGTGGACGAGCTGTTCTTGGTGAGCCGGTCCGGCTCGCTCGGGCCGACCGAGCGCGCGACGTACGCCCACGAGTTCACCCACCAGCTCCAGGACCGCCACTTCGACCTCGAGTCCCTCGGGCTGGAGGACGCGACCGACGAGGGCGACCGGGCCCTCGCGGTCCTCGGTCTCGTCGAGGGCGACGCGGTGAGCGTCCAGACGAGCTGGATGACGGCGAGCCTCGGCGCGACCGAGCTGGCCGAGATCGTCGCCGCGGCCGCCGACCCGGAGGTCCTCGCCGTCATCGGCCGCACCCCCGCGATCCTCCTCGAGGCCGCGATGTTCCCGTACCAGACGGGGGCCGCGTTCGTCTCCGAACTCCTCGCCGGGCGTGGGTACGGCGCCGTCGATGCCGCGTACGCTCGCCCGCCCGCCTCGACGGAGCAGGTCCTCCACCCGGCGAAGTACCGGTCGGGTGAGCGTCCCCTGGACGTCATGGTGCCCGCGGACCTCGCGACGCGATTCGGGAGCGGCTGGCGCCTCGATGCCCAGGACACGCTCGGCGAGCTCCAGCTGCGGGTCTGGCTTCGCGAGGGCGGCGTTGCCGGCGACGTCGCCCGCGTCGCGGCGGAGGGCTGGGGCGGGGACCGGCTGGGGCTCCTGGCCGCCCCGGCCGGCGACGGGGATCTCGTCGTCCTCGTGACCGAGTGGGACACGACCGCAGATGCCCGCGAGTTCGGCGAGGCGGCGACGGCGGCCGTCGCCGGCTACGGCCCGACCGGATCGGTCGTGGCGGCCGGTCGACGCGTCGTGGTGGGGATCGGCTCGGCCGAGCCGGCGCGTGCCAGGTTTGCGGCGATCCTCGAGGCGCTGGCCGCCGACTGACCGAACCCTGCCTACATCGAGTCCGGGGCGGAGATCCCGAGCAGGCCGAGCGCGCCGGCGAGCGTGATCCGCGTCGCGTCCACGAGCGCGAGCCGGGCGGCGGACCGGCCCGGGTCCGCCGGGTCGACCACCTTCGCGTCCCGATAGAAGGCGTGGAACGCCGTCGCCAGCTCCGTCGCGTAGGTCGTGATCCCCTGCGTCTCCTGGGCCGCTGCCGCGTCCTCGACGACTTCCGGGTAGCGGGCGACGATCCGGGCGAGCGTCGCCTCGGGGACTCCCGCGAGCGCGCCCGCGAGCGAGGGAGTCGCCGCCAGCCCCGCCTCGGCCGCCCTGCGGAGGATCGAGGCGATCCGCGCGTGGGCGTACTGAACGTAGTAGACCGGGTTCTCGCTCGACTGCCGCTTGGCCAGCTCGATGTCGACATCGATGTTCACGTTCGCCCCGCGGCTGGCGAAGGACCAGCGAGCGGCATCCGGGCCGATCTCGGCGAGCAGCTCGTCAAGCGCGACGAACGTGCCGGCGCGCTTCGACATCGAGACCTCGACCCCGTCCCGGACGAAGCGGACCCAGCCGGTGAGGATCATCTCGACCGCGGCCTTGTCGTAGCCCATCGCGTCCGCCGCATTGCGGACCCGGGCTACCGTTCCGTGGTGGTCCGCACCCCAGATGTAGATGAGGTGGTCGAATCCCCGGCTGAACTTCTCGGTGACGTAGCCGATGTCGGACGCGAAGTAGGTCGGCTCGCCGTTCGCGCGGATAACGACCCGGTCCTTGTCGTCACCGAAGGTCGTGGACCGGAACCACAGGGCGCCGTCCTGCTCGTACAGGTGGCCGGCGGCCCGGAGTCGCTCGACCGCGCGGTCCACCCAACCCTCGGCGTGGAGGCTGCCCTCGGTCTTCCAGACGTCGAAGTGGACGCCCAGGGCCCCGAGCGACGCCTCGATCCCGGCCCGGATCCGGCCCGAGGCCCATCGTCCGGCCGCGCCGGCGTCCCCTGCCAGCTCCCCGGGGAGTGCCCGCGCCAGGTCCGCGACGTAGTCCCCGTGGTAGCCGTCCTCCGGGACCGGCAGGCCGGCGCGAACCGCGACGACCGACGCCCCGAGGTGGTCCACCTGCGCCCCGGAATCGTTGAAGTAGTACTCCCGCGTCACCCGCTGGCCGCCGGCCTCGAGAACCCGGCACAGGAGGTCACCGACGAAGGCGCCCCGCGCGTTGCCGACGGTCAGCGGACCGGTCGGATTGGCTGACACGAACTCGACGTTGACGTGGCGCCCGGATCCGGGCTCGGCCGTGCGGCCCCAGGCGGCCGGATCGGCGCGGATCCCTTCGACGACGGCCTCGAGCGCGTTGCCGGCGAGACGGAGGTTCAGGAAGCCCGGGCCGGCCACGGATACTGCCGCGATCGGCCCACCCTCGCCGGAGTCGATGGCGTCGGCGAGTGCCGCGGCGATCGCCCCCGGCGCCATGCGAAGCGGCCGCGCCAGGCGCAACGCGAGGTTCGTGGCGAGGTCGCCGTGCTCGGGGTTTGCCGGGCGCTCGATCTCGACCGTGACGGAGGCTTCCGCCGGCAGGGACGGAAGGACTCCCGACTCGGTGGCCCGCTGCCAGGCAGCCATGACGGCCTCGCGCCCGCGTTCGCGCAGGGTCCGCCGGTCGCGGTGGTGCTCGGGGGTTGACGGCGTCACGAGGATCGGCTCCCGAATCGGATGGTGGCGGCGCCATCGTACCCGCACGCGAGGCCGGTCCGAAGGTACTGGTACTCGGTGCCGCCACGCACCGGAATCGTCGCTCCGGTCCGGTTCCGTCGAGAGGGACGAAGGGACCTCGGGTGCGGTTAGGGGCAGTACCGTCGACGGCCTCGCAGGGGTACCTTCTACATGCACTCATGGAGCGTCCCCATATCGAGGACGCACCAGACGTGGGGCGGCCACTTGGCCACCCCGGTATTGACGGTGGGGGACGCGTCTACAGGCACCCCGCCACAGGACGAACGAACGAGGGCAAGAGATCGCCGCTCGCCTGGGGGAAAGGAAGACGCCATGAAATCTCGGGGATTCACCTGGTCTTTGAGCGACCGCACGCGACGGGGGATGACCCTGTCGTGGCTGGTCCTCTTCGTGCTATCGATCCTCCTGCAATTCGGATCGGTCGTGGCACCGAGCACCGCTTTCGCACTCGTTTCGGACGGCGGCACCTATTCCGTCGAGGTCGCGGATAACACGACGTCGGCGAGTGCCACCACCAGTGGCGGCGCGTTGCTCGACTACATCGGCGACCAGGATCTGTCATTCGGATCGGCCGGTACCGGCACATTTGATTCGTTCCTCCGTGTCCAAGCCAGCCCCAATGAGCGCGGCTACAACACCGATGGCGAACCCGAGTTCGACACGAAGGGCGGGATCTGGACGCACGCCATCCTTGTGAGCGAGATCCCGGTCATGAACATTGGCGGGGTCAACTACTGGGAGCTGTTCGCCGACGTCAACGACGGCAACAACGACCCGCAGATCTCGCTGAACGACCTCGAGGTCTGGTTCACCAGTGACCCCGAGCTCGTCGGCTACGACTCTGGCACTCCGGGCACCTTCGGGGGCAACGCCACGAAGAAGTATGACTTCAGTGGCGTCATCAAGATCAACGACGTCAACCAGGGGTCCGGTCGCGGCGACCTGCGGTATCAGGTCCCAACCGTCGGCATGGACATCCCTGCCAACTGCAGCTACGGCAGCACGACCTGCACAACCTACTTCGTCCTCTATACGCAGTGGGGCCTGACCTCCAGCTACAACAGCGACGGCGGGTTCGAGGAGTGGAAGGTCAAGCAGTACCCGACGCCCGCCCTCGCGATCGACAAGGGCGTCAGCCTGACGAACGGCTCCGGCTACGGGCCGAGCGTCACGACGACGGTCGGCACGACGGTCTACTACCGGATCCACGTCAGCAACACCGGCAACGTCGCGCTCACCGGCGTGACCCTGACCGACAGCCTGTTCGACCTCGTCGCCAAGGGCTGCACGATCCCGACGTCACTCGCCGTCGGCGCCAGCTTCGACTGCGACTACAGCGACACCGCCGCGGTCGGCACCAGGACGAACACCGCGACGGCCGACAGCACCGAGACCGCCCCGGTCAGCGACAGCGCGTCCGTCACGGTCCAGGTGATCCCGCCTCCGCCTCCGCCTCCGCCGACGCCTTCACCGACGCCGACGCAGACGGTCCTTGCGGAGACGGCCACGCCCACGATCACCCTGCCGCCCACCGATACGAACGGCAGCGACCAGGCCCCGAGCGGCCCAGGCTTCGGCCTCATGCTCGCCCTGCTCGCCATCGCCGGGATCGGCCTGCTCGCGGGATACCTCGTCCCGACGCCAGGCCGGCTCCGCCGGGAGGAGGTCCGCCGCCGGTAAGGCGCGGACAGCTTCCCGGGACCCGACCCTAGGGTCCCCGAGACCCGGACGGGGCGCACAAGCCTGAGTGCGCCCCGTCCGTCCATTTCCGGGCCCGTTGCGCATTCACACCGGGAAGTTGGACGGTCCTGTGCGGTTCGGTGCGGTCCGGGCGAGAGAAGAAAGTCCACGGGGTACTGGACGGCGCGCGGTCTTTCCCTCATCCTTGCCCTCCCGCTCGACCAGGCGATCGTCGGAAGAGCGGTATCTATCTCACCTCCGGTTCATCTTTCATCTCACGGGAGGGGACCCATCGATGGATCATTTGCAGTCGCTGAGACGCGGAGCGGCCATCCGGGGTGCTGGATGGCTGACCGTCGCCGCCATGCTCGCTTTGGCCTTGCTTGTCCCCGCCTCGCCGGCCGGTGCCGCGGACAAGGTCCTTGTTTGCCACGCCGCGGGCCCGGCAGGCACCCTGCAGTTCGTGACCCTCGAAGTCCCCCCCAATGAGGGCGGGTTCCCGCAGGGTCACTTCACCGAAAGCGGTACGCCCAGCGCCGGTCATGAAGACGACTACCTGGGCGCGTGCGCCGTTCAGACCTCGACCAGCACGTCGACCTCGACCTCAACCTCGACCACGTCGACCTCGACCTCAACATCGTCGACGACCTCCACGACGACCACGACCACGACGACAACGGCGCCGACGACGACCGCGACGACAACGGCGCCGACGACGACAACCACGACCTCAACGGCCACGCAGACCGTCGCGGCCGAGACGGGGACGCCGAGCGCCACCGTCCCGCCGACCGACTCGTTCGGCGATGCAGCCCAGCCGTCCGGCGACGGCTGGCGGATGCTCCTGTTCGTGATGGCCGGCCTGCTGGCCGCCGCGCTCGTCCTGGCACCTGCGACGGTTACGGCGCGCCGCTAGCGGATCTCGCCACGACGACGAGGGACGGGCTCGGTCTTCCACCGGGCCCGTTCTTCATGTCTCCCGGGCGCGGGGCGCCCGTCGGTGTCGTCCCCGGCTCGTCCGCTCAGGGGATCTCGCGGAACGGGAAATACGCCAGGAAGGCGAGCGCGTACGCGGCGGCGTAGCCTGCCAGCGCCACGCGCGGGAGGCCCGTGCGCAGGAGGAGGAGCGCCACCCCGATCGCGACCGCCGGGACCACGGGCAGGAAGTAGTAGAGGTAGCTGACCCGGCCCGAGAGGAGCGCGAGCGCCACGTACGGCAGGTAGTTCGCGGCGCCCCAGACGAGGGCCCAGCAAGCCAGCCTGTTCCTTCGCCGCCAGGCGAGCCACGCCGTCGCGGGCAGCGCCAGCGACAGCGATCCGATGAGCACGGGATTCATCGCCCCCCGGAAGTCGATCGACGGCCGGGACGCCACGACCGTCTCCCCGACCTTCGTCTCCACGTCCACCCGCAGGTAGGTGATCTCGCAGTCGTTCACGAGCCACTGCCACGGGGCGCTGTCATTGCCGGTGCATGGTCCGCCGACGCCGCCGGACTTGGTGAGGCTCGTGCCGTACTGGACCATGTGGCGAAGATGGTCGATCGGGTTCGCGTACGTCGTGAACCGCGTATCGAGAGCCCACAGCCCAACGACGAGGACAACGGCGTAGCCCGCGACCAGGACGGTGGCCGAGCGCAGCACCGCGCGCTCAATCCGGCGATCACGCCGCCAGCGGCCGAGCAGTTCGAGGCCAAGCCAGACGAGCAGCGCCGCAAGCCCAAGGACACCCGTGAGCTTCACGAGCGTTCCGATCCCCATCAGCACGCCGGCCGCCATCCAGCTGCCGCGCAGCGCGAGCCAGGCGCCCACAAGGATCGGGGCGAGGACCAGCATGTCCAGGGTCCCGATCCGTCCATGGACGAGGGTCAGGTTCTCGAAGCCGAGCATCGCCACGACGAGCACGCCGAGCCAGCGCGATTCGCCGGCCCTTCGAACGACCAGGTACACCGCGACGAGGGCGATCATCGCGGCGATGACGCTTGGCAGCCGCCATCCCATGCCGTTGTCGCCGAAGGCGGCCATGGACAGGGCCATCAGGGCCTTGCCGAGCGAGGGATGCTCGACGTTCGGGTCAAGCCCGGCCGGTGCGTCCGCATACGCAGCTCCGGGCGCGACCTCCCATCCCAGGATCACCCTGGCCGCGTTCACGTAGTACGCCTCGTCGAAGATGAGTCCGTCCGCAGGCAGGGCCAGCCATGCCGCCCGGACGATGAACGAGCCGAGCAGCACGAGCACCAGCACCCGGCCGGGATCGGACAGGCCCTGGCGAGCGCGGGCCAGGAGGACTCGCACCGGCGCCATCCGCTTGGGGGTCATCTGGGCGAGAAGCCTATATCAGCGGACCGGTGGTGCCGCGGTTGCCTCGGGGTCCCGGCGCCGACCGGTACCAGTGCATGACGGATCGGTGCAGTACCCGCGGTGCTCACGGTCACCGCATTTCCAAGCCCGATGTTGGGTTCGGGCAGGAACGGTGGGATTCAGGGCGCTCCGGAGGTCCTAGACAAGTACTGGCCTGGCAAACCACGATGGCGGAGCCCCCTAGGCAAGGGCCCCGGACTTCCGGGATCGGTACCAATGACAACCAGTACTCGGGGACCACGATGAAGACTCAGGCACTTCGGGCACATCCGACCGCAACCCGCGCAACACGTGTTGCCGCGGCATCCCTCATCGCCCTGGCGGCGCTCGGCGCCGCGGGCGGGGCGACGCTCGCCGCCAAGGGCGGGAGCTCGGCCGGCGCCATCTGGACGACGAGCGAGTCGTGCCAGGACCCGGCGGAACAGGACCAGAACCTCTACACCACCGCCGACCAGGTCTACATTCGCGGCGCGAACTTCGACCCGAGCACCCCGCTCGCCTGGTCGGTCGCCGGCCAGCCCGGCGGCGCCAGCGGCGACCCGAGCACGGTCGTCGCCTCCGGCTCCGGCTCCGCAGACGCGAACGGTGCCTTCTGCATCGATGCGTACGTGATCCTTGCCGACGACTGGGGCGTCTACACGGTCGACGTCGTCCAGGGTCGCGTCCAGAAGAACGACAACTACCACGTCGAGCCCGCCGACGAGACCCCCGCCGACGAGACGCCGGCCGACGAGA
>DATIUS010000049.1:0-9349 GCA_035466655.1 Candidatus Sulfomarinibacteraceae bacterium
CCCGATGCCGAGGATCGCGACCCCGACCGCCTCGATCTGCCAGCCGAGCCTGGCGGCCGCCGCCCGGCCTGGGCCCGAGGCGCCGCCGAGGATGCCGATCCCGGCCGCCAGGATCCCCGAGCCGAGCAGGAGCACGATCACCCCGACCGGCGAGCCGCCCGATCTGGTGTCCGTCGGCAGGACGGCGAAGGCGAGGGCGGCCGCGACCCCGAGGGCTGCCGCGTGCAATCGCCACGCGAGGGGGCGGCCGAGGCGAAGCGCGATCGACGGGGCCCCGGCGGTGCGGTCCGCGTCGAGGTCCGCGAGCGCGTTGCCGACGGCCAGGCCACCCCCGGCGAGCATCGCGGTCGGCGTAAGCGCGAGGAGCTCCGTGGGGAGTGCGCCGGTGGCGCCCGTCCAGGCAAAGGCCGGGACGAGCGGCAGCGCGACCGCCAGGGGCACCCATGCCCACGCGGTTCGCGACAGCCGAAGGTCGTAGGCGTAGCCACAGGCGGCCCCGGCCAGGGCGATGACGAACGTCCAGCCACCCGAGAGGGCGGCCAGCCCGAGCCCGGCGGCGGCGGAGCCCACCGTCACGGCGCGCGCCGTCCACGGCTGGACCAGGCCGTCAGCGAGCGGCTTCGCGCCCGGACCGAGGATGGACCGTGCATGGGACCCGGCGCGCGGACGTGCCCGGTCGCGGGGGGCATCGACGATGTCGTTGAGCGCCCCGATCGAGAACTGGATCCCGGTCATCGCGAGCCCCAGACGGAGCGCCACGGGGAGGGATCCGCCGGCCAGGATCGCGAGGGCGACCGTCGCGAGGCCGTTCAAAATGGACGGGAACGGATGGACGAGCCGAAGCCTCGCGGCCAGCAGCGCCCTACCCGACCGACCGGCGGCTCGGAGCCCGACAGGGCCGCCCTCAGACGTAGACGAGCTCGTCGAAGTTGGCGACGAGGTAGTCGATCAGCCGCGATCGCGCGTCGGCGGCGCGCCGGCGCAACCCGGGGACGAGCGCGTGCAGCGAGATCGTCGGGACGAGGAGCCGGCCGGCACCGTCGCGGCCCGCCGTCGCGGGCGCGCCACCGCCTGATGCGAACACATGTTCGAATTCAGTCTCGCCGAGGGCCGCCGCGCGCCGGAATTCCTCGACCACCCGTACGATTCCCCGCCGCTTCGCCACGTCGCGCAGCAGCTCCTGGACCCACGCGTCGATCTGGGCGTCGGGCTGTTCGGCAAGGCGCCGACGGTACTCGACCGGATCGGCCGACAGGGCGGTGGCTCCCACGATCGCTCCTCTCTCCGGCATGCTGGCCGCCCGGCGCGGCCGTCTTGGTCAATCCTCAGCGGAACCGGCCAAGAGTATGCCAGAGGGTCCGCGCACCTCCGCGGACGCCTCGCGGGAGCCCTCGGGCCAGTCGTTGAAGACCTCGGTCAGCCATCGCCCGAACCGGCCCGGCCTCGGGACGTCGGGGGCGTCGGCCAGGAGGGCCTTGAGGTCCTGCCACGTCGCGGCCGTCACGGCGGCGACGGCCTCGGTGGTGGCCCGGCCCCCGGTCGGGATCGGCCGTCCGATCCGGACTCGCAGCCTTCGTCGCACCCCGAGCCAGGACGTTCCGTTGAGGGCGACCGGGACGATCGGGATGCCCGACCGGATCGCGAAGTAGGCCGCGCCGTCCTGGAGCTCGAGCAGGTCTCGCTCGGCGACGTGGATTCGGCCCTCCCCCGCGATCGCGAGGACTCCATTGGCCTCGAACACGGCGGCAACGCGCCTGGCGACATCGAGGAGGTCCGACTTCGCCGGCTTGTACGGCACGGCCGTTCCCGTCCAGTACATCAGTCGATTCCGCGGGCCCACACGGAGGTCCTCCTCCTTCGGGCCGAAGAAGTAGAGACGCGGCCGGAGTGGGAGCGTCGCGTACAGCAGGAACGGGTCCAGCCAGTTGAGGTGGTTGAAGCAGTAGATCGCCGGCCCCGTCGGCAGATGCTCGCGACCCTCGACACGCACCCGGAAGAGCACCCTGATGATGAGCCCGACGACGAGCCGGGAGGCGTAGTAGCGGATCGTGCGGCTCCAGGGCGGGAGATCCGGGCGGGGCAGCCGATCGACAGCCTTCATCGCAGGACGAGACGCGGGAGCGGGCGGGATGTCACCGCAGACGTCCGGACGGCTTCATCGATCGACCCGCGGGTCGAGGACGTCGGGTCGAAGCGCGATCCTGCCCGGGTCGAGGACGTCGGGTCGAAGCGCGATCCTGCCCGGGTCGAGGTCGCCCAGACGATCCAGCAGGTGATGGGCGAGGTCCCCGGCCCCGGATGCGGGCGGAACGCTCGCGTTCGGGACGAGGACGACCGTCATGCCGGCGGCAACCCCGGCCCGGATGCCGTTGATCGAATCCTCGACGACGAGGCAGGCAGCGGGCTGGACCCCGAGTCGGCGAGCCGCCTCGAGGTAGACGTCGGGCTCCGGCTTCCCATGGATCACCTCGTCCGAGGAAACGATAACCGGGATCTCGCCGAGCAGGCCGCTGGCCTCGAGGGCCGCGTCGATCACCCGGCGATCGGCAGACGACGCAACCGCGACGGGCCAGCTGGCGGCGATGCGCCGGACGGCCTCGACGGCGCCGTCGATGACCGGCGCCCCGTGCCGGTACCGATCCACGACGCGCCCGACGACGGCCTCGAGGATCGCCGATTCGTCCGTCGACGGGAGTGCGAGACGCTCGCGCATGATCCGCGCCCAGCCACGCGAGTTGGCACCCATCACGGCGCGAGTGTCCGCCTCGGTCCAGCGGAGGCCGCGTTCCGCCGCCCAGGCCATCCGCTCCTCGTGCCACCAGATCTCCGAGTCGACGATCACCCCGTCGAGGTCGAAGATCACAGCCGACACCGGCATCCGCTCACCTCCGCGCAAGGCGGCCGCACCGCCGGGCCGCACCAGCGGGCCGCACCAGCGGGCCGCACCGGCGCGGCCGAGCCTAGCATTGCCGGCTTCTCCCGATGCTCCCGGTTGACGGCCGTTCGGGCCGGCGAATTCGGGCCGTATTGCTCGCACGAACCACGACGGCAGACCTGTACCGTGATCCGATGCCGCCGTCCGCGAGGTCAGGCGGCGCGCCCCGCGCCGGGACCTGGGCGCGGCGAGGCGGCGTCCGTTGAGCAGGAGGGAGGCAGCCCGTGCGGATGGATCGTCGGCTCCTTGGCTGGGGCCTGTTCCTGATCATCGTCGGAGCCATCCCGCTCCTGGTTCGCGGCGGCTACCTTGACAGGGCCCTGATCCAGGACTGGCCGAGCCTCTGGCCGCTCCTCCTCATCGGCTGGGGCATCGGCCTCGTCCTCCGGCGCACTCCCGGGGAGCTGGTCGGCAGCGCGATCTCGGTGGCCGTGCTCGGGATCATGGTCGGTGGGCTGATCGCCACGGGCTTCAGCGGCTTCCCAGCGTTCGGCGCGTGCGGCGACGGGACAGGCGCGACGAGCTTCAGCAGCCGGTCCGGAACGATTTCCGACGGCGGACGAATGAACATCGAGTTCAGTTGCGGGACGCTGACCCTGAAGGCCGTGGACGGCTCCGAGTGGTCGATCGACGGCCTCGGTCCGGACGGTGAAGGCCCCGAGGTCGTGGCCGATTCCGGACGGATCCAGATCAGGCCGCACGATGATGAGTTCCGCGGCTTCATCGACGCCAGCTCGACCTGGCGCGTTCGGGTCCCGCGGACGCCACGGCTGGACGTCGGGGTCACCCTGAACGCCGGCGAGGGCACGATCGATCTCGGGGGCGCCAACCTCGGCAGCCTGAGCACCACCCTCAACGCCGGCTCCCTGACCTTCGAGCTCGCCGAGACGGCGGCACTCGAATCGGTCAACGGAACGGTGAACGCCGGGGCCGCGATGCTCGACCTGCCGAGCTCGGTGACGGACGCGAACCTGACCCTCAACGCCGGGTCCATCACCGTCTGCCTGCCGGCCGGGACGCCGGTCAACGCCCGGTGGAACGGGGCGCTCGGCTCGAACAACTTCGATTCGGCGGGCCTTGACAAGCTCGACGACCAGAACTGGATGACCCGGGGCCTGAACCTGGCCGACCCGCACCTCGAGCTCCGGGTCTCCGCGAACGCCGGGTCGTTCACCCTCGACCTTGGAGGATCCTGCGATGCGTGACCGTCTCTACCGCTCTCGCGACGAGCGCGTCCTGTTCGGCGTGGCCGGCGGGGTGGCCGAATGGCTGGACCTCGATCCGGCCCTCGTCCGGGTCGTCTTCGCCCTGCTCGTGTTGACCGCCGGATTCGGCCTGCTCCTGTACATCGTGATGGCGATCGTCATCCCCCTCGAGCCCGAGCACGTGGTGATGCCACCGGCCGCCGCGGACATGAGCGCCTCGCCGTTGCCAGACGCCTGGGCCGATGCCCGAGCCGCTCGCCGCGCCGCTCGACGGGCTGCCCGGGGCGAGCGCGACGGTCGGGGGGTCGTGATCTTCGGAGCGATCCTGATCGTGCTCGGGGCATGGTTCCTTGCGGACCGCTACATCCCGGACATCGACGGGAACCTGCTCGGCCCGATCGTCCTCATCGTCATCGGCGCCCTCCTGCTGGCCGGGGCGATGACCCGTGGCGTCGGGACCGGGACCGGGAACCCGCCGGCCCGGGGCTGATCGACCGGCCACGCCCGCTCCGAGCGGGCGGCAACGTGACACGGACGCGTCACTCGCGACGGCTAGACTCAGACGGCCACACGAGGAGTCGCCTGCATGTCCTGGTTCACGAGGTCGCCCGAGATGCCGCCGCCTGAGTCCGCCCTCCCCGGGCGTGATGAGCCGATCCTGGTGCCGGGCGCACACCACGTGTCGGGCCGCCCGATTGCCGGGCCGCATCCGGACGGGCTCGAGATCGCCGAGCTTGCGCTCGGCTGCTTCTGGGGCGCGGAGAAGGGCTTCTGGCGACTCCCTAGGGTCTGGGTCACCGCCGTCGGCTACCAGGGCGGGTACACCTCGAACGCCACGTACCGTGAGGTCTGCTCCGGCGAGACGGGTCACGCAGAAGCGGTCCGGGTGGTGTTCGACCCGTCGGTCATCTCATACGAGCAGATCCTCAAGCACTTCTGGGAGGCCCACGATCCGACCCAGCGAATGCGCCAGGGCAACGACGTCGGGACGCAGTACCGCTCCGCGATCTTCCCGCGCACTCTCGAGCAGCGAGCCATCGCCATCGCGTCGCGCGACGCCTACCAGGCTCGCCTGACCGCCGCCGGCTTCGGCGCCATCACGACGGAGATCACCGGCCCGCCGACGCCGGAGTTCTTCTTTGCCGAGGACTACCACCAGCAGTACCTGAGCAAGAATCCGAATGGGTACTGTCCCGACCACGGGACCGGGGTGGCGTGCCCGATTGAACTCCCCGTCGGGCGCGCGAGCACGTAGGCTTCCTCAGATGAGCGAGTCCCGGGCAGATCAGGCACAACAACTGGGTCGATGGTCCACCGGGCTGGCGGTGATCGCCCTTCTACTCTGGCCACTGTCCTACGCATGGGTGCCGATGGCGGGTCGCAATCCTGGGTTCATCATGGTCCTCGTCCCCATCGCCGAGATCGGATCGCTTGTGTTGGCGAGTGCCGCTGTCATCCTCGCCTACCGGGCGCGGCGCCTGGGTCGGCCCGGACGAAGCCGCTCCCTTGGGCTTTGGCTCGGCTCACTTGTCATCGTCCTGGTCATCGGCGGGAGTCTCGTTGCCTTCCAGCTCGCCGGCTGACGTCAACACCTCCCGACCCAGTCGTACATTCGCCCGGCAGGAATCCGAATGGGTATCGTCCCGACCACGGGACCGGGGTGGCGTGCCCTGTCGGGTGGGTGTCAGTCCAGGCTACGGGGCGTGAGCCGGACCTCGGTACCGCGCCGGATCGAGTTGGGGATCTCCGAGACGCAGCTCGCCACCGTGAGATTCAGCAGTTCGCCGCTGTTGATCCTGAGTCCATGGCCGCACGCTCGATCGCCCGTGATCCGATGAGCCAGGTGCAACGCGCGTCGGCCGACGGTGTGACACGTCCGGCACGGAGACGTCTACGGAGCGTGACCCTGTCCATCGTGCAGGTGGAGCGACTGTGAGGCCCCAGATGCCCGAAACCAACCCGGATCCCGACGACGACGCCGTCGACGGGATGGACGATTCCTCCGTGGTCGAGATGGTCACGCATGGCGAGAGCTTCGTCGATCGTCCGTACCTCGGGTCTCGTCTGGGTGTGATCGCCGCGCTCGGGGCGGGGGCCGCCCTGCTCGTCGTCTCTGCCCTGTTGCCGTGACCCGGCCTCGGGGGCATCGGCGCGCTCAGTCGTCTTCGCCATAGACTGGCCGACATGCCCGATTCGGACGAGCTACGAGCACCAGAGCAACGCCCACGGCTCTGGCTGGTCCGTCACGGCGAGACCGATTGGGCGCGGGCCGGACGCCACACCGGCCACTCGGACATCCCGCTGAGCGACGTCGGCCGAGCACAGGCCGCGGGACTCGCCGACCGCCTGGCGGGACTGCGCTTTTCCACCGTCCTCTCGAGCCCCCTGTCACGAGCCCTGGACACGGCGCGATTGGCCGGATTTGGAGATCGCGCAATCCTTGACCCGGACCTCCGCGAATGGGACTACGGCGCCGATGAGGGCCGGACGACGCCCGAGATCCGCGCCGAACGACCCGGCTGGACGATCTGGACCCACGGGATCCGGGGCGGTGAGCCCATCGCTGCGGTTTCGGAGCGCGTGGACCGGATCATCGCCCGCACTCGGTCACTCGATGGCGACACGCTCTGCTTCGCACACGGGCACGTGCTTCGGGTGCTGACGGCGCGTTGGCTCGGGCTGGAGCCCTCGGCCGGCGCGCTGTTCGCACTCGGGACGGCAACGATCTCCATTCTCGGCTGGGAGCGCGAGACGCCGGTCATCGCCCGCTGGAACGACGGGGTCGACCTCGTCCACGCGGTCGGGCTCGCGGACGACCCGACGGCAGCGCGCGGGGAAAGGCGCATCCGCGCCGGGTACGCGACCCCGATCAGGCGGCGGACGATGCCTCCGCGAGCGGGATCCGAACCGTGAACCGAGCGCCGCCGCCGGCTCGGTTCTCCACGTCAATTCGCCCGCCATGCCCAGCGACGATCCACGCGGCGATGGCAAGCCCCAGGCCCGTACCACCGGGAGGAGCGCCTGCGCCGCGCCAGAACCGCTCGAAGAGGCGAGGCAGGTCCGCGTCACGGAGGCCCGGTCCGTCGTCCTCGACCGTCAGGACCGCCTCGATGCCCTCCCGCCGGACCGCGACGCTGACGGCGCCGCTATTGGGGCTGTGGACGATCGCGTTGTCGACGAGGATCACGACCAGCTGGCGAAGCCGCGAGCCATCCCCGTCAACCACGGCCGGCTCCGGGTCCACCTCCATCGACACGCCTCGCTCGCGAGCCGGCCCGGCGAGCGACGACGCCGCGTCCGCCGCGACGTCGCCAAGGTCCACCGGCAGCCGCTCGAGCGAGACGGCCCCCGAGTCCGAACGCGCCAGGAGGAGCAGCTCGTCGACCAGGCGCGTCAGGTGGTCCACCTCCGCCCCGATGTCGTCGAGGGCATCGCCGACCGTCGCCACCGGGGCATCGCGGTGCCGCCGCAGGTGCTCCAGCGAAGCGCGGATGACGGTCAACGGGGTCCGCAGCTCGTGGCTGGCATCCGCCGCGAACTCGCGCTGCCGGCGCAGGGCAGCTCGCTGCGCCGCCAGGGATTCACGGATCGGCACCAGGGCCCGGCGTGAGTAGACCGTCCCGAAGCCGGCCGCGACCAGCACGACGACGACCCCCCCGGCCAGGAGGACTGCGAGCAGACCGTCGAGCGTCCGCTGCTCGGCGGTCCGATCCTGGACGACCTGGACGTAGACCGTCCCGATTCGGCTGTCGACCGGTCTCGTCAGGATCCGGACGGGCGTCTCGGCCACCTCGCCCAGACGAACGTCGCGTCCCTCGCTGATCGCCGAAGCCACGGATGCGGCGACGGGCAGGCCGTCGGGCAGCACGTCCTCACGGGGCGCGAGGAGGCGCCCGCGTGCATCGAGCACGAGGGCAAACGTCCCGGAGCTGCCGCCCCCGAAGAGGAAGCCCGTCGGGAGATCGTCCTGGCCTGGCCGCGGACCCGGTCCCGGGCCGGCCACGACGCCGCGCAACGTGTCCACCCGGAGGTCGAGCTGCCGAATCCCGCTTGCCTCCAGCGTGCTCGAGACGCTGAGGTAGAGCGCCACGGCCAGGGCGACGAGCACGAGGAGGGTCGTGCCTGCAGCCCATGCCACGAGCCGCCGGCCCACGGACTGCAGGAGTCGCTCGTCGGCGGCCAAGGCCTCGGCTTCGGCCGCGTCCGGTCCGCCCGGCATGGTCCCGTCAGGCATCGCTGAGCCGGTAGCCGACGCCGCGGACGGTCTCCACGCGACCGCCGGCATCTCCCAGCTTCGTGCGGAGGTAGTGGACGTAGGCATCGACGGCATTCGGCGTCACCGCGACGCTGTACGGCCAGGCCTGGTCGAGGAGCTGGTCGCGGGTCAACGTCTGACCGGGATGGCGGAGGAAGCACTCGAGTAGCGAGAACTCGCGGGGGCTGAGATCGACCGGTCGGCCGTCGACCGTGACACGGCGGGCCGCCTCGTCGAGCGTGATCGGGCCTACTTCGATCCGGGGCTCGGGGCGCCTCGGGCCGGCCTCAGCGCGGCGTGCCAGCGCCCGCAGTCGAGCCGAGAGCTCCTCGAACGCGAACGGCTTGACGAGGTAGTCATCGGCGCCTGCGTCCAGGCCGGTCACCCGGTCGGTCACCGTGTCCCTCGCCGTCAGCATGAGGATCGCCGTCGCGACACCCTGCCGGCGGAGACGCCTGGCCACCTCGATTCCCGAGACGTCCGGCAGCCCGATGTCGAGGATGACCACGTCGATCCCGTGCGCCGCGGCAAGGTCCAGGCCGGTTTCGCCGTCCCGGGCGAGATCGACGACGTGGCGATCCTCTTCGAGCAGCCGCTTCAGCACCCGCCCGAGCCGTTCGTCGTCCTCGATGACAAGGAGATGCATCGCGATCCTGGCTCCCTCGGCAATCGTCGGCCCGGCGATGGTAGTCGGTGTCCGAATCGAGCAGGATCCGGATCGTCTACCCGTCGGACGGCCGCAATCGGCGCGTTCATCCAACGGCGCATCGATGAGAGCCCGATGAGATCCAGCATGTCGACGACCGGCCACACGCCCGCGACGTGTTCCATGGGAGGGCCAGATCACCGCACATCTCCGGACCTCCGGCACTGGGTGGCCTGCCTCGCAGCGCGAAGACTGGCACCCGGCGTCCTTGTTGGAGGTCGCATGGAGCCCGATCAGGATCCCGTCGG
>DATIUS010000050.1:0-4786 GCA_035466655.1 Candidatus Sulfomarinibacteraceae bacterium
GATTCGAGAATGCGAGCGCCGCCGCGCCGGGGCGACCCGGCTCGCACGAGAACCACTCCCATTCTTGATGCCATTGGCCGCATCAACTCCCGGCCCAAGGCGGAACCACCGGGGCCCACGATGGTCAAGTCCCAGGACGTGGTGTAACAGGGCGTCATCCGCGCGCCTGATCGGTTAGCTCGCCATGAGCAGCGTCGGGCTCACCTCCTCGATCGCGGTGACAGCGTCGATCCGGGCCATCGACTCGGGCAGGAAGTAGCGCCGGCCATCCTGCCACTCGTCGTCCTGCTCGAAGAGGACCATCCCGACCAGCCGGATCAGGCTGGCCCGGGTCGGGAAGATGCCGACCACCGCCGTCCGGCGCTTGATCTCCTTGTTGAGCCGCTCCTGGGGGTTCGTGCTCCGGATCCGCGGCCGATGGGCTTCGGGGAAGGTGAAGTGGACGAGCAGGTCGGGCTCGGCCTCGGTCAGCAGCTCGGCGACCGCCGGAAACCGTCCGGCCAGGCCGTCGGCCACCCGCCGGAGCTGCTCGGAGGCGGCGTGCTCGTCGGGCTGCTCGAAGATGCTCCGGATGGCCGACGCGACCATGCCCGCCGCGCCCCGCGGCACGAGCGCCTGAGCGTTGCGCGTGAAATGGACCCGACATCTCTGCCACGCGGCGCCCAGGAGCAGCTCGCGGACAGCGGCCACGAGGCCCCGGTGGGCGTCGCTGATGACCAGCCGGACACCGGCCAGGCCGCGCTCGACGAGCCCGCGCAGGAACGGGGCCCAGGCGTTGCCCTCGTCGTTGCCGGCAGCCAGCTCGAGTCCCAGGATGCGGCGCTCGCCGGTGTCGGCCACCCCGACCGCGACCAGGGCGGCCATGCTCACCACCCGGCCACCGTCGCGGACCTTGACGTAGGTTGCGTCGAGAAACAGATACGGGTAGCGCTCGTCGGCGAGCGAGCGGTGACGGAACGTCTCGACCTCGGCATCGAGCGCGGCGCAGATCCGGCTCACCTCGCTGCGGCCCATCGAGGCGATGCCCAGGGCCTCAACGAGATCCTCCACCCGGCGCGTCGATACCCCGGCGACGTACGCCTCCTGGACGACCGACAGGAGGGCCCGCTCGGCCCGCCGGCGCGGCTCGAGCAGGCTCGGGAAGTACGAGCCGTCGCGGACCTTGGGGATGGCCAGTCCGATCGTCCCCACGCGGGTGTCCCAGCGTCGCTCGCGATAGCCGTTCCGGTTGGTCAGCCGGCGATCCGGGGCACGCTCGCCCTTGGCGGCCCCAGTGAGCTCGGAGACCTCGGCCTCCATGATCGCCTCGGCCAGCACCCGGACTCCTTCGCGCAGGACGTCGACGTTCCCGTCGGCGGTCGCCTTGCGGAGCATGTCGAGCACGGCCATCCTGTCCTCGGCCATCGTTGTTCTCCTTCGTGTCGTCGGTTCTTCAGTCCAACGACGCGAGGATGACGCGATGGCCGACTCCTTGGTCAGCCGGTTCGGCTGTTACACCATCATCTGGGACACGACCCCCACGATGCGGCCACGCGCATCAGGTCCGCGCGGTCTGCCTGGGCCTCTGCGCGCGCGTCCGCCACGGCCGCGCGTCCGCCACGCCACCTGATGCGGCCACGCGCATCAGGAACGGATGAAGCCTCCGGACCGACCACGGCGCCTCGCCTCGACCGCCGCCGGTCCCGTGCTACCCTTCGGACACCCTTGAAGGCCGGTCCCGTGAGGCCGGCGAACCGGTCCCGTGAGGCCGGGAAGGAGGCTCGATGGCTGCGCCCAGCTCCATCGGCGGCGGTCTTCGCCGCGCCCCGCGACCGTGGTCCCCGGCCGTTCCTCCCCGCCCCGTCCCGGGCCGCCGCATGCCCGCGTGATCCCGCCGCCGCTACCGCGGGCGAGCGCCGTCGTCGATCCCCGGATCGGCGACCTCGGCCCGGCGTTGCTGGCGCTCGAGGACGGGTCCGTCTTCCCTGGTGTCGCATTCGGCGCGCCGGCCGGAGCCGGCGGCGACCTCGTCGTCAACACGAGCCAGACCGGCTACCAGGAGGTTTGCACGGACCCGTCCTACGCCGGCCAGATCGTGGTCATGACCTCGCCGCTCATCGGCAACTACGGCCGCCTGCCGGATGACGACCAGTCGATCCGGCCCTGGCTGCGTGGGCTGGTCGTCGCCAACGCGACGGCCGCCGTGCTCGACGACGCCCGGCAGCTCGCCGCGCTCCTCCGTGCGCACGACATCCCCGCGATCGCCGGCGTGGACACGCGGGCGCTCGCGCGCCACCTGCGCGCACACGGGAGCCTCCGAGGGGTGATCCTCGAACCCGGGGAACTGGATCGGGCGGCCGCCGCGACGGCCGCCGCCGGCGTCCCGCGCTGGGAGGACCAGGACTTCGTCGGGCAGGTCTCGCCGACCGCCGTCATCGAGGTCGCTGAGCCGGGGGCCGCGGGCCCGCTCGTGGCGATCGTCGATTTCGGGCTCAAGGCGAACATCGTCCGGAGTCTCGTCCGGCGCGGCCTCCGCGTCCGGGTCCTGCCGCACACCGCCGATGCCGCGGAGATCCTTGCCCCTGACGTCGCGGGCGTCGTGCTGTCGCCGGGCCCTGGGGATCCGGCCCGGCTCGCCGGGCCGGTCGCATTGGCGCGGACGATCATCGACGACGGGCGGCCGCTGCTCGGGATCTGCCTCGGCCACCAGATCGTCGGACGTGCCGCGGGCGCGGACACGAGCCGCCTGCGCTTCGGCCACCATGGGGCGAACCACCCGGTCCGGGACGTGGACTCCGGCCTGGTCCAGGTGACCGCCCAGAACCACGAGGTCCAGGTCGTGGCGGACTCCCTGCCGCCGGAGTCGGGGTTTCGCGTGAGCCAGCTGAACCTGAACGACGGCTCGGTCGAGGGGCTTCGCCACCGGGAGCTGCCGATCGAGACGGTCCAGTACCACCCCGAGGGCGCCCCGGGTCCGCTCGACGCCCTCGCCGTGTTCGACCGGTTTGTCGCCGCGGCACGCCGATGGGGGAGCGCATGATTCGGGCGGCACCACCGGCCCGAGCGGCTCGACCGGCACCGGCGACCCACGCAGCCCCCGCCGCCCCCGCGACCCCCGCCGGGAAGCCGGCCTCGGTGCTGATCATCGGGTCCGGGCCGGTGGTCATCGGCCAGGCCGCCGAGTTCGACTACGCCGGCACGCAGGCCTGCCGAGCGCTCCGCGCCGAGGGGGTCCGGACCGTCCTCGTGAACTCGAACCCGGCCACGATCATGACCGATCCGAACGTGGCCGACGCGGTCTACCTCGAGCCGCTGACCGTCGAGGCGATCGAGGCCGTCATCGCGGTCGAGCGCCCGGAGGGCCTGCTAGCCGGCCTCGGCGGGCAGACCGGGCTCAATCTCGCCATGGACCTCGCCCGCGCTGGCGTGTTAGCACGCTACAACGTTCGCCTGCTGGGGACCCCGCTTCGCGCCATCGAGATGGCCGAGGATCGCGAGGCCTTCCGCGACCTGCTCGACCGGATCGGCCAGCCGTACGCGCCGTCGGCCATCGTGGGCGGCGGGACGCCGGCCGCCCGCGAGGCATCCGCGGACCGGGCGCTCGCGGAGATCGGCCTGCCGGCCATCGTCCGGCCCGCCTTCACCCTGGGTGGCACGGGCGGCGGCATCGTCGAGACCGAGGCCCAGTTCCGGGAGCGCGTCCGGAGCGGCCTCCGGGCCAGCCCGATCGGCCAGGTGATGGTCGAGAAGTGCCTCGTCGGCTGGCAGGAGATCGAGTACGAGGTGATGCGCGACGCGGATGACACTTGCATCGCCGTCTGCTCGATGGAGAACGTCGATCCGCTCGGTGTCCACACCGGCGACTCGATCGTCGTCGCGCCGGTCCAGACCCTCTCGGACCAGGTGCACCAGCGCCTCCGCACGGCCGCCCTCGCGATCATCCGCGCGCTCGGCGTCGAGGGCGGCTGCAACGTCCAGTTCGCGCTCTCCCCGGACAGTACGGCGTACGCGGTCATCGAGGTCAACCCGCGGGTGTCGAGGTCCTCGGCGCTTGCCAGCAAGGCGACCGGCTACCCGATCGCCCGCGTGGCGGCCCAGATCGCGATCGGCCGGCGGCTCGCGGAGATCCCGAACGTCGTCACCGGCACGACCGTCGCCGCCTTCGAGCCGGCGCTCGACTACGTGGTCGTGAAGCTGCCGCGCTTCCCGTTCGACAAGTTCCCGACCGCCGATCGCTCGCTCGGCAGCCAGATGAAGGCGACCGGCGAGGTGATGGCGATCGACCGGACCTTCGGTAGCGCCCTCAACAAGGCGCTCCGGGGCCTCGAGCAGGCCGGCGCTGGGCCGCTCGCCGAGGATCCCGCCTGGGCTGGCCCGGTCGAGTACCTCGCCGCGGTCCTGGGGGTCGACACG
Organism: Candidatus Sulfomarinibacteraceae bacterium; assembly: GCA_035466655.1. Taxonomy (GTDB): domain Bacteria; phylum Chloroflexota; class Limnocylindria; order Limnocylindrales; family CSP1-4; genus UBA5189. Next base: position 4,393 of record DATIUS010000050.1, read on the forward strand.
GGGGCCGAGGCGGGTAACGACGACGATGCCCCTGTCCGCTGGATCGACGAGCGCGGCGAGGCCTGCGAATCCACACGCCACGCCCAGCGAACTGCCGCGCCGATCGTGCTGCGCCGGTTCCTCGCCCCGTCGGACGACCGTCTCTGGCGGATCCTCGCCCTGCTGCGGCGGGGCGTGCCGCAGGCGGCGATCGCCGGGGCGACCGGCATCAACACCTGGTTCCTCTCCGAGCTCGGGCGGAACGTGGCCCTCGAGGCCGAGGTCCGGGCGTTCGGTGCCCGCCTGGTCGACCCCGGCGACAACGACGCGGCCACGCTCCTCGCGACCGTGAAACGGGCCGGCTTCGGTGACCGTGAGCTCGCCGGCCTGGCCGGCGTCGGCGACGACGACGTCC
>DATIUS010000051.1:0-19000 GCA_035466655.1 Candidatus Sulfomarinibacteraceae bacterium
CTCGGGCAAGAGCGTCATGGTGAACGCGCTCATCACGAGCCTGCTGTGCAACGCGAGCCCGGACGACGTCCGGATGATCCTGATGGACCTGAAACGGGTCGAGCTCGCCGCCTACAACGGCCTGCCGCACCTCCTGGTGCCGGTCATCACGGAGCCGGAGCGGGCGAAGGCGGCGCTGAAGTGGGCGGTCAACGAGATGGAGGGTCGCTACCGCCGGTTCGCCGGGGCGACCGCGCGGAACATCCGCGCCTACAACGAGACCCGGGCGGATCCCGCGGATCGGATGCCGTACATCGTCATCGTCATCGACGAGCTCGCCGACCTGATGATGCGGGAGGGCAAGAACGTCGAGGACCCGATCGTCCGGCTCGCCCAGAAGGCGCGGGCCACCGGCGTCCACATGGTCCTCGCCACCCAGCGGCCGTCCGTCAACGTCGTCACCGGCCTCATCAAGGCGAACTTCCCGAGCCGGATCGCCTTCGCGATGGCGTCGCAGATCGACTCGCGAACGATCCTCGATGCCCCCGGTGCGGAGGACCTCATCGGCCGGGGCGACATGCTCTACCAGCCCGCGGACCTGCCCCGCCCGATGCGGCTCCAGGGCGTCTTCGTCTCCGACGTCGAGATCGCCCGGATCGGCGAGCACTGGCGGGACCAGATCGACGACCCGCACTACGACATGGCGATCATCGAGAGCGACGACGACGCGACAGGCTCGGTGGACGATCTCGCCGACGAGGAGGCGGACCGGCTCCTCCCCGACGCCGTCGGCGTCATCCGGGAGTACGATCGCGCCTCGGCATCGCTCCTCCAGCGGCGCCTGAAGGTCGGCTACGCGCGGGCCGCCCGGATGATCGACCAGCTGGAGGCGCGAGGCTACATCGGGGCGTTCGACGGATCGAACGCCCGGGTCGTGCTTCGCCGGGACGCGCCGGGCGCGGATCCGGAAGACGGTGACGCGGGGGACGATTAGGACCATGGTCATGGGCGACGACGCCCGGCATGACGGTGCCGCTCCAGGCGCCACCGGCCGGGCCGGCGGACGTCCGGTCGACGCCGACGCGCGCGCCTCGGCCGCCGCGACACCGGTGACGTCGCTGCCCGACCGACTGGCCACCGCGCGCGAGCGGAAGGGCGTGGACCTCTTCCGGGCAGAGCGGGACACGAAGATCCGGGCGCGCTACCTGGCCGCCCTGGAGCGTGGCGACTACCGGGAGCTGCCCGGCGCGGTCTACACGAAGGGCTTCCTGCGCAACTACGCCATCTACCTGAACCTGGACCCGGAGGACGTGCTTCGCCAGTGGCGCCGTGAGCGCGGCGACCAGGTCCCCACCGAGCCTGTCGTCGTGGCCCCGACCGCGATCCTCGAGGCGCCGCGGCCCCTGACCTTCTCGCCGTCTGTCGTCGTCGCGGCCTTGATGACCTTCGGCGTCATCCTGTTCGGCGTCTACCTTGCCGTCCAGCTCCTGCGGTTCGCGAAGCCCCCGGCGCTCGACGTCGTGAGCCCGGCCACCGCGATCTTCGACGCCGACGAGTCCGCGACGAGCTACCGGCTCGAGGGAACGTCCACGCCGGGTGCGACCGTGACCGTGGAGGTTCCGGGGCGAGCCCAGCCGTACCGGATCACCGCACTGTCCGACGGGTCGTGGAGCGTCGACGTCGAGCTCCGGCGAGGTCAGAACCAGTTCGACGTGAACGCCGTCGACCCGGAGACGGGCAAACCCACGGAGACGCCGCGGCGCATCGTGATCAACGTCCCGTATCTCGTCATCCAGGCGCCGACACTCACGGTGACCCAGCCACAGGACGGCACGACGTTCGAGAACGGGGCGATTCCCGTGGAGGGCGTCACAGCGAACGCGACGACGGTGATCATCCGGTCCACCTACCTCGGACCACCGGACGGCGCGCCCGCTCCGGTCGTGACGCCCGCACCGACGCCGGCCCCGGCAACGGCCGTGCCTGCCTCGCCGGACGCGGGCGCCACCATGGCGCCGGAGGTTCCGGACGGGCTCACCGTCCGCGTCGCCGCCGACGGGAGCTTCGCCACGCCGCTCGAGCTGACGGAAGGACGGTGGACGATCACGATCACGGCCACGTCGCCGGAGGGCAAGACCGCCTCGCTCACGAGGTCCGTGACGGTCGCCTACCGCGGAGTCAACCTCGTCGTCACGATCGAAGGCGGCGATGCCTGGCTGAAGGTCTGGGTCGATGGCGTGCTCGATCCGTCGATCCCGCAGAGCGGCAAGGTGCTGCGGAACGGGCGGACGATCACCTTCCAGGGCACGACCTCCGTCGAGGTCCGGACCGGATCCTCCGGCTATACGAAGTTCACCCTCAACGGTGTCCCGCTCGGAGCGCTGGGCAGGCCCGGGATCCCGGAGACGTGGCTGTTCCAGCCGCCGGCCCAACCCCAGCTCACCCAGCGCCGCTGAACGGCGTGGCCGACGCGGAACTGCGCGCGCTCGCCGAGCGGCTCCAGGGCCTCTGCCTTGGCCGGCGGCTGACCGTGGCGGTCGCGGAATCGTGCACCGGCGGCCTCGTCGCGGCGGCCCTGACGGACATTCCGGGATCGTCGGGGTACTTCCTCGGCGGCGTCGTCGCGTACGCGGACGCCTCGAAGCGCGAGATCCTCGGCGTTCCGGCGGCGACGATGGCTGCCCACGGCGCCGTCAGCGCCCAGGTCGCGCGAGCGATGGCCATGGCGGTCCGCGATCGCTTCGGCGCATCGATCGCCGCGTCCGTCACCGGGATCGCCGGCCCTGGGGGCGGATCGGAGGAGAAGCCGGTCGGACTGACCTACGTCGGGGTCGCCGCAGGGGCCGGATCGGGGCTCACTGCCGGGCCGGTCGAGGTTCGCCGCTTCACGTGGGCCGGGGACCGTGAGGCCAACCGTCGCGACAGTGCCCGGGCGACCCTGGTCGCCCTGATCGAGCTGGCGGGCTCGGGTGACTCCGGGGACCGAACGTGACGCGATCCTCGCTCGAGATCGGCGCGGGGCTCTCGCCGGCCCGTCCACCGCGCCGGATCCTGGCAGGGGAGGGGATCCACGTCGTGGGGGTGGCCGGCGCCGGAGCGTCCGCCGCCGCGCTCCTGGCCACGGCCGCGGGCGCGAGGGTCGACGGCTGCGACCTGAGCGCGGGATCGCCGTACACGCCGGCGCTCGAGGCCGCCGGTGTCCAGCGGTACCTCGGCCACGATCCCGCCCACCTCCGGACCGCCACCCGGCCGGACCGCCTGGCCGTCAGCAAGGCATTGACCGCCGTGGAACCGGACCACCCGGAGCTCGGCGCGGCGCGCGCGCTGGGCATCCCGGTGGAGCCGTGGCAGCAGGTTGTCGCGGACGCTGCGGTCGGTCGACGCCTCATCGGGGTGGCCGGGACGCACGGCAAGAGCACCTCCGCCGGGTGGCTCGTCCACCTGCTGGTGGCAGGCGGGATGGACCCGTCGGCATTCGTGGGGGCGCTCCTCGCCCCGGATCTCACCGGAGGGATCGCGGCGACGGCCCGGATCGGACAGGGCGAGCCGTTCGTCGTCGAGGCGGACGAGTACGCCGGCAACTTCGACCCGTTCCGACCCTCGGTCGTCCTCCTGACGAGCGCGGAGTGGGATCATCCCGACGTGTTCGCCGATCGAACGGCCGTGGTGGACGCGTTCGAGAGCTGGCTGCGCCGGGCAGGCCCGGCCTCTGATGGTGGTCCGCCCACGCTGATCGCCAACGTCGGCGATGCGGGCGTCGCCGAGATCGTCGATCGCCTGCGGGGGTGGGAGGGTCGCCTGCTCGCCGTCGCCCTCGCCGATTCGGCGGACGGATCGCCGGGGGCAGCGGCCGCCGAGCTGGCTGATCGCCACGGTACGGCACTCGGGCCGGCGGCCGCGCTCGTCGGCCGGATCACTGCCACGTCGCCGGCCGGGACGTCGGTCGAACTGGACGGGCACGGGCTGATCGATCTCGCACGTCCGGTGCACTCGGGGTCCGCCGGGTCGACCGCTTCCGCCCGGGCCGCAGGGAGGCCGCGCTCACCGATCGTCGTCCGGCTCCGGACGGCAGGCCGGCACAACGCGGCCAACGCGCTCGGCGTGGCCGGGACCGCCGCCGCGCTCGGGCTGGCTTCGGAGGCGATCATCTCCGGCCTGGCGTCGTTCACCGGCGTCGGGCGGCGCCTCGAGCGCAAGGGCGAGTCGCACGGCGTGGTGGTCTACGACGACTACGGGCATCACCCGACGGCGATCCGGGCGACGCTCGCAGCGGTCCGCCAGCTTGAGCCCGGCCGCCGCCTCTGGGTTGCCTGCGAGCCGCTCACCTACCACCGCACGGCCGCGCTCCTCGGGGACCTCGCCGCGGCGCTGGCGACGGCCGACGCCGTCGCGATCGCGGACATCTGGGCCGGACGGGACCTCGACACGACCGTCGTGACGGCGGGGGACCTCGCCGCCGCCACGGCTCGGAGCCGGCCCGGTATGCCCGTGCATGCGCCGGGATCCGTGGAGGCGACCGCGGACTGGCTCGCGGCCGAAGTCCGGCCGGGGGATGCCGTCCTCGTGATGGGGGGCGGTCGGAGCTACCGGATCGCGGAGCGCCTGCTGGAGCGCCTCGCCGAGAACGAGTAGAGTTGACATCCCGACGCCATGCCGGGTCGTCCCGCCGACGATCCCGTCGACACGGCGCGCCGGGGGACATGACCGGCAGCGACAGCGGACTGCGGCTGGATCAGCCGAGCACGGCGATGCAGCCAGGGAGGCAACGGAGCACCGATGGCGGGTGAAGTCTCATTCGACGTCGTCAGCGAGTTTGACGTCCAGGAGCTGCGGAACGCACTCGACCAGGTTCGCCGCGAGGTCATCCAGCGGTACGACTTCAAGGGCGCGACCGTCGAGCTGGAGCAGGCCCCGACGGAGCTCACGCTCCTCACCGACGACGAGTTCCGGGCCGCGGCCGTGAAGGACCTCATCGAGTCGAAGGCAGTGCGTCGGAACCTGTCCCTGAAGATCTTCGACTTCGGCAAGGTGGAGCCGGCCGGCGGCAACAAGGTGCGGCAGCGGATCGGCCTCCGCCGGGGGTTGTCCGACGAGCTCGCCAAGAAGCTGACCAGGCTCATCCGCGACGAATTCCCGAAGGTGAAGTCGCAGATCCAGGGGGATGCCGTCCGCGTCTCGGGCAAGAGCAAGGACGAGCTCCAGCGGGTGATCGTCCGCCTGCGCGAGCTCGATGAGGTCGTCCCGCTCCAGTTCCAGAACTACCGGTAGCGCCATGATCCCCGGGGCGCGAATCGGCCGCATCCTCATGGCGCTCCTTGCGGTGCTGGTGATGATGAGCATGCTCGTGACGCTGCTCCCGAACCCGAATGCCTGACACGGAGGACCTCGAGCTGGACGAGACGCCGGCGCACACAGGGGGCGCCGAGCCCGAAGCTGTCGAACCCGAAGCCGTGCTCGACGCGGAAGCGGTCGAGTTCGAGCCCGCCGCAGCCGAGGCCGAGCCAGGCGCGCCCGGGCTTGACGTCTCGGCGGGCGCGGAACCGGTCGAGTTCGAGCCCGCCGCAGCCGAGGCCGAGCCAGGCGCGCCCGAGCTCGAAGGCTCGGCAGGCGCGGAGCCGGTCGAGCCCGAGCCGGAGCCCGAGATCGCCGTCGCGGAGGAGTCGGCCCCGGTTGCCCCGGCCGGACCGATCACCGTCGGCCGGATGGTGGCGGACGCGCTCCGGCGGGCCGGCGTCCGCTGGGCCTTCACCGTGCCGGGGGAGAGCTTCCTCGGCCTGATCGATGGTCTCGAGGGCGCCGGGATCCATGTCGTGGCAACCCATCACGAAGGAGCCGCCGCGTTCATGGCGGAGGCCCACGCACAGCTGACCGGCCGGCCGGCCGCGTGCCTGGCGACGCGGGCGGTCGGCGCCGCCAACCTCGCCATCGGGATCCACACCGCGTACGCCGACTCGAGCCCGATGTTCGCGCTCGTCGGCCAGGTCGCGCGCTCCTCCCGCGGTCGAGAGGGGTTCCAGGAGGTCGAGCTCGTCGACAGCATCGGCCGGCTGGCGAAGTGGGCGGCCGAGCCGCGCGATCTCGGCGAGGCCGTCGCCGCGGTCGAGCGTGGCCTCGTGGAGGCGACGACCGGCCGACCCGGGCCGGTGCTCCTCGCCCTCGCAGAGGACCTCCTCGACGAGGTCCTTCCGAGCGGTGACGTCGTTCCCGCCCCGCGCGTCGTGCCGCGTCGGCCGACGGACGGGGAGGTCGGGGCCGTGCTCCATCTCCTCGCAAGCGCCGAGCGACCGGTGATCCTGGCCGGCGGCGGGATCCTCAGGGCGCGGACGTCGAACGATCTGGTCCGGCTCGCGGAGCTGCTGCGGGTCCCGGTCATCGGCGCCTGGCGGCGAGGGGACGTGATCTCCAACGACCATCCGCTCTTCCTCGGCATGACCGGGTTCGGGGCGCCGGCGACGGTACGCGAACGACTCGAGCGCGCGGACGCGATGCTCGTCCTGGGCTGCCGGCTTGGCGAGGTCGCATCGTTCGGCTGGTCGATCCCGGCCGACGGGACGCGCTGGGCGCACGTGGACCTCGCGCCCGGCCGGCCCTCTACGTCCCTGCGGGGCCCGGACCTCACCGTCGAGTCGGACGCGAAGCAGTTCCTCCGCGCGGCGATCGCACGCCTCGAGAGTCGTGGCGTGCTGGATGCCGCCTCCACGGACGCTCGCATCGCCCGCAACGCGGCGGATCGGGCGGCCTGGGAGGCTGCTGCCGTGGTCGACGGCCACCCGTGGAGCGGACCGGGCATCCATCCGGGACGGGTGATCACCACGCTGCGGCGACTCCTCCCGGACGACGCCATCATCACGACCGACGCGGGCAGCTTCGGCGGCTGGGCGGCCCGCGGGTTCCGCTTCCGGCGGCCGGGCACCTTCCTCGGCCCGACGTCCGGTGCCATGGGCTACGGACTGCCGGCCGCCATCGCCGCCGGCCTCGTCCACCGCGACCGGACGGTCGTCGCGCTCGTCGGCGACGGCGGGCTCGGGATGACCCTCGCGGAGGTCGAGACCGCGGTTCGGATGGGCCTCCGGACCATCATCGTGGTCTTCGACAACGAGCAGTACGGGATGATCCGGACGCACCAGGAGGCGCGCGAGGGCGGCTCGACCGCCGGCACGGACCTCGGCCCGATCGACTTCGCGGCTGCGGCTCGCGCACTGGGTGCGCGCGGCGTGCATGTCGACACCGATGCCGGCCTCGAGCCCGCGATCCGCCAGGCGCTGGTCGCCGACCGCCCGACGCTGCTCCACCTGGCCATGGATCGGCAGTGGACCGGGGTGGACGCCACGCCCTGACGGGTGCCGCCGGGCACTCGCCGCCTGCCCTCCGCTGGCGACGGGAGAGAGACACACGGACGTGGGCGGCGGCCGGAGCTACCCGAGTTGCGCCACGAAGAGGTGCTCGAGGGATGCTGCCGGGTCCGTGGTCACGCCGGTGTGGACCTCGGACGGCTGGATCATCGTGCTCGATGGGCTGACGACCCAACGGAATCGCTCGGGAGCGGCGAGGGTGGCGACGGTGCCGCCCGCCGGGTCTCCCCGGACGATCTGCTCGATCACCGCGAGGTGCCGCAGGACGCCGTCGAGGTCGAGCGTCGGTTCGAGCGCCAGGAGGACCCGGCGGCGCGCCTCGTCGAGCTCGATCCGACAATCGAGGAACCGGAGGGTCCGGCAATACAGGACCACTCCCGCGTTGACGAGCTCGCCGCGGTCCACCCTGGGCGCCACCCGCAGGACGGCGTACTCGAACGCCTCACCGGGCATGGCGAGCCAGATCCAGGTCGCGGGACAGGCCGGCCTGCGCATCGAGGCGGGTCGCGATGTACCGCTCGTAGGCCGTGCGCTGCCCGGCCGGCCCTCCGGCCGGCCCGTCCGGCGCCAGCCAGGCGTCCGGGATCAACCGGACGAGCTCCCCGACAAGCCCCGCGGTCACGAGGGGTGCCATTCGGTCATGGGCGGCCGCGATCGAGCCGGCACGGCCGAGCAGGATGTGGTCGTGGATCGTGGCGAGCGGTCGCCGTGCATGGCCGTCGGGATCACTCCAGGCGTGATGGACGAAGAAGGCGGCGCCATGATCGATCAGCCAGAGCCGCCCGTGCCAGGCGAGCATATTCGGGTTGCGCGACGAGCGATCAGCGTTCGTGACGAGCGAGTCGAACCAGACGATGTCGGCGGCGAACGCCGGCTCCGGACGCGGGTCCGCCGCGGGGCTGTAGGTCAGCGACCCGGGGAGGAAGTCGAGCCCGACGTTGCAGCCCGGGCTCTTCTCGAGCAGCTCTCGGACCCAGTAGTCCGGCTCGCCCGTCGCCAGCTCCGGATCGATCTCGACGAAAACGAGCTCGGGAACGGGCAGGCCGATCGCGCGCCCAAGCTCGCCGGCAAGGAGCTCGGCGACCAGCGCCCGGGGACCCTGCGCGGCGCCCCGGAACTTGACGACATAGAGGCCGTCGTCGTCCGCCTCCACGAGACCCGGCAGGGATCCGCCTTCCCGAAACGGCGTGACGTAGCGAGTGGCGCGGACCGAGCGGAGCGAGATCGCCACTACGAGGCCGTTTCGGGCGCGGGTGGGTCGGCGGACTCGGGGCCTGCGGTGGCGCTCGCCGACCGAGCTTCGAGGGCGGCCGCCATCGTCGGGTCGGCGAGGACGGCCGCCACGAGGCGTCGAAGCGTCGCCTCGTCCACGCCGACCGGGCCCGACCCCGCCCCAGAAGGACTGAACGTCGAGGCTTCAGCCGCGCTGGCGCTGCCGGACTCGCCGGAGGGGGCCTGGAGACCCGTGAAACGGCGCTCGACGACACCCTCGAGGCGCCGTTTGAGCGGCGTGAAGCTCGCCGCGATCACGAGTGTGGTGATGACAAGCGCTGCCTCCGAGGCCTCGCCGGTCACCGTGGTGAAGAGGAGGTTGAACAGGCGGATCGAGGCGGTGTAGACGCCGGCGAGGATGGCCGTCAGCGCCCCGAACACGAACGTTCGGCTGAGGATGGTGTCGATCTCGAAGAGGTGGTAGCGAGTGATCGCGACGACGATCGCAACCGGAGGGAGGGCAGCCGAGATCACGAACGCGACGAGCACCGCCTCGCCGAGCGGCGACCCGTTCGGGAGCGAGGCGAGGACTCCGAGGAAGGCCAGGAAGCCGGCGACGAGGAGGATCGCGGTCGCGATGTACCAGCGCAGCTGGGCGCGGACGATGCGGTCCGCGCTCCGGTAGCGCCCGACCAGCACGACGCTGACCGCGACGCCGCCGAGCCCGAGGAGGCCCAGCCCGAAGATTGCCGTCGCAAGGAGGGGTCCGCCGAGCGACGGATCGACCGCCAGCGGGCTCGGGATGCCTGGATACAGGATCAGGAAGCCGGGCTGGAATCCCATGGCCACGGCGGTCAGGATGGCTCCTGTGGCGATGACGGCGAGAGCGGCACCGCCGTATGGCCGATGCAGCCGGCCGTCCGGGAAGATGAGCCCGAGCCACTGCGCGGTGAGTGTCGCCCCGGCGAAGGCCAGGCACGACGGGGCCCACGCGACCCAGCGCGGATCCCAGGGGACCGAAACGCCGCTCGCGGCGAGCGCGAGGTACGCGTTGGCGACCGTCGCGGTCGAGAGGATGAACGCGAAGAGGAGCCCCAGCGGTCCGATGCTGAGGTCGGGGCGCCGAAGCGCGATCACGAGCCCGGAGGTGAGCTGCGCCACCCCGGCCAGGATGAACGCGAACATCCCGATCCAGCCGCGCATGAACACGTAGGGTGGCGTGGCGAAACCCGACCTCGCCCAGAGCACGAACGCCGCGAGCAGGAGCAGCCCGGTGGCCAGGGCCATCGTGATCGCGACCGGGCGGGCCAGCCTGGACATCCTGGCGTCCTGCGCCTCCCTGCTTCTGTCCCGCCCGGGAGTCTATCCGCCGGCGACGGCCGCGCGCAGGCCCTGGGAGAACGGCTGCGGGTTGGCCGCTCCTCGGCTACGCTCGCCGGGATGGCGTCAACGTGATCGTCCGGGATGAGAACGAGGGCGGTGCCGCGTTCTGGGCCTCGCTCGGCTACTCGGCTGCGCCCGCCCGCCATATTGGCCGCGAACTCGTCGAGTAGCCGTCAGGTCTTCAGCCGCCGCCGGCGGCGCCTGGGCGGCTCCTCGGCCGCCTTCGCCTGGGCGTCCTGGATCTGCTTGAAGACCTTGCCCATGCCGGGATTCATGAGCGCCCGACGCTCGGCCTCGAGTTCCTTGTCTCGCCTTCGCGCCCGTTCGGCTTCGCGGGGATCGAGGTCATCGTCCATGTGGCGATCGTACGCCGGGACCGGACGACGCGGCCGCGATCCGGACGTTCGCCAGGTGCGGGTTTCAGGAATCGAATCGAACCGCCAGGTAGCCGACCGTCCGATGGGACGGACCGCCACGATCGGCCGAGGTCGAGGCCGCCAGGCGAACCCCCGAGCTCACGCCCATCGCTCGCAGCGCAGCGAGGCCGACGACCGTCGGCTCGATGCCGCACATCCCGCACACGAGGCCCGGGATCCGCGCCTCCCGGACCGCGGCCTCGCGGGCCGCGAGGCCCTTGGGATCCACCGCGAGGATCGAGGGGAGGAGCGCCTCGGTCACCTCCTCGCTGGCGAGCGCAGGGGGGTAGTGGGCCATGTCCGAGCTCAGTACCAGGGTGACGGCCGTCCCCTCGTCACGGATATCGGCGAGAAGCTCGCCGAGCCGGCGACCGGCGTCGATCGCCTCGGGGCCGGTCCCGGCCGAGACCGCCAGCGGAACGATCGCCGAAACGGGGCGGACCGTCTGCAGCAGCGGCAGCTGGACCTCGATCGAATGTTCGTCATCGTGAGCATCGCGGTCGACACCGAAGGGCGGACCGAGGCCCACGATCGCGCGGGCGACCCGGTTGCCCACCTGCACGTCGCCGATCGGGGTCCGCCAGGCCCCCGCATCCCAGGCCCCGATGCCGTCGAGCCATCCGGCGCGGTGGTTCGTCCCGAGGATGACCACGGTCATCGGCGCGTCCATCCCCCCCGCCTGCGGTGGCGGTGCGCTGAGCGTCGCCCACGCACTGGCGGCGACGACGCCTGAATACTCGAGTCCGGCGTGCGGCACGAGGAGTCCCGTCGGGACCATCGCCGGGTGACCGGCCACGAACGCGGGCGTGGCGAGGCTGGCCGCGTCCACCAGCAGCTCCTGGACGAGGAAGGCGAGCGCCGTGCCGGATGCCGGGTAGAACGACCCAGCGACGGCAGGGGCCCGGACGGGCCAGTCCTCCGGTGTCGCCCCGGTCGCCGGCTTGCGTCCCTTCGTGCTCATCCGCAAAGCTCCCGGTCCAGGGTCCGCTCCGGATCGCGGGCCGGTCCCGAGCGCAGGAGGCCCACACCCTCGAGCGGCCGGCCACAACCGGGACAGGCGCCTGCCTCGTTGAGATGAACCCGTGTGCGGTAGCCGTGCCGCTCGATGAGCAGCCGGGAACAGCCGGCGCAGCGTGTGTCCTCGAGGTCCAGCTCCGGGGCGTTGCCGACGTAGACGTGCTGGAGACCGGCGTCATGCCCGATCAGGGCGGCGCGGCGGAGGGATGCGAGCGGCGTGGGTGCCACGTCACGCATCTGGTGGGCCGGGAAGAAGCGGCTCACGTGCCATGGCACGAGCGGCCCCAGGTTCTCGACGATCCAGCCGGTCAGGGACCGGAGCTCGGCGTCCGAGTCGTTGAAACCGGGGATGACGAGCGTCGTCAGCTCCAGCCAGATGCCCACCTCGTGCATGGCGAGGATCGCTTCGAGGACGTGGCCCAGCCGGGCCCCGCACAGGCGGCGGTAGAAGGCATCGTCGAATGCCTTGAGATCGACGTTGGCCGCGTCGAGAACCCCGGCGAGGAGGCCCACGGCCTCGGGCGTTGCGTAGCCGTCGGTGATGAACAGGTTCCGCAGGCCGGCCTCGCGCGCCAGCCGGCCGGTCTCGAGCGCGTACTCGAGGAAGACCGTCGGCTCGACGTAGGTGTACGCGATCGAGCGCGCCCCGACCCGTCGCGCCTCGGTCACGACAGCGGCGGGCGGGAGCGACCGGACGGGGATGTCCAGCCCCAGGCGCGGTGCCTGGGCGATCTCCCAGTTCTGGCAGAACCGGCAGTGGAAGGGGCAACCCTTCGTCGCGATCGAGTAGCTCAGCGAGCCTGGGTCGACGTGGAAGAGCGGCTTCTTCTCGATCGGGTCGAGCCCGACCGCGGCGACCGCCCCGTACGCGTTGCACATGAGCCGGCCGTCGCGATGCTCGCGCACGCCGCAGATGCCGCGCCGGCCCGGCCGGACGAGACACCGGTGGGCGCACACACCGCAACGGATGCTCCCGTCAGGCTGGACCTCGGCCAGCGCCGACGGAACCGCGACGGGGGCGGGCGGATGAAGGGCCATGGCGCTGTGCTGGAGTCTGGGTTGCCCTGGGCCCGGCGGACAGTGCCGGGCGGTCCGGAATCCGGGATGAACCGCCCTCGCACGGCCCCCGTTCGTCGCGGGATGGTTGCCGTCGCACTGGAGGCGACACGACGATGGCAACGACCGCTCGAGATCGACCGGCCGAGGTTGACTTCGGCGCCCCGGCCGCCCCGGCCGCCCCGGCCGTCCCCGCCACGGCGCGCCGAGCCCTGCTCGACATCGCCCGCGCCGCCCTCGGCGTCGCGACCGGCGGCCTCGCGGCCCGTGACTTCGAGGCGTTCTTGGACCGCGGTCCCGAACCTGCCACGCACGCCGCCGTGTTCGTGACCCTGACCGAGTCCGGCGAGCTTCGCGGCTGCGTCGGAAACCTCGACCCGCATCGACCCATCGGCGAGGCCGTGGCCGCCGCGGCGGTGTCGGCCGCCCTTCGGGATCCGCGCTTCCGGCCGGTCGAGGCGGACGAACTGCCTGGGCTGCACCTGGACATCTCGGTCCTCGGCACGCCCGCCGAGCTCGCCGACGTTGCCGACTTCCGGTCCGGAGTCCACGGCGTGATCGTCGAGCGCGGCGGCTGCACGGCCCTGCTCCTGCCCGAGGTCGCCACCGATCATGGCTGGGACGTCGAGGCGATGCTGTCCGCTGCCTGCGGAAAGGCCGGGCTGGCGCACGACGCGTGGAAGGACCCGGGGACGCGCCGGCGCATCTTCGCCACCACCCGATTCGGCGGCCCCGCCGTGGAGGAGGCCGCTCGCGCACGGTAGTCTTCGTGACACGCCCCCGCCGAGGACCCGCACCGGCATGTCCGACGAGCTCCACTACGCCTCCGCTACCCGCCTGGCCGCCTTGATCCGGAGCCGCGAGGCCTCCTCGGTCGAGGTCGTGGACGACTGCCTGGCTCGGATCGAGGCCGTCAATCCCCGCCTGAACGCCGTCGTCAGACTCGCCGATGACGCCCGCGAGCGGGCCGCTGAAGCCGACGCCGACCTCGCCCGAGGCGTCCTTCGAGGTCCGCTCCACGGCGTCCCGTTCACGGCCAAGGACTCGCTGGACACCGCGGGGCTCGTGACCACGGCCGGGACGGTGGGCTGGCGCGGCCGGGTCCCGGGCCGCGACGCGACGGTCGTCGCGCGCCTCAAGGCAGCGGGGGCGATCCTCCTGGGCAAGACCAACACGCCCGAGTTCACCTGGTCGGACGAAACCGACAACGACGTCTACGGTCGGACCTCGAACCCGTACGACCTGGACCGGACGCCGGGCGGCAGCAGCGGTGGAGCCGCGGCCATCGTGGCGGCGGGTGGTTCTGCGTTCGACATCGGGAGCGACACTGGCGACAGCATTCGGCAGCCGGCGCACGTCTGCGGGATCGCGGGCCTCAAGCCGACGAGCGGCCGCGTCCCGAGGACTGGCCACTGGCCCGGGTATGGCGGGCTGTTCGAATCGTTCACCCAACTCGGCCCGATGGCACGCCGGGTCGAGGATCTGGCGCTGCTGCTCCCGGTCATCGCGGGGCCGGACGGGGAGGACCCCCACGTCGTCGCCGTCCCGCTCGCTGACCCCGCGGCCGTGGAGGTTTCCGCCCTGAGGGTCGTGACGTTCGGGGACAACGGCATCCGGACCCCTACCCCCGAGACCCTGGCCGCCGTCTCGGCCGCCGCCGAAGCGCTGGGCGCCACCGGCGCCAGGGTCGAGGAGCGCGTCCCGCCAGCCCTCCGAGACGCCTGGGAGTCGTGGGACGGCCTCATCCGGGCCGATGGCTTCGCCTGGCTCTGGCGGCTGATCAGCGCCGCGGGGACACCGGGCAGGGGCTCCTATGAGAAACGGGATTGGGTGGTGCCGAAACCGGCGCTCTCCGGCGACGACCTGACGGCCCTCATCGAACGAGCCGACGACGTGCGGGCGCGGCTGCTCACGTGGATGCAGGACGTCGATCTGATCGTCTGTCCGGCGATGCCGCAGCCGGCGATTCGCCACGGGGAGAGCACGGCGGCATGGTTCGGCGACACGTACAGCGACATCCACAACCTGACGGGCTGGCCGGCCGCCGTGGTTCGAGGCGGCACGGCGCCCGGCAGTCTCCCGATCGGCGTCCAGGTGGTCGCTCCGCCGTGGCGCGAGGACCTCGCCATCGCCGGGGCGCTCGTGATCGAGGATGCCTCCGGCGGCTGGCAGCCGCCGCCGATCTGAAGGGCCGGACGCGCGCAGTCGGACCGTCGATCGGGGCTCGTTCAGCCGACCCGGCGACCCTCCCAGCCGGATTCGCCGCGCCTGACCTCGTAGGCCGGCTGGTCGTAGAGGGCCGGACCGCGAACGACGCGCCCGTCCCGGAGCCGGTAACGAGCCCCGTGGACGGGGCACTCGACGCAGCCATCGGCGACCTTCCCATCCGACAGCGAACCGGCCGCATGGGCGCAGGTGTCGTGGAGCGCGTGGACTGTTGCGCCCTCGCGGACCAGGACGAGCGTGTTGATGCCGAGCTTCGCTCGCGCCGGGACCAGCTCCGGGAGGGCGTCGGGCTCGACACCGTCGGCGGTCTCGAGGCGGACCCACTTCGTGCCGGCGCCGCGGAAGGCGTGGCGGCTGACCATGTTGCCGAACAGGTACACCACGTCGCCACCGACATACGCGCCGGCTGCGATGACCAGGAAGCCGATCGCCAGCAGCACGAGCGGCAGACCTCCGGTGGCGTCGGTCCCGACGCGGAGCACCAGGGAGGCGGCGGTGAGAGCTCCGCCGATCAGCATCATCAGCCCGTGGACCGTGGCCCGTGTCCGGGCCCGACCATCGGTGTCGGTGTAGTCGCCGAGGCCCGTGACCGCCGAAGCGATGAACGCAAGCTGGCCGACGATGCTGGCCAGCAGGGCGCCGCGGCCCACGCCGCCAACATCGAGGACGAGTGCGACGAGGAACGCTCCGATCGGCACGTCGGTGATCGCCGGGTGGAGCGGATGGCCGAGCCAGGTCCCGTTCAACAGGTCCTTGATCGGCCGGATGGGCCGGAAGATCGCCGCCAGCACGCGGTTGACGGCGTCGCCGAGGGGACGCGCCCAGACATCCTGGGCATCGAGCAGCCGAGTCAACAAGCGTCCGAGCACGGATCCCTCCTCACGTCCAGCTCCAACCCGCGACGGGTTCGACCCGGCGGTCCGTCGGACTGTACACGCCAGGGCCTGCGCAAAGAAGGGGTCAGCCGCCGGAAACCGCCGGAATGATGTGCACGTCCGCTCGCGGCGGCACGGGCGTGTCGAGCCCCGCTCGGACCCCGGCGACATAGACGTTGAGATGCGTCCGGATGGCCGGCCCGGCATCGAGGACCCGGTTGCGGATCCCCGGGACCACCCGGTCGAGCTCGTCGATGACCTCGGCGACGGTCGCCCCGGCGACCTCGACTCGCCGTTCGGTACCTGGGAAGAGGGCGACCAGGGATCGCGGAAGGTGCACGACCGCGGGCGCCGGACGCTCGGCCACGGGATCGGGGCTCAGCCGACCGTCGCCTCGACCGACCAGATCGGCGGCAGGTTGTCCGCGATCAACCGCCAGGTCACGCCTTCGTCGGAGCTGCCGTAGAGCTGGCCGGTGCTCGTGCCGAAGTAGACGCCGACCGGATCGAGCCGATCGATGGCCATCGCCTCGCGCAGGACGCCGACGTAGGCGTCGCGCTGCGGCAGGCCCTCGCCGGATCGGACCCATGAATCCCCGCCGTCGTGGGTCCGCCAGACGGCGGCGCTCGCCCCGGGCATGTACCGGCCGAGCTCGGGTGGCGTCAACGGGATCGTCCAGGCGGTGAGCGGGTCGCGTGGGTGCGCTGTCATCGGGAAGCCGAATTCAGAGGGGAGCCCCGAGGTGATCTCCTCCCACTGCCGTCCGCCGTCGGCGGAGCGGTAGACGCCGCAGTGGTTCTGCTGGTAGAGATGCTCGCCGCCGTCCGCCGCCATGACCAACTTGTGGACGCACTGGCCCCATTCCGGGTACCTGTTGTCCGGGTTGAAATCCGCGCGGACCCCCTTGTTCCGGGTCTCCCAGGTCGCTCCGCCGTCGCGTGTCTCGAACGCGCCGACCGCGGAGATCCCGACCCACAGCCGATCGTCGTCGGCGGGGTGGGGGACGATGGAGTGGAGGATGAGACCGCCATTGCCGGCCTGCCATCCGGAGCGCGTCGGGTGATCGGTCAGTCCGGCCACGTGCGCCCAGGTCCGGCCGCCGTCGCGGCTTCGAAAGAGGCCGGCCGGCTCGACGCCCGCATAGATCACGTCACGAGCGGCCGTCACGTTCCAGACCGTCTTGACCGGCGGACCGTCGTCGCCGTAGGTGAGGCCCTCGCTGGAATGCGTCCAGGTCGCGCCGAGATCGTCGCTCCGCCAGACCGCCGGGCCGTACCAGGGGCTCCCACCGCCGGCAAGGAGCGCGCCGGATGCGGGCTCCACCGACACGTCGTGGATCGGCCAGCCCTCGCAGAGCGGCCCGCGAAGTGCCCAGTCGCGTCGGCGAGCATCGCCGTCCAGCACGAACGCCCCCTTCGGCGTCCCGATCAACAGCGCGACGTGCTCGGCCATGGCCTGCCTCCGTGGTCAGTGCGGTGGTGCCCGAATCTACCCGACTGGAAGCCCTTGAGGCGCATGGCACAATCAACCCCATGACCGAGGTCTCGTCCCCGACCTCCGCGATGCCCGTCGATCCTCTCCAGGCGGGCCGCGACGCGCTCGCCCGCCATGCATGGCCGGAAGCCTTCGAGCGATTGTCGGAGGCCGATCGAGCGGGTCGGCTGACCGGAGCGGACCTCGAGCGCCTGGCCGAGGCCGCCTTCTTCGCCGCCCATGCGGATGCCGAGCTGGACATCAAGGAGCGGGCGTTCCGGGCCCACCTTGCGGATGGCGATCAGATCCGGGCGGCCTATCTCGCGCTGGATCTCGCGCATCACCACTACTTCGCGGGCAAGGAGTCGATCGCGGCCGGCTGGGTCAGGCGAGCCGAGAAGATCCTCGGGGCCGAGGGAGACACGTACGCGCACGGCTACCTCACGCTCATCCGCAGCGAGCTGGCCGGCATGTCCGGCGACCCCGACACGGCCCTTGCGCTTGCCGAGCAGGCGATCGCGATCGGGGAACGGGCCGCCGACGCGGACCTCAAGGCGTACGCGCAGATGACCCTGGGCGAGCTCAAGCTCGCGTCCGGGTCCACGACCGAGGGCTTCGCCCTGATGGAGGAGGCCTCCTTCGCGGCCGTCAACGGGGAGCTCACACCGTTCACCTCCGGATTGACCGCGTGTCGAATGATCTCGGCCTGTCGTGACCTCACCGACTACCGTCGAGCGACCGAGTGGATCGAGGCGACGGAGAAGTACTGCCGGCGCCAGTCCGTGTCAGGGTTTCCCGGCGTGTGCCGGATCCACCGCGCCGAGGTCGCCGTCGTGAGCGGCGCCTGGGAGCGCGCCGAGACGGAGCTCCAGCAGGCGACGATCGAGCTGGAGGACTACAAGGCCGGAGGCCCACAGGCCGACGGCTTCTACGCGATCGGCGACATCCGGCGCCTCAAGGGCGACTTCGCCGGATCCGAGGAAGCCCTCCGCGAGGCACACGCCCGCGGTCGCTCTCCGCATCCCGCCCTCGCGCTGATCCGGCTCGCCGAGGGCAAGGTCAAGGCCGCCACGGCAGCGATCAACGGAGCCGTCGCCGATGAGACCGGGAACCGATGGTCCCGCGCTCGGCTGCTCCCGGCGCAGGTCGAGATCGCGATCGCGAGCGGCGACCTCGAGCGGGCACGGGCCGCGCTCGACGACCTGTCGGGCATCGTGGGCGGCTACCCGTCGCCCGCGCTCGAGGCTGGCCGCCAGGTGGCCGTGGCGCGCCTGCGCCTCGCGGAGGCCGATCCGGCCGCGGCCATCGGCGCGCTCCGGTCAGCGATCCGGAGCTGGCGCGAGGTCGGGGCGCCGTACGAGGTCGCCCGCGCACGAGCGCTCCTCGCGGGCGCGCTTCGGGCCACCGGCGACGAGGAGGACGCGGATCTCGAGCTGCGAGCGGCCCTCGAGGAGTTCCGTCGGCTCGGAGCTCAAGCCGATGCCTCCGTGGCGGAGCGCGAGCTGCGTGACGCCGAGGACCGGCGGAGCGGGCCGGTCCAGGTCCGCAAGACGTTCATGTTCACGGATATCGTGGGCTCCACGGCCCTCGCCGAAGCTCTCGGTGATCAGGCCTGGGAGCGCCTGCTGCGCTGGCACGACGACACGCTCCGCGGCCTCATCGCGACGGGCGGCGGCCATGTCGTCAACTCGACCGGTGACGGCTTCTTCGTCGCCTTCGACGCGGCGCGACGCGGTGTCGAGTGCGCCATCGCGATCCAGCGCGCCCTGCGTGACCATCGTGCCGCGACCGGCTTCGCGATCTCCGTTCGCATCGGACTGCACGCGGCCGAGGCCAACCAGCGCGGCGACGACTACAGCGGCATGGGCGTCCACGTCGCCGCCCGGGTCGCCGCGCTGGCCGGCGGCGGTGAGATTCTCGCGACCGCCGAGGCGCTCACGGAGACGGGCGACCTCGCGACATCGCAGCCGCGCGATGCCGCGGTCAAGGGCGTCTCCGCGCCGGTCAGCGT
>DATIUS010000052.1:0-60440 GCA_035466655.1 Candidatus Sulfomarinibacteraceae bacterium
AGGCCCGCGACCGCTCGTCGTTCGGATACGGGTTGCGGAAGATCGAACGCCAGACGGGGCTGCGGCGAATGGTGTTGTCCACCCGCTCGAGGAAACTCACCTGGATCCTCCTGCCACGCCGGCCGTACCGGCGAGCTGGGCATCACGGTACGACTCCTTGTAGAGCCGGCCGTCGCTCGAGACCTCCTGGAGCTCGAACCGCTCCATCGTAATGGCGTCGAACGGGCATCGCTTGACGCACAGCGCGCAGCGGATGCAGCGCTCCTCGTCGAGGACCATCGCGGCGCCGTTCTCCCAGCCGTACGCCTCCTCGACCTCGGGCAGGAGTCCCTCGCTCTTGAGCTGGTTGATGTCCACCATGTGGATGACGCCCTCCGGGCAGACGTCGGCGCAGGCGCCGCACAGGACGCACCGGAACGGGTCGAACCAGATGTTGTAGTTGCACATCAGGCAGCGCGTGGACTCGGCGACGGCCGCCGTCGCGTCGTAGCCGAGCTCGACCGGGATGTTGAAGTTGACCTCCGGATCGGTCGACGACATCCGGTGCTGCTCCTGGGCCATCGGGATGTGCTGGCGCGGGAGGACGTCGTAGAACTCGGGCATCTCGTGGCGCCAGGAGCTCGTGATCTTGACGTTGGTGCTGACGGTCACGTCGGCCCGGCCGGCGAGGTAGCGATCGATCGCGTAGGCGGCCTTCTTGCCGTGGCCGGCGGCCTCGATCAGGGTCGTGGGGCCGGTCACGAAATCGCCGCAGGCGAAGACCCCGCGGACGTTCGTCGCGTAGGTGGCCGGATCGACCTTGACCCGGCCGTGACTGACCTCGAAGGAGGACTCGACCCACAGGAAGGAGATGTCGGTCGCCTGGGAGACGGCGGGAATGACGGTCTGTGCCGGGATGACGAACTCGGAGCCCTCGATCGGGACCGGCGAGCGGCGGCCGGAGGCATCCGGGGCGCCGAGGCGGTTGCGGATGAACTTCACGCCGGCCACGTGCCCGTTCTCGCCGAGCACCTCGACCGGGCTGGCGAGGAACTCCATCCGGACGCCCTCACGCTCGGTTTCGCCGAGCTCCTCGTCGTCGACGACGAGCTCCGACCGGGTGCGCCGGTAGACGATCGAGACGCGCTCGGCGCCATGTCGCAGGCTCGTGCGCGAGCAGTCCATCGCGGTGTAGCCGCCGCCGATCACCACGACGTCGGTCCCGACGGTGAGCGGCTCGCCGAGGTTCGCGCGCTTCATGAAGTCGACGCCGTACTGGACGCCCTCGAGGTCCGACCCGGGGATGTCCAGCTCGATCGCGTTCATCGCCCCGGCCGTCAGCGCGATCGCGTCGTAGTCCCGCTGGAGCTGATCGAACGGGATGTCACGCCCGATGGTGGTGTTGTAGTGGAACCGCACGCCGAGCCGTTCGATGAGCCGGACGTCCATCTCGATGGCGGCCCTGGGCAGGCGGAAGGCCGGGACGCCGACGAGCATGAAGCCCCCGGCATAGGGCAGGCTGTCGAAGACGTCCACCTGGTAGCCCTTGACGGCCAGCTCGCGCGACACGGCGAGCCCGGCGGGGCCAGCTCCGACGACCGCGACCTTCTCCTGCCGCGGTGTGATGTGGGGCATGACGTCCGGGATCCCGGATGCCTCGTGCCACTCGACGAGGAAGCGCTTCATCGCCCGGATCGCGAGCGGCCGGTCGATGTCGCCGCGCCGGCAGGCGCGTTCGCACGGGGCCGAGCAGACGTAGGAGCACATCGCCGCGACGGGATTCGGCTCCCGCGACAGGATGTAGCCCTCCTCGAATCGGCCCTCGGCCGCGAGGTTCAGGTAGCCCCGGCAGTTGGTCCCGACCGGGCACGCCTCCTGGCACTCGATGTTGCACTGCAACCACGAGGCGTCGACGGGCTGGACGAGGAACTCCTGGTGCGGATCGAGTGCCAAGACGCGGTGGTGCCTTTCTCGTCGTGGGCGCTGACCGGAGACGGGCGACAGGAGGATACCGGCGAGGTCGGCGGCCGGCGCCGGGAATCTACCATCCGCCGAAGCGCGCCTGCAAAACGAGGCCGGCGCGCGCACGCACACGATGGGTTGACGGGCTCCCCCGTCGCAGCTACGCTCCCGGCGGGACGGACGGTCGGAGGAGGATGCCCGACCGGGAAGGACGGAGGATGACCGCGAGCGAGTTCGCCTTCCTGGCACTCGGTCTCGTGCTCGGCGTCGCCGGGGGTTCGGCGCTCGTCATGGCCCTCGGGAGCCACCGCCCGGCACGCGAGGTCAGGGTCACCGTCGGGCGCGATGCCGTGCCCCGTCGTGCGGCAACCCTGTCGTCGGACGCCTTCACGGCGCACGGCGAGCCGGCCCGCGGCGGACCCGCGGACCGGCGGCGCATGGACCGCGACATGCCCGCCAGCGACCCGCCACCGGTGCCGCACGGCTATCCCGGGATCCCGGTGATGGGCTCGGCGACCGAGGGTGCTGTTCCCGGGGCCCAACACGTCTCGGGGCCCCAGGTTCGAACGAGCGTTCCATTCAGCCTCCCGCGCGCGACCGGTCCGGACCCCGGAGCGGCGTCCGCCGTGGCAATCGACCCGGTCGCGCCGGAGCGGGACCCGTCGCTCGACGCGCTGCGGGTCCAGGCGGTCCTGGCGGCCGAACGGGCGCAGCGAGCGGGGCTGCCGACGGCGATCGCCCTCCTCGAGAACCGGCCGGCCCCCGAACCCGGTCCGGCCGGGTCGCCCGCGACCGCGGCGGCGACAGACCCGTCGGCCGATCCATCGGCCGCCCCGGGCCACGCGCTCGAGGTCGACGGCACGCCGGCGATCCTGCGGATCCTGCGCGGCGACCAGCGCGCCCTCCTGCGCACGGTTGCGACGCTCGCAGCCGGGGACGACGCGATGCGACGGCCATGGCAGGCGGCGATCGCGGCCATCGCGGACGGCATCGTCGGGCGCGCCATCGTCCGGGGCGTCATCGACTTCCCGGTCGGCAACCCGTTCTGGGACACCTTCCCGACCAGCCAGTGCCGGACGATCGCGGCCGCCCTGGCGGCCATGGGGTTCCGGTTCGACGGCGTCGACGGCTGGGCGGAGGAGCGCGTTCCGGCCTACCGCGACCTCACGATCGCCGTGGCCGCGGCCGGTCTCGATCCACGACGCATCCGGGCATGGCCGACGCAGGAGGAGATCGCGGCCCTCTACCGGGAGGTGACGGTGGCAGCCGACGAGCTCGTGACCACCGACGCGCCCGACCTCGAGCTGGCCGCGGTCCAGGAGCTGGCCCGGACGCGCCTGGCCGAGGCCGAGCTCGCATGGCGCCACTGGGAGATCGTCCGCCCGGTCCTCGACGGCCCGGTTCCGGCCGCCTGACCTTCCCGGCTACTCCTTCGTTTCGGTGTGCATCGCCGCCGAATCCGGGCCCTCGTCCTCGTCCTCGTCGATCACGATCAGCCGGAACGCCTCCGCGGCCGCGACGCCGATCGGCTCGCCCTCCGTCCTGGCCCAGTCGTGGATCCGCTCGGCGAGCTGGTCCGGGTGGCGGATCTGGCTCGCGTGGGCCCGCAGCCCGTCGATCTTCCGCTCGATCGTGGCGCTGACGTCGATCCGGACCGTCGCGTGATTGGGCCAGAAGAGGTAGAGCCGGCGGACGCTGTGGGCCGCAAGGCCGGCACGCGCCAGCCACGGGAAGGACATCGGGTTGCGGGCAGCAGGGTAGACGGCATCCACCGCTGCCATTCCCGCAGCGCGGTGGTCGGCGTGGTTGATCCCGCCGTCACCGTAGAAGAGCACCTCGGGATCCGTGGCGAGGACGGCGTCCGGCCGGAAGGTCCGGATCTCGCGGACCAGGAGCTCGCGGAGGGCGAGATCGTTCGCGAGCGCTCCATCCGGCTGGTGGAGGAAGCTGACGCCGGCGTAGCCGACGATCGCCGCGGCTGCGCGCTGCTCGGCCTCCCGTCGCGCGGCGAGCGCCAGCGGGTCCGCGTCCGGATCGTCGCCCCCCGCGTCGCCGCTCGTGCAGCAGACGAGCCAGCCCGTGGAGCCGGCGTCGATCCAGCGTGCCGCGGTGGCCGCCGGCCCGAAATCCGCGTCGTCGGGGTGCGCGGCGATGACCATGAACCGCGCCGGCCGCCATTCGTGCGGTGCGGATCCGCCGCTCGCGGATGCCGACGTCATCCTTCGGGCTCCGGCGCACCCGTCGGCTCCGCACCAGCCGAGCGCTCCGCCACGAGCGCTCGCAGCTCGGCCAGCACCTCGGCCGCGTGGCCCTCCGCCTTCACCTTCGGCCACGAACGGGCAATCCGTCCGTCCGGGTCGACGAGGAAGCTCGAGCGTTGGATCCCCATGGACGACGTCCCGTAGAGCGTCTTGAGCTGCCAGGCGCCATACCGCTCCGCGACGACGTGACCCTCGTCCGAGAGGAGCGTGAACGGCAGGCCGAACTTCTCGCGGAAGCGTCGGTGGCTCGCTGCGCCGTCAGGGCTGATGCCCCAGACGTCCGCCCCCTCGGCGCGGATCGCCGGGTCCGCGTCGCGGAACTGGCACGACTCGATCGTGCAGCCGGGGGTGTCGTCCTTCGGGTAGAAGTAGACGATCGTCCAGCGGCCCCGCCGGTCGGCGAGCCGGTGGATCGTGCCCGTGTCGTCGGGGAGGGCGATCTCGGGGGCGAGGTCGCCGGGACCGGGTGCGCTCATTCCGCGAGGGTAGCAGGGGCCTCGATGACGAGGATCCGCCCCTGGCGGACGCTGACCCAGGCCGCGGCCGCAGTCCGGACGTTGGACAGGCCGCGCGCCGGGCCGGCCGGCAGCGCCTCGTCGTGGAGCGGGAAGCGGAGGCCGGCGGTCGTGACCCCGGTTGCGCCCTCGACGGTGATGAGCGAGACGAGGTCGCCGACGCGACCCGGGAGGCCCAGGCGGGCCGGCCGGCCGTCCGGACCGGGCCCCGTGAGCAGGCGGACGCGAGCCCGGTCGTCGAGCAGGCGGACCGCGAGCCGGGCCGCCGCCGGGTGGGCCAGCAGGCCGAGGTTGGCGAGCTCGTGGTCAAGCCGCGGCCCGCCGAGCGCGCCGAGGATCGTGACCTCGCCCGCGCCGGCCCGGATCGCCGCGAGGAGGGCGAGCTCGGCGTCCGATTCGTCCTTGTCGGCGGGGGCGTGGGTGATCGGAACGCCGGCCCGCCGAAGCTCCTCGAGCTCGGCGGCGCCCAGGGAGTCGCCGTCTCCGACCCACGCGTCCACGCGCAACCCGAGCCGGCTCGCCAGGCGGGCCCCGCCATCGGCCGCGACGACGAGGTCGACGCCGTCGGCCCAGCCCGGCCAGGCGGCATCGAGGCCCGCGCGCGTGGGGGCGCCGCCGTCGGCCAGGATGATCGCCCGACGCGCCGTCATTGCCCGTCGAGGAAGCCGTCCACCCAGCCGGCGACCGACTCCGCGACCTCGGAGGCCCCGGCCGCGACCAGGTCCGCCCGATCGCCGAGGACCGACAGGATCCCGACCCCGAGCGCGCCGACGGCGCGGGCCATCCGCATGTCGTCGAGAGCGTCGCCGACGTAGGCCGTCCGCTCCGGCACGGCCTCGAGGCCAAGCTCCGCGAGCGCCTTCCGGAGCGGCGCCGGATGCGGCTTCATCACCGGCAGGTCGCCGGCGCAGACCCGCACCGGGAGGTATCGCCCGAGCCCGGTCGAGACGAGCTGGGACTCCACGACGCCTCGTTCCCCGGCCGTCACGAGCCCCATCGAGAGGCCCGCGGCGGCGAGGCGCTCGAGCGCCTCGAGGGCGCCGTCGGTGACCTGGACCGTGCCGATGAGCCGCCGGTACGCATCCAACCACCTGCCGGCCGCCTCGTCGATCTGCCCCGCCGGGACGCCGAGGCGCGCGTACATCAGCTGCCAATCCGGCGAGTACGCCTGGCGATAGGCGTCGAAGTCGAACGGGATGCCGTACGACGCGAGCACCTCGGCGTTGGCGAGGTTGATGGCGGGCAGCGAATCGACGAGCGTGCCGTCCCAGTCGAAGACGATGGCATCCACGTTGCCGATGCTATCGCCCCCCGGGCCCGGGCACCAAAGCCGGGTGGGCCCAGCCGGACCGGATGCTAGACTCGGGCTCGTGCCACCCTCGCTTGATCACCCCGCGGTTCGGCGCGTCCTCGAGGCCGCCCGGCGAAAGGGCGTCGAGCTCGAAGTGACCGTCTTTCCCGAGTCGACGCACACGGCCGAGGAAGCCGCCCGGGCCGTCGGCGCGGAGCTCGGCCAGATCGTCAAGTCCCTCGTCTTCGTCGCCACGGCCGAGGAGGACGGGCTCGAGCCGATCCTGTGCCTCGTGTCCGGCCCCAACCGCGTCGATCTCGCGCGGCTGGCGGCCGTGCTCGGGCGCTCGGACGTGCGCCGAGCGACCGCGAAGGAGGCGAACGAGCTGACCGGGTTCGTCATCGGCGGGATCCCACCCGTCGGTCACGCACGGCGCGTTCGCGTGGTGATGGACCCGGACCTCGGGCGCTTTCCGGTCGTCTGGGCGGCCGCCGGGCTGTCGACCGCGGTCTTCCCGGTGGCGCCGGGCGTCCTCCGGATGCTCGCCGACGCCACCGTCGCCCCGATCGCCGAGGAGCGCCGCCGAGCGGACCTCCAGGCGGCGACATGAGCCCGCGGCCCGGCCCGACACGCCGTCGTCGCGCCGCCGTGCCGTCCGAACGGGAGCCCACGAAACGCCGCCCCGTGGGAGCCGCGCGCCCGGACCCCGTGCCTTGAGCGCCGATCCCCGCGACGCGACCGTGACCTATCCCGGCGGGTTCCGGGCGCGCT
The DNA here is from genome assembly GCA_035466655.1 of Candidatus Sulfomarinibacteraceae bacterium. GTDB lineage: Bacteria > Chloroflexota > Limnocylindria > Limnocylindrales > CSP1-4 > UBA5189. The sequence goes on from DATIUS010000052.1 coordinate 6,780, forward strand.
GGCGATGGGGCGGGAGCGGTCAGGCGGCAGCGGTCTTCGCCCTGTCCGAAGCCGGCGGAACGCTGGCGGACCACGGCTCGCTCGTGGCCGACGATCCGGATGCGCGCTGCCGAGCGGAGCTTCGCGTGGATGGCCCCTCCGGCGCCTGGTCGGCACGGTTCGCCTCGACGCTCCACGACGAGCCGGCGGCGGTCTACTGGGACACCACCGGGTTGCTCGTCGTGAAGTACGGGTTTCATGCCTACGGCCTCGACGCGCGCGGCGGCGAGCTGCGCTGGAACCTCAGGTCGGCAACGCCGATCCTGGCGGTCCTCGGTTCGCCCCGGCTTCGTCACGTGCTCGTCCAGAGCGAACTCGAGACGTTCGCGCTGGAGGCCGACGGCTCCGTCGCCTGGCGGATCGCCCACAGCGACGTCGTGACCGGGGCCGAGCTCGTCGGCGGCCGGCTGGTCCTGACGAGCTACGGGGGCCAGCACAACGCCCTCGATCCCGGGACCGGGCTCCCGGCAGCCTGACGCCCGGGGGGCCTCGCGGGCCCGGTCCCCGGTGTGGACGCCGGGTGGATAACCGCGCCGGATTCCGGGAACTTGGTGGACAGCGGCGGTTGACGCCGCCGTCGACCCGGCCGTAGCGTTGTCACCAGCCCGGAGGGGCTGAGCGACACTAACGGCGGCGATCGCATCAACGCCCACGTGTCGGGTAGGTTCCTCCGGGCCTTTCCATGTCCTCGGCCGGAGAGGCGCGGCCCTGCCCGCATGGTTGCGCCGGACCTCCCGTGCGATCATTCGCGCCCGTGGACGCCCTCCTTTCGATCCTTGCCGGCCTCGTCGCGCTCGGTGCAGCGACGATGGCGGTTCGTTCGCCGGGACCGCGCGGCCGCGTGGCACGGCTCCTGGCGTCGGCGCCGAGGGTCACGATCACCGAGGCCGTGGCGCTGGCGAAGGGCGGGCGGGCCGTCTATGTCCGGCTGGCCGGCCGGATCGACAGCGAGGCGGAGTTCGAGGACGCCGACCACCGGCCGCTCGTGCTGCGGCGGACCCGCATCCAGGTGCTCCGCGACGGCCGCTGGGCCGATGTCGAGACCGCGTCGGAGATCGTGCCCTTCGAGCTCCGCGAGGGCCTCGACGGCATCGCCATCGACGGTGCGGCCCTCGGCGAGGGACTCGTCGTCGTGCCGCGCGAGAGCCTCGGCGTCGCGGCCGACCTCGGCGATCGCGTCGCCGACGACGTCCCGGACGACCTGCCGGCCCGGTTCGTCGTCGAGCATGTCTCGAGCGTGGAGCACGCGATCGCCCTCGGCGTCCCGACGCTCGATCCCGAGGGACGGCCCCGCCTGGGCCCCGGCCTCGGACGGCCGCTCATCCTGAGCACCCTGGAGCCCGCCGAGGCGATGCGAATCCTGGCGGGCCGCTCCCCGACCCGGACCCGGCTGGCGGCCGGGCTGCTCCTGGTGGCGGGGATCCTGCTGCTCCTCGGGATCCTCCTGCTCGTGGTCCCGGGTGATGCGCTGGCCGCGTCCCCCTCCCCGACCGCCATGACCGGCTCGGACACGCGGAGTCCGGGCGAGGGCCCCGGGTTCGTCGGCGCCATCGGCCCGGCGCTCCTCGGCGTCGCGGCGATCGCCGTCGTCACGATCGTCGCGACGCTCGCCTTCGTGCGCCTGACGGGCGGGAAGGCCGGTCGCTCGCGGGACCCCTGACCTTCGGCCTATTGGCAGGATCTGTGGGGTTCGCAGAATGGGAACCGAACTTCACAAATCCTACCGGGGGACTGGTGATCTCGGGCGCTCTGCTCCGTCCTCGGCCGACCGACGCGACGCTCACGGTGACGAAGGCCGCCCACGTGCTGGGTGTCCATCCGAACACGATCCGTGCGTGGAGCGACGCCGGGCGCCTCCGCTACTACCGGATCAACCCTCGCGGTGACCGGCGCTACCGGCTCGGCGACCTGCGGCGCTTCCTCGTGAGCGCGGCGAACGGGCCGGCCGTCGACGCGGAGCCCCGCGCCGGCACCGACGGGCACCGGGCCAGCATCCGGGCGCGGGTCCCGGGGGCTCGACGCCCGGCCGGCGGCCCCGGCCGTGCCGGCCTCGATGTCCTGGCCGGGCTCGGGAAGATCGCCGCTTCTGTGATCGGGTCGGTGATCGACCCGGAGACCCTGCTCGGATCTGCCGCCCGGGTGATCCGGGAACGAGCCGGCCTGCGCCAGGTCTCCATCTGGCGGCTGGACGACACCCGCCTCGTGCCGGTCGGCGTCTCGGGGCCGCCCGGTGCTCGCCTCGTGGAGCGGCCACGCCACACGGGCGTCCTTGGCACGGCCCTCCGCAAACCCGCAGCGGCGGCGCCCGACGCAACCGGCCGCGAGATCGCGGCGGCGATCCCCGGAGCCGATGGGCCATGGGGCGTCCTCCTCGCGACGACGGAGGGCGACGGGCCGCCGGCTGCGGAGCTGCGCGATCTGGTCATTGCCGCCGCCGAGGCGATCGCGACGATCGTGCGGGCAGCCGGGGCCGCGGCCGAGGTCACCCACCACCTCCATCGAGCCGAAGCCCTCCAGCGGGTCGCCGGGGACATCGGGAGCCGCCTGGACCTGGACCAGATCCTGGCTGGCCTCGTGGAGCACGCGGCCGGCCTGTTCGGCGGCGATCGCGCCGCGGTCCTGGTCACCCAGCCTGACGGCACGCGTCGCGCGGCGGCGTCGCGGGGCCTCTCGGCGGCCTATCTCGCGGGGATCGAGAAGGTCACCAACCGAACCCTGGTCGCCTCCGCGCTCGAGGCAGCGGAGCCCGCCTTCTCGGTGAACTTCCGCGACGACCCGCGGGCCGCCGAGATCCGGGAGGCGGTCATCGAGGAGGGCTTCGACACGCTCTGCGTGGCCCCGCTCTTCGACGGCCCGGATCGTCCGGCGCTTGGCAGCCTGAACATCTATCACGATCGTGCGCATCACTGGAGCCGAGACGAGATCGAGACCATGAGCGCGCTCGCGACCCAGGCCTCGGTCGCGATCCAGACGGCCAGGACGTACGCCCAGCTCGCGACCTGGGCGGCCCAGCTCCAGTCCATCCAGCAGCTCGGGACACGCCTGAGCCGGCTCGCCACGGTCGAGGAGATCGGGACGACGATCGCGACGGAGCTTCAGCAGCTGATCGACTACCACAACGTCCGGGTCTACCGCGTCCGGGGGCACGACCTCGTGCCGGTCGCGATGCACGGCCGGATCGGCCAGTACGACCACGAGACCGCCGAGCAGATCCGGGTCCAGATCGGGACCGGAATCACCGGCTGGGTCGCCGAACACGGCGTGGCCCAGCTGCTCCACGATGCGGCGGCCGACCCGCGGGCGGCCACCGTTCCGGGGACGGAGGCCGATCTCGACGAGTCGATGCTCCTCGCACCGATGATCCATGAGGACCAGGTCCTCGGCGTGCTCGTCCTCTCGAAGCTGGGGCTCCGCCAGTTCCGTGACGACGACCTTCGGCTGCTGGAGATCTACGCCAGCTTCGCCGGGCAGGCCATGGCGAACGCCGACGCGACCGAGCGCCTGACTCGTCAATCGGCGACCCTCGAGCGGCAGATCCGGGGCCAGCGCGAGCTTCTCCAGATCACCGAGTCGATCCTGACCACGCTCGACGTGCGGCGCATCCTCGAGGCCGTCGCCGATCGGCTCGGGGAGGTGGTCGGCTGGGACAACGTGGCGATCGAGCTGGTCGAAGGGGGCGACGGCGCGCTGAACCCGATCGTCGCCAAGGGCGCAGACGCCGCGTACTACCTCAAGCCGTGGCAGCCCGGCGAGGAGGGCCTCGCGACGTGGGTCCTCGCGAGGAACGAGCCGGTCCTGATCGCCGACCAGTACGGGGACCCGCGCGTGGCCCATCCCGACTCGGGGCCGGCCCACGGCAGCCTGATCTGCGTCCCGCTCCGCGGCCGGGACCGGGCGATCGGCGTGCTCACCCTGGAGCGAATCGGCGAGGGCCGCACGTTCACCGAGGAGGAGTTCGAGCTGGTGAAGCTCTTTGCGGCCCAGGTGTCGATCGCGATCCAGAACGCACGCGCGCACGGGGCGCTCGCCCGGCGGGCACAGACCGACGACCTGACCGGCCTGGGCAACCACGGCAGCTTCCGCGAGCGCCTCGCCGCGTCGGTGGTGGATGGGGCGCCGTTCAGCGTCCTGATGATCGATCTCGACGGGTTCAAGCTCGTCAACGACACGTTCGGCCACGCCGCGGGCAACGACCTCCTGGCCAAGATGGCTGCCGCGATCGTCGGGGCGAGCCGCGACGCCGACGCGGCGTTCCGGTACGGCGGCGACGAGTTCGCCGTGATCCTCGCCGGGACGGACGCGGACCGGGCGGGCCCGGTGGCCGAGCGGATCCGCCGGTCCATCTCGCGGCTCGTCGGACGCGGGTCCGGCCTCCATGCCGCGGGCCTCCGGCTCGACGCCTCGGCCGGCGTCGCGACGTACCCGGTGGACGGATCGACAGCGGACGAAATCCTGCTCGCCGCCGACCGCGCCTGCTTCGTCGCGAAGCGGAGCGGCGGTGGACGTGTCGCGACCGCCGCCCAGGGACTGACCCTTGCCGGGGCGTTCGCGCTCCAGGTGCCGACCCCGATCGATCCCGCGCCCGGGGGCGACGCCGAGGCGCCGGCGGTGCTCTGAGGCGGGTGAGCCCGGGGAGCGGTCGGCGCCGGCTTCGCCCGCCCTCGTAACGCCGCGAACCCGAGTGGCGTCAGACTGGCGCCATGGACGATCCCGAGCGCTCCGCGAGGTCCCCTCAGCCCGTGGCCACGTCCGCCGGCAACCCGCTCGCGACGCCGGCGGCGGCCGGCCTGCTCGCCGTCGTGCTCGTCGCCCTCGTCGGCGCGATCGTCGTGGCGCCAGGCCTCCTGCCGGGTTCGGCATCGGCCACGCCGGGCGGCGGCGCGGGCGTCTCGGCCGGATCCGCCGGCCCCGGCGGGACGTCGACCCCGGTGGGCTCGCCGGCGGATTCGCCCGGCTCCACCCCGATCCCGAGCTTCGTCCGGCCCACGCCGACGCCTGAGCCGACGTTCCGGAGCTATACCGTGCGGCCGGGTGACAGCCTCAATTCGATCGCGGACGCCTTCCTCACCTCCGCCCGCAGCCTCGCCTGGTGGAACCGCGGCACGTACCCGAACCTCGACCCGGAGTCCGAGGCGTACGACCCGGACCACATCGAGCCGGGCTGGGTGCTCGTCCTCATCCCCCGGGTGGTCGTCGACGACGCCGCGCCACCGACGCCCAGCCCGGGCCCGCCCTCGCCGGTGCCGACCCCGGCGGCGTCGGCCACGCCCTTCGCGACGCCCTTCGCCACGCCGACCGCCGGCGGCCCGGCGACCGTCATCAGCCACGGGCCCCGCGGCACCGACCAGGTGGCGCTGACCTTCGACATGGGCGGCCGGCTCGATCCTGCGCTCGAGATCGTCGGGTGGCTGATCGACCACGAGATCCACGCGACGATCTTCCCGACCGGCAAGGCCGGCACGACCACCGCGGAAGGCCGCGCCGTGCTCGAGCTGGCCGCCACCCGGCCGGACCTGCTCGATGTGGGCAATCACTCGTGGGACCATCCTGATTTCACGACCCTGACGGCGGCGCAGGTCGCGGACCAGCTGGGCTCGACCGAGGACGCCGTCCGCGGTCTCGTCGGGACGTCGACGGCGCCCTGGTTCCGGCCGCCGTACGGCGCCTGGACGGAGGTGGTCAGGGAGCGAGTCGGAGTGGCCGGCTGGTCCCGGCTCGTGCTCTGGGACGTCGACACCATCGACTGGCGGAGCACGGCCGACGGCGGCCCGACCGCCGACGACATCGTCACGAAGGTCGTCTCGACGGCGCAGGGCGGCTCGATCGTGCTCATGCACCTGGGCGGCTGGCACACCCTCGAGGCGCTACCCGGCCTGATCGCCGGCCTCGGCACGCGGCACCTGACGCCGGTGACCCTCGACGAGATGCTCGGCGGCTGAGTCGTCCGCCGGATCGACGGGCGGCGGCCAGACCTTGTCGAACCGCTCGAGGACGACCGGCGTCGCCTCGGTCAGGCGCGTGCCCACCGAATCGAAGTACCAGAGGTGACCGCGACACCAGTCGGCGAGGGTGCGGTCACCCTCCCCCTCATCCCAGGCGAACGCCTCGTCCACCTCGCCGAAGGGCCGGATCTCCACCGAGGCGGTGCGGACGATGCACAGCGGCCGGCCCTCGCCGTCCAGGATCACGGAGTGATCCCCGGGCCGAGGCATCGGCTCTCCCTCGCCGTAGTCGGCAACGAGCGACGTGGTCGCCCGCTTCGGGCCGTCCCGCACGAGCAGGCCGAGCTCGGTCATGAGCGCCGGCTTGCCGTCGTCGCCGAACCCCCAGGCCGTGTACGGCCCGGTTGCGCCGGAGGCGGCCGCGTACTCCGCCCAGAACCGCGCGACGGCGCCGGGATCCTCCTCGGTCACGGCTCGGGGCAGCTCACCGAGGCAGTATCGCGTCGGGGACCCAGACATCCGAGCTGGTGGTCGTGAAGCCCGCCACGGTCGCGACGACGAGCATCGTCACCAGCAGCGCCACGACGATCCGGTCGGTCCCGTCGAAGCGGAGCTCGCGGAGCCACGACCGCGGCCCCGTGCCAAACCCTCGAAGATCCATCGCGTCGATCGTGTCCTCGGCCCCGACGATGGCGTTGATGACGGTGGGTACGAGGATCGGCCCCTGGCGGCGGATCCGGCCGAAGAAGCCGCCGGCACCGCGGTCCAGCTCCAGGCCCCGGACGCGCTGGGCATCGATCGTCGTCTGCAGGTCGGCGGCAAGGGACGGGACGAACCGGAAGGTGAGGTCGATCGCGAACGCGAACCGGTCCGGGATCCCGAGGCGCGCGAACGTCACCCCGAAGTCGGCCGGATGCATCGCGAAGGCGAGCGGGAAGCCGACCGCGGCCATCGCGAGGAACCGGATCAGCTGGGTGAGCGCGTACATCAGCGACTCGGCCGACACGGGCGTCCCGATGAGCGGCAGGTGGAGGTACACGTGGAGCCGCTCGGACGGGATCCGCGGCACCTGGCCGCCGGCGATGACCCCGTTCACGAGCACGAGGAGCGTCACGAAGAAGATGACGAAGGCCCACTGACGGCGCACTGCCCGGAACGGGATCGCAGCGCTCCGGTAGTAGACGAGGGCGATCCCCGCCAGGGCCAGCATCAGCCGCAGGTCCCACACCTGGATGGCGGTGAACACGAAGCAGACGACGGTGAGGACGAGCAGGCGGGGGTCCCGCCGGGACAGCCAGGACCCCCGCCCGAGGTAGCGCGGCGTGTAGTTCACGGCCGGACGTGACGCCGGGCCGTCGGCCGATCAGCGGCCCATCCGCTCCTTCACCGGCTCCCACGCGTAGGTGAGCACCGGCACCAGGATGATCGTGGAGACGAGGTTGCCGATGACCACCGGGATGTACTCCGTGGTGATCACGGTGTTGACGTCGTAGCCGCTGAGGGCCATGTCGGTGAAGACGAACAGGAAGCCGACCAGGACGCCGACAATGCCGGCGATCGCGCCTGCGATCGCCCGGTTCATCAGGGTGCCGCCCATCATCCCGGCGAGGTACATCGGTGCGAGGCCGGCGATGAGGCCGACGAAGCCGTTCGCCAGGCTCCAGTTCCATGACGTGAGGAGACCCCAGCCGGAGATCTGGTCGCCGATCGCGTTCCCGACGAACCCGGTGAAGAAGCCGACGATCGGGCCGAACGCGTAGCCGAAGAACGGAACCAGTGCGAAGGCCGGGCGGGCGCTGACGTCCTTCGTGCCGGGCACCGGCACCTGGAGGACGAGCAGGACCCCATAGAGCGCGGCACCGATGGCCGCGTAGACGATGACGCGCGAGTCGACGCTCCACATCGAGCGTGAGCTGGACATCGAGGACATCCGATCCCTCCTTGGATACCCCATTTCAACAACGAGACGGTCAGCCAGCGCCGACGGCCGATCCTCCTTCCCTCGTGGTGCCGCCGCCCGGGGCGTCCAGGAGGACGCGAGCGGCAAGCGTCTCAGCGTCGAGGAACCCGCCGTCCTGGCGCGGCCATCGGGCGTTGGCGCGGATCAGCGACGTCGGGCGAAGGTTGCACGCGATCCAGCGATCGACGTCCTCGACGACAAGTGCGGGCGGGCCGTCGGCGACGACCTGACCGTCCCTGAACAGCAGGATACGGTCTGCGTGCGTCAATGCAAGGTCCACGTCGTGGGTCACGAGGTAGATCGAATCGAGGCCCGGGATCGAGAGGACCTCGCGCATGAACCGCCGGGCGGTACGGTGATCCTGCCCGGCCGATGGCTCGTCGAGGATCAGGGTTGACGGTTCGAGGGCCAGTGCGATCGCCAGGGCGAGTCGCTTCTGCTGTCCGAAGGACAGCGTGAGCGGGGGTCGCTCGAGGATGTCCTCGAGCATGTCGAGCGAGGTCCGCCGGAGCGCGTCGGCCACGATCCGCTCGAACGTCGCGGGATCGCGTCCGAGGTTCCGCGGGCCGAAGACGAGCTCTTCGCGGACGGTCCGCGCGAACAGCATCTGGCTTGGGCTCTGGAAGACGTAGCCGAAGACCCCGGCCAGTTGGGCAACCGTCCGGCCCGTGATCGACGAGCCGTCGACCCGGATCTCCCCCGCGGTCATCGGGAGGAGCCGCATCGCGGCCCGGAACAGGGTCGTCTTGCCCGAGCCGTTCGGGCCGAGCACGGCGACGACCTCGCGGCGTCCGAGCCGAGCATCGACGCCGTGGAGCACCTCGTGATCGCCGTAGCCGGCACGTACACCTGCGTACTCGAGTCGCGGGGCGACGTCCGGGGCTCCCGGTGGGCCGGGCGGGCGGGTCCGGGGCGGCTCCCCGGCCGCCGCGACGGCGAGGGCGGGCTCGGCCCGGTATCGCGCGAGGACGTCGTCGAACGGAAGCTTCACGCCGTCCGGATCGGCGATCCGCAGGAACCCGGCGAGGTCGCCGAGGTAGCGCGCCTCCCCCTCCTCGAGGTAGAGCACCCGGTCCGGGCGGAGGTCGAGCGCCTCCTCGACGCGGTGCTCCACGATCACGATGGCGTGGCCCTCGTCGGCGAGCCCCCGGAGGATCGCGAGCAGGCGGGCGGCGCTCGCCGGATCGAGGTTGGCCAGGGGCTCGTCCACGACATAGAGCCGCGGTTCGAGCATGAGGATGCCGCCCATCGCCAGGATCTGGCGCTCGCCGCCCGACAGGGCCGACGTCTCGCGCCCGAGGAGCGGCCGGAGCCCGGCCCGGTCGGCGACGTCCCCGATCCGGCGCCGGATCTCGGTCCGGTGGATGCCCAGGTTCTCCGGCCCGAAGGCGAGCTCGGCCTCGACCGTCGCGCCGACGATCTGCTTCGCGGGGTCCTGGAGGACGGTGCCGACGAACCGCGAGATGTCGCGGAGCCGCTGCTCCCCCGTGGACATGCCGCCGACCCGGACGGCCCCGGAGAGCTCGCCCGGATAGGCGTGCGGGATCAGGCCGTTGATGGCCCGGATGAGCGTGCTCTTGCCACACCCCGATGGGCCGGCCACGAGGAGGACCTCGCCGGGCTCCACGGTGAGGCGGATGTTGCGGATCGCCGGCACGGTCGCCCGTCGGTAGCGGAAGGTCAGGTCATCGACCTCGACGATGTGCTCCGCCACGGGCCCGTTGCGCCTCGTCCGGTCAGGCGGCGCGGATGCGCACCGGGCGGTCGAGCGCGAGGCCCAGCCGCTCCGCCGCGTTGCCCTGGTTATCCGCGAGCGAGAGATTCCCTTCGGAATCCTCCATCAGGAGCGAGGCACCCAGCGGAACGCTGCCGAACGTCCGCTCCCAGACCGTCGTCTCAACGACCGCGGGGCGCCCGTCGTGGGCGGGGAACTCCACGATGACCCGCCGCCCGGGGGTGAGCGGCCCGATCGCGGCCTCCAGGTCCGCAGTGGTGCCCGCGAAGGTGACGTTGCCGAAGATGAGGACGTGGGTGATCCGGCTCTCGAGCTCGCCCTCGCGGATCGTCGGGGTCGGGAGGTCGAGGCGGACGAGCGTCGCCGGATCGATCGCCGGGCCGACCGCCTCGAACGGCGACCCCATCGCCAGGTGCGCGGCAATCGGCGCGAAGACGTCGCGGCCGTGGAAGCTGCTCGTCACAACGGGCAGCATGAAAGCCCGGTTCTCGAGCGCGCGCGCCGCGACGATCCCGCCGAGCCGCTCGGCGGCGGGCAGGAGGAGCCCGTTGTCCGGCCCCAGGAGCATGTCGCCCCGGACGACCTTGAGCGCGATCCCCCGGCGGTCCGTCCCCACGCCGGGGTCCACGACAGCGACGTGAACACCGATCGGCATGTACGGGAGGGCGAAGACCAGCGTACCGGCGCCCTCGCGGATCGCGTACCGCCGCACCTGGTGGCTGATGTCGATGATCAGCGCATCGGGTGCAATCCCGTACATGACGCCCCGACAGACCGCCGGGGCGGCCGGCCCGAAATCCGTGGTGAAGGTGATGACCGGGCGGGACATGGCGCTCCTCAGGTGGGCCGGACCCGAACGGAGCGCCCGGCGGTGATATCGAGCCGCGCCGCCGCATCGCCCTGGTTGTCCGCGATCGCAAGCTGCCCGAACGAGTTCTCGTAGACGAGCGGTGCACCCGGCGGACGCTCCCCGAACGTCCGGGCCCAGGGCATGACCTGGGCAATCGCGGGCCGGCCCTCGTGGGGCGCGAACTCGACGCTGAGCGCCCGGCCGGGCGTGAGCGGGCCGATGGCGGCCTCGAGATCGGCTCGCTCGCCGGCCAGCCGGACGTTGCCGAAGGAATCCACGAACAGCACCGTCGTATCGAGGCCGCCGTCCACCTCGACCGGGGCCGGGAACTCGAGGGCGACGAGGTTCGCCGGGGCGATGCTCGGACCGACCTCCTCGAAGGCACGCCCCGTGGCGAGGTGGCCGGCCATCGGCGCGAAGACGTCCCGACCGTGGAAGGTGGAGGTGGTCCGCGGCAGCATCATGGCTTGGTTGTCGAGGATTCGGGCCTCGGTGATCCCTCCGAGCGCGGCCGCGGCCGGCATGAGGACCCCGTTGTCCGGGCCGATGAGGATGTCGCCGCGGGCCACCCGGAGACCGATCGGCAGCCGCGTCGTCCCGACTCCGGGATCCACGACCGTGACGTGCACCCCCACCGGCAGCCACGGGACCGCGGACCAGAGGAGGTACGCGCCGTCGCCGATCGCGAACTTCCGGACGCCGTGGCTGATGTCGATGATCTGAGCGTCGCGGGCGATCGACAGCATCACCCCGCGGCAGATGGCAGGCGCGGATTCCGGGCCGAAGTCGGTGAGGAAGCTGATGACGGGCCGGTCCATGGGCCGCGATGGTACAGAAGCGCCAAGGGAGCGAGCGCCCGGAATCGGCAATGGCGCCGGAAAGCGGCGGCGGACGCCCGCCCCGGCACACGTGCGCGGCCTGGAATCCGAAGCGGCGCCCGGAGGAGGAGGGCGCCGCTTCGGAGGGTGGTTGCCGGCCCGCGGAGGAGGGCCACTGGCCGGCGAATGTGGTCGGGGCTACGTCGAGGCCGCCCCCGTCGGGATGGCCGGGATCGCCAGGCCGTCGTCCGCGCCGAGTCGGCCGGTTCGGCACAGGTCCCGGAGGAAGAGGAGCCGATCGATGTCCGCCAGGCGCCACGGGCGCCCCTGTCCCACCTCGATCCCCGCCATGTAGGCGGTCAGGTTCGCGGCCTCACCGGGCGTGAACCCACGGACGAGCAGCGAGCGGTAGGTCGCTCGAGTCGTGAAGCCGTGGTCCGGGTCCTGCGTGGCCATCGGTGGAGCCCTGTCGATCCTCTGTGCTGCCGTAGCCGGGGCCGTCCCGGTCGGTTCGGTGGCGTCATGGTCGGACGATGGTCCCTGACCGGCGATGACCCGACGGTCCCGGTCGACCCGGTACTTCCGGCGGCCGCTGCACGACGGGGTCGGCGTTGTCGCCGCGGTCGTCCGGGTATGCTCGGCGCCAGGAGGCGAGATGGGCGAGTTCCGCGAGGATGGGGGCTCCAGCGCGAAGCGAGACCGCGGCGCGCGGCTGCTCCGCGTCGCGAACCTCCTCAAGGCGCATCCCGACGGGATCCGCGCCGAGGAGATCGCCGAGCGGCTCGGGATCTCGCGCCGAACGGCCTACCGTGACCTCGTCGCGCTCGAAGGCGAGCTGGAGATGCCGACCTGGTCGGAGGACGGGCGCTGGGGGATGCTCGACGCGGCGTTCCTCCCGCCGCTCAAGCTCACGACGTCGGAGGCGATGGCCGTCTTCCTCGCCGCGCGGCTCATGGTCCGCTACGCCGACAAGTACGACCCGGACCTCGCCTCGGCCTTCGAGAAGCTCACCGAGGGCCTCCCGGCGGCGCTGACCGAGCACGTCAACCGCTCGCTCGACGTGCTCCAGCGCGCCAGGCGCGATCCCGCCTTCGTCGAACACGTCCACGCCCTCACCCGCGCCTGGGCGGAACGCCGGGTCGTCGAGATCGACTACGCCGCCGCGCGCTACGAGGGCCGTCCCGGGACCGCGCGACGGGCGACCGTCCGTCCGTACCTCATCGAGCCGTCGACCCAGACCCATGCGCTCTACCTGATCGGGTTCGACGAGGGCCGGGACGGGCTCCGGACGTTCAAGATCGAGCGGATCCGGTCCGTGGCCGTCACGCCGCGCCGCTTCGAGCCGCCCGAGCCGGGCACGGTGGAGACGATGCTCCGGCAGGCCTGGGACATCATCGCGGACCAGCCGTCGACGGAGATCGAGCTGCGGTTCGTGCCGGCGGTCGCCGGCCGGGTCGCGGAGACGATCTGGCACCCGACGCAGCGCCTCGAGCCGCGGGCCGATGGCTCGCTCGTCTGGCGGGCCACCGTCAGCGGGACGATCGAGGTCCGGCTGTGGGTCCTGTCCTGGGGGGACGAGGTGGAGGTCCTCGCGCCAGCCTCGCTCCGCGACGATGTCCGCGCGACCCACGCTCGGGCGCTCGCGAAGCTCGGACCCGAGCGCTGAGCGATGCCCCGCCCAGCGCATCATCCGTTCTCGGCGGTCAACCTGATCAGCGATCCGATCCACGGCTACGTCGAGCTGACGAAGCGCCTGGCGCCGGACGAGGCGGCCGTGGCCGGGCTGGCGCCCGAGGATGCCGCCGAGGACGACCTGCTCGACACGGCGTGGGTCCAGCGGCTCCGGCGAATCAGCCAGCTCCAGAGCGCCCGCTGGGTCTTCCCGACGGCCGAGCACTCGCGGTTCACGCACGGCCTCGGCGTCATGCACGAAGCCGGACTCTGGGCGAGATCCCTCTACCCCACGCTCCGGGCCGTGCTCGCCGCCCGATCGGCGGGCGCGGCTGGCGACGCGGGTGACCGGAAACCGTCCGAGCCGATCCCGTCCGAGGGTCTCGTCGTCGAGACCCTCCGTGTCGCCGGGCTCCTCCACGATGTCGGGCACGGCCCGTTCGCCCACTACTTCGACGACCGGTTCCTCGCGGCGCTGCCGGCCCCACCGGATTCCCGGCGTCCCGGCGTGAAGTCTCTGTCACACGAGGACCTGAGCCAGCTGATCATCGAGCGGGAGCTGGCCCCGGTCATCGGCGCCCTCCGCCGCGCGCCGGGGAATGCCCCTGCGCGCGACTCGTTCGCGACCGGCGAGGCGATCGACCCGCGCTGGGTCTCGTTCATCGTCTCGAAGCCGGCGCTGGCCGACCCCTCGATGCCGCGCTGGGTGCGGCTCCTCCAGCCGCTCCTGTCAGGCGTCTTCACGGTCGACAACCTCGACTACGTCCGGCGAGACGCGCACTTCACCGGCGTCCAGGTCGGGATCGACGCCGAGCGCCTCCGCCGCTACGCGTTCATGGGCGAACGGGGGCTCACGCTCTACGAGTCGGGCGTGCCGGCGCTCGAGGGGTTCCTCGGCGCGCGGCTGCTCCTGTACCAGCAGGTCTACTTCCACCGGACGGTCCGGGCGATCGACCTCGATCTCGCGGAGGTGTTCGCGCCGTCGATCCTGGCGATCTTCGGCGACCGCTCGCCGGTCGACCGCCTCGGCGACTATGCCGACCTCGACGAGTACGCGCTCCTCCACCAGGCCGCCCGCTGGTCGCGCGGCGAGGACATCGCGGCCCCCGGGACGGCCCGGGCGGGCGACGGCCGGGTCGAGCGGACCGTCGCCGACGGATGGCGGGGGATCCTCCTTCGGCGGCCACGGTGGCGAGTGGACGGCGAGGTCCGGGCGGAGTTCGAGGCCGGCGCGTTCCCCGACGCCGTGGTCGCGACGCTCGGTGCGGCCGAGCCGGGGCGGGTGGCGATCGACCTTGCCCTGGTGGACGCCCGGCTGCCGGACGTCGAGGCCGCCGGCCGGCTCACGATCCAGCGACGGGATGGCTCGGTGCCGGCGCTGTCCGAGGCGCTCCCGAGGATTCCGGGCTATGCGCTGATCGCCCGGCGGTATCGCCGAACCGATTGAGGGCACGGTCGTCCGGACGCCGGCGCGGGGTGGGAGGCGAGCCGCGGCGCGTCAGCGGATCCCGGCGGTCTCGAGGGACGGAAGGACGAGCAGCGGGTCGATCCTCGCGGTGAGCTCGAGCGGCAGGAGCATGCGCCCGGCCGCCTCCGGGTCAAGTCCGAAGGTCGCGACCTCCTCCGGGGCGAACAGGCCGTAATGGAGGTGGCAGCCTGAGGCCCGGCCCGTGGCGCCCTCGTAGCCGAGCAGGTCGCCGGCCTCGACGAGGTCGCCCGGCTTGACGACGACCTTTCTGAAGTGCGCATAGAGGCTTCGGTAGCCGTTCCCGTCGTCGATGACGACGACGATCGGGAGGGTGGCCCAGAGGCGCTCGGCGTCGAGCCGGTCCGTGTACGGCCCGAGGTCCCCCTGCCAGCCCATGTACTCGTCGTACCGGCGCCCGGCGGCGAGAACGATGCCGTCGTGGGCTGCCGTGATCCGGTCCCCGCAGAAGGTCGCGAGGTCCAGCCCGTCGTGGTACTTCTCACCGTTGACGAGCCGGGAGCCCCAGGGGGACGGCCCGAACGGAAGGGTCAGGCGGGCGTTCCGAATCGGCCACCCATAGCCGGTGAGCGTGCGGACCGACGGCACGAGTCCGCGCGCGGGCGACCGGCCCTCCCCGATCGAGGCCGAACCCTGCCGCCAGAGGCGCGGTTCGGCGTCCGTCGTCAGCGGACCGGCTGGGGCGTCGTGGGCCGCGGTCGCAGCGGGCAGCGCGGCTGGAGCGTCCAGGGCTACCACGACGTGCGCCGCTTCGCCGACGTCCCCCGGGCTGGGAACCGGGGTGGCCACCACGCTGAGGACCTCGCTCGACGGCGGCGAGGGCGACCCGCCGAAGAGGATCGGGGCGAGCAGGAGGGCCGCCAGGCCCGCGATCGCGACCGGCAGCCGGCGAAGGACGGCATGCCGCCGGGACCGTCGATTCGGGATTCGGCGTGCGTGCACGGGCAGATTGTGGACTGCCGCAAGGCGGCCCGCGCAAGGGTCCCGTACAGGAGCCGGGGATGGCACCCCGGTGGCGATCGGCCGGCGTCGCGCGTCGAGCGCGCGTGACCGGACCTGCTCGCGCCCGCCTCAGGGGAGCGCGCGAGCGGCCCGCCAGCGATGGATGTCCGGGTACGGCATGACGATGACGTACTTGCCGGCGAGCGCCAGGGACCAGGCGGAGACGGGGCTGGACGTGCCGGTCCCTGCCCCGGCGACCGCCTCGGTGCCACCATGCGGGGGCTGTCGGGGGCGCGGGCCATGCGGAAACCGTACCGGATGGCCCCTCGGTTCGTTCCCGCCCCGGTCAATATCAGGCGAGTGCCATCAGGCCAGCGCTTTCCGAATCGCCGGCACGTCCGAGCCGCCGATCACGAGGCGCCCGTCGACGGTCAGGTAGAGGAGGTCGACGTTGACCTCGGCGTCGGCGAGCCGCCGGAGGAGCCCAGCGGCGGCGCCCGGCATGTTCTCGACCGGGACGACGGCGACCTGCCGCTCCACCCGGAGCTCGAACCCGGCGTCGATCAGGGCGCGGCGCGCCCGCTCGGCGTCGATCACCAGCACGTGGTAGACACCCTGCTCCTCGCAGACGAAACCGCAGGCGCCCTCGATGTTGACGCCCGCCCGGCCGAGGACGTCGCTGGCCCTTGCGAGCGAGCCGGGCCGATCGACGAGCGCGACGGTCAGATCGGTTGTCACGGTGTGGTCTCCCCCGTTGCGATGATCGGATCGTAGCGTCGCCGGTCAACGCCTCTGGAGCTGCGACCGGAGCCGTGCGCTACCCTTGCGTTCCGCGCGCCCGTAGCTCAGCGGACCAGAGCATGTGGCTTCGGACCACAGGGTCGGGGGTTCGAATCCCTCCGGGCGCGCCAATGTCATGAGTCGCGACATCGGCGACACATGTGGTCAGCCAGTCGCTCGAGACCCCGGCCATCGGCTGATACGGCACTCGGCTGCTGCGGCGGTGACGGAAAGCTGCCCTGAGACGACCTTGAGGACGGCCACGCGGTGCTTCGACATGCGCGGCACTGTCACGCATGTCCCGACTCAGGTGTGCCCTATCAGGTGTCACCTATGTCCTGAACTCAGACACCTCCGGGCGCGCCAAGGTATCGTCGGCCGCCGGACGAACGCCCTGGTCACGGACCTATTCCGCGGGCTCGGGGACCACGGGTCCGCTGCGTTGCTCGGATCCGAGCTCACACAATCGATCGTCCTCCTCGTGGTCTATCGCGCGGCGACTTGCGAAGCAGTGACGGGCAGAGGCGCGGCGGAACGAGAAGTCGATCCTCGACAGCGATCCGGACCTATCGATCCGGTGAACCGACCATCGTTCTGTCGGATGATCGATTCCCGACTATCGGCGACGCCGGGCGGATGCCCAGCCTGTTTCGGACGGTATGCTGGTGCCCTGGCCGCCTTCGCGCCAGGGAGAGCACAGGTTCCCAACGTGAGCTTCGATGTCGCCGCCGAGGCCTACGACGACTTCATGGGTCGATACTCGCGCTTGCTGTCTTGTCAACTGGCAGACCTCGCCTCGGTGCGCCGAGGGCAGCGAGTCATCGACGTCGGTTGCGGCACGGGCGCGCTCACCGGCGAGCTGGTTGCCCGGCTGGGGCCCGACGCAGTGGCGGCCGTCGATCCGTCCGAGCCGTTTGTTGCCGCGACGCAGGCGCGCCACCCCGGCGTCGACGTTCGACGCGCGGCTGCCGAACAGATTCCGTTCTCGGATGACGCCTTCGATGCCGCCCTCGCGCAGCTCGTCGTCCACTTCATGAAGGATCCGGTCGCGGGGCTGACCGAGATGGCCCGGGTGACCCGGCGCGGCGGTGTCGTCGCCGCGTGCGTGTGGGATCACGGCGGGGTCAATGGACCGCTCCACCTCTTCTGGGACGCTGCGCGTGCGCTCGACCCTGATGTCGACGATGAGTCCGACCTCCCGGGTGCCCGCGCAGGTCACCTGGCCGAGCTGTTCGGCGCCGCCGGGTTGCGTGAGGTTGCCGATACCGCTCTCTCCGTCCGCCTCGAACACCCGACGTTCGACGCTTGGTGGAAGCCGTTCACGGCTGGCGTTGGTCCCGCCGGCGCCTACCTGGCAAGCCTCGATGCGGACCAGCGCGTTGCGTTGCGCGACGAGTGCCGGCGAAGGGTGCCCTCGGAGCCGTTCCCGGTTACCGCCGTTGCGTGGGCGGCGCGCGGACTCGCGTAGCGCGGAGCGAGAAGGCGTGCCAGAACAACATCGTGGACTTCTCGAGTGGCGAGGCGCCTGCAACTGCGCCCGCCGAAGCGCCTACCGCTAGTAGTCCAGCCGCTGGATCCGAGACAGCTCGAAGTTCCGCAGCCAGACCGAGCCGTATGCCACCCCGATCTTGAGCCTGCCCCGGGCGGTCGGATACGTCGCCACGATGCGGTTCGAGGCGACGTCCACCCGATTGATCTCCTCCGAGCCGGCCAACCAGACTGCCTCGTCCGTGGCGAAGTTGGAATCCGTCACCCGCCTGGGCCTGGCTCAGCGGCAGGAAGGCCGATCCAGCACCGGAGATCGGATCGACCCGGAGTAGTCCCCTGGGAGTGCTCACCGCGCCTTCATCCCCAAACAGGGTGAGCCAGAGGGAGTCCGTGCCCTTGCCGCCAGGCAGGTGCGCCTGCCCTCGTGCTTCACGCGACAGACCAGGTCTTCGATCTTTCGTTCGAAGCGCTGCCGTCCAGCCATCACTACGTCGGCCCGCTCGGCATCTGGGAGCCGCCCAGCATGCCGCCCGATTACCTGGCCGGGCCCGGCGACCCATGGGTGACTCGTCTCGATCAGCTCGCAGTTTCAGGACGACGTGCCGCTAGCCGAGGCCGCCCTGGAAGCACTCGCTGACCGCCCCGTGCGCGTGGTGCTGACGGTCGGGCCGGACCACAATCCCGGCGAGGTGTCGGCTGTCCCTGCCAATACTCGGGTCGAGCGAACGATCTCGCACGCGGCGGTGCTGCGGCACGGTGCGCTCCTCGTGAGCCATGCCGGCCACGGCTCGGTGATGAAGGCGCTCTGGCATGGCCGACCCATGGTCCTGGTGCCATGGGGCCGCGACCAGCCGGGAGTGGTCGTGCGTGCCGCGGCACTCGGCGTCGCTGAGGTCGTGCCTCGTCAGGAGGCCTCCGGCGAGATGCTCGCCGCAGCGGTGGATCGGGCCCTGACGAACCAGCAGATGCGAGCGACCGCCGCGTGGCACGCGGCAAGACTCCAGGCGGCTGATCCTCCGAGCGTGGCTGCGACACGCATCGAGTCGCTCCTGTGAATCGGAGATCCAGCTCGCGGGTGAGGTCGAATGAAATCGCCTTGCACCCGCGGGGACGGTCGCTGCGCGAGACTTGACGAGCTCGAGGGCGAGGTCAGCTTCAGCCGGGCCGGCCAGACGATCAAGGCGCAGGCGGGAGACTGGACCCACGTCCCGAGAGGCGCCAGCCACTTCCAGACAGGCATGTCCGGCGCGAGCTACCTCGGCGCCATGCACGCCTGGCGGCGAGGAGCCGCGCTTCCGCGAGGTGGCCGCGAGTTCCGATCGCGAGTGAAGGCCATCGGGCGTGTGAGGCAACGCTCTGGCGCGGATGTCATGGGCGCGACGACAGATAGCCCTCCGGCACGGGTCCGACGACCTCCATGGCGTACCGCTCGGCGAGAGCACCAAGGTCCTCCGCGGACACCCCCTTCCGGATCGCGTCTGCAAGTTCGTCGAAGTAGCCGACCATCCCGGCCGGGGTGTAGAGATTGAGCTTGCGACTGCCCGGTTCCACGCTTACGAACGTGTGCACCAATCCCTTCGGCACGTACACGAACGATCCCGAGGGGCAGTCGAGGTCATGGCCACCGAGATGCATGCGGTATCGACCGGCGAGCACGACGAACGACTCGGCGCAGTCGCGATGGATATGGAGCGGTGGACCCGTTCCGACCTCCGTCTCAGTGGTCTCGATCAGGCTGAACGCGCCGTCGGTGAGCTCGCCGTCGGCGAGCACACCGACGACAAAGCTGCCCTCGTCGATCTGCCGACCCTGACCTCGGAGCAGGACGATGCCTCCGCCCTCGATCGCTGCCACGTTCGTCCCTCACTCTCGCCCTCGGGCGACCGGAGGCCGTCGTTCGGCGCCCGCCTTCGCCACGTCACGGTCATCGAATCTACTCCCTGGCCCCCGTTCGCCTCGCAAAGTCAGCGGCGGGGCCCGAGGGCACGCCCCTCGGGACGATCGTCAATACGGTTGGATCAGTGCTCGCCAGAGGAGCGCGATCCCGACCGCGGTCGCCTGGAGGTCGACGAGGATGTACGCGCGGCCGACGGGCTCGATGATAAGGAGGCCCCGCCCGCTCCGGTGGAGGATCGGGACCAGAGCCTGGATCCCGAGGGCCGTCGCGTTCAGCACGAAGACGACCAGCGTGAGCGCGAGCAGGTTCTCCGCGCCCGACCCGCCTGCGCCAAGGCCCGGTACGAAGACACTCGACAGCATGGCGAGGCAGATGCCGATGACCGGGAGGGCGAAGGCCTCGCGGGATCGCAACATCCCGATGCGGACGCAGATGCTCGACACGATGAGCCAGCCACAGAGCGCGGCCGCTCCGAGCAGCCAGGCGAGCAGGTTCGCCGGTCCGGTGAGACCGAACGTATCCATCAACGGCTTCAGCGCCAACCACGCGAGGAACAGCGTCCGGTAGTGCTGGAGCCCCGCGACGGTGGCAAGGAGGCGCGGCAGCAGGGCCCCTTCGGACCCTCCTTCGATCGGCAGGAAGATCAGCTGGATCGCGAGGCCCACGAACGAGAGGAAAGCGACCAGGAACATCGTCAGGACCGTGTCGAAGGCCTGCGGATCGACCGTCGATTGATTGCGCACGAGCGTGACGAGGAGCACGATCGCGGTGACCGAGATCGCCGCCTGCCCGCTGATCAACGGGATCGTCCGTCGAGCGACATCAGCCAGGTCCCAGGGCGCGGGCGAAAGATCCACGCGCTCGTGCCGGCCGAGCCAGCTGGCCAGCGGCGTTGTGACTCCGACGATGACGATCAGCGCAACGAAGGCAGGCATCGCTCCTCCGCGATCGTCGGCCGACCCATTGGCGGGAGGGCCGCGTCGCCGAACATCCTTGCGCGACTCGGACGCCATGACAAGATCGTCCGGGGCCGCGCTCGACCCCATAGTGCGACGTTCCTTCGACCATCCGGTCGGCCCGGCGAAAGCCTGGCCCTCGTGCCGGGCGACGCGCCGTACCTACTCGACGATCACGACTCCGCGCATGCGGGCATCCCAGTGACCCGGAACATGGCAGCCCAGCAGCACCTCGCCCGGCTGATCGAACGTCACGATCAGCTCCGCGGTCTCGCCCGGCTCGACGAGCACGGCGATGCCGTGGTCGCGCATCTCCAGGGAGCCGGATCCATCGAAGAACAGGCGCATCTGCTGCTCGTGGCGCTCCTGTGCTTCGAGGTCGCCCACGGTCAGATCGTGGATCACCGCCCCGGCGTTGTGAACGACGATGCGCACCGTCTCCCCAAGCCGGACGACGACGCTGTCCGGCTCGAAGCGCATCGCGTCGGTGGTCGTGAGCCGGACGATGCGTGGCTCGCCGCCGGGACTGCCTGCGGTCCCTCCGCCGATGTCGGTCGGTGCGGCACCGGCACTCCCGGGGCCGCACCCGCTGATGGCGGCCGCAAGGAGAGCCACGAGCGAGACACCGCTGCTCCCGGCCATGTTCGCCGCCCGTGCCCCCGAGGCTACGGGGTGATCTCGAAGGCCAGATGGAACGCGGGCAGGACCTCACCCGGATGGTCGTCCGCGTAGGTGAGCTGCGGGATCCGGAAGTTGTACACGCCCTCGACGTCGGTCCCCTTGTAGAGACCGGGGTAGAAGTCGATGTAGTGGATCCCGGGCTCGCCCGTCGCGGGCAGGAAGATCGTGATGTTGCCCTGGGCGGTCACTGAGCACGAGTACCCGAGCATCGCGTTGTCGTACACGAGCATCAAGATCTTGCCCGTGTCGGTGTCGTCGACGCCCTGGATGTTGATCTCGATCTCGGTGCCCACGGGTCCCCGGGCAGGCGAAAGCGCCAGCACGGACGGCCGGACGCGGAGCGCCGTGTTCGCGACGATCTTGTCTCCGCTGACCAGGGATATCTCGTGGCTGCCGCCCTTGTCCTTGGGAACCTCGAAGTCAGCCCGGAAGGCGCCCGAGGCGTCGCTCGTGACCGTGCCGATCTCCCAATCCGCGTCGGGGCGAGCCTGACCGGTGCCCCCGATGATCCCGGTGTCGACGCCGACCTGGGTCTTCCAGAGGACGTCGAACGTGGTCCTGGCCGGCAGGCCCGCCCCTTCCAGGACGAACGACGCGCCGACAGTGGCCTCGACGCGGTCGGGCCACACGACCGGGCCCGTTCCGGCCGGTCGCTCGGCTCGATCCGACGACACGATCGCCTGCGTCTCGGCAGGCGGCGGCAGGATGGGCTGCCCGTCGGTGACGGTGAAGATCGCGGTGTAGGTCGGGCGGGTCGGATCCGGCGACTGAGCCGGGTTGAGGTAGGGGAACGTGAATGAGCCGTGGACGATCTTGATCACGTGCTTGCCAGGCCCGCCGGTGGCCGGGATGACCGCCCTGGCGTGCCCTTGGGTCGTGACCGACGACAGCCAGCCCGTGAAGCGGTTGTCGTAGGTGACGAGCCAGCTGCGCGTCAGGCCCGTCACGCCGACGCCCTTGACGTCGATCGTGATCGGCGTGCCCGGTGGGCCGCTCGACGGGGTGACGCTGAACTGCATGTCCACCTTGAAGGCTGCCTGGTTGCGAACGACGCCTTCCTCGAGAACTCGGACGTCGTGGCCGAAGCCAAACCCCTCGGGGACCTCGAACGAGGCGCTGAACGCCCCGCCCGCGTCAGTTCGGGCGGTGGTCAGGGGAACGAGCTCCTCGTCGTAGGCCCGCCCCTTGAAGTTGGCGGGATCGGCCATGTCAACCTTCCAGCTGCCGCGGAAGGCCTGCCACACCAGCTGCATCTCGACGTTCGGGCTGAAGCCGCTGCCGGAGGCGGTGACGTTCGTGCCCGGCTGGCCGTGCTTGGGCGCAAGCGCGAACTCACCGACGTATGCGATCGGGGCGGGGGTGGCGGGGGCGGCGGGGGCGGCGGTCGGCTGGCTTGCGGCGGTCGGCTGATTTGCGGCGCCAGCCGCCGGGGCAGTCGATCCGGGATCCTGGCCCGGCGTGCCGGCTGCCCCGGCGCCGACAGTCACTAGCCCTGCCCCGACCAGCGCGCCGAGGAGAAGCAGGGTCACACTTGACGGGATACGTGTGCGATCCATCGCATCAACCTCGCTTACCTCGGCTGCTGGCCCTGGGTTTCTTCGCTGACTACTCGGGGATGACCGGCCGCACGTCGTCGGTGACGGTCAACATGGCGAACGGGATCGGAAATTGCTCGAAGCTGCCCGTTCGGCCGTCAATCCCCTCCGCGGTGAGCGTGTAGGGGACGGTTCCGCTCGGGAAGCCCTCGGGCACGACCCAAGAGGTCGTCCAGAAGCTTTCGAGCGGGTTGTCACGCGGGTGGGGTCCATAGCGGAGCGCGAGCGTCTCGGTCGGGAGCTTGAGCTCGACCGAGGCCACGGCCGTGTCGTCCAGCCGCTCACCCGTCGCCCCGTCGATGACCCGGACGCGCCACACGATCTGCTCGTTGTGTGCGAACTTGTTCAACTGGATGCAGATCTTCTGCCCGCGCTCGGCCTCGGTCAGGTTCTTCGGCCCGAGGACCGTGTCGGTCTGGATCACCAGAGCGGCCGGCGGGACAGGCTCTTCCGTGGCAGCCACGGGCGACGGCGTCGGCGCCACGGTGGTGGGGCTAGCTGTAGCCCCGCCACCGGGTGGGGTTGCCGAGCCACAGGCCGCCACCAGCACCCCGATCATGAGTGCGGCGAACGTTGTCGGAATCCAGCGTGTCATGCACCGTCCTCCCTAGTCGCGAGGCCTCAGCGGCCCAGCAGCCTCTTGCTAAACCTGCC
Source organism: Candidatus Sulfomarinibacteraceae bacterium (assembly GCA_035466655.1). Lineage (GTDB taxonomy): Bacteria > Chloroflexota > Limnocylindria > Limnocylindrales > CSP1-4 > UBA5189. Next base: position 30,274 of record DATIUS010000052.1, read on the forward strand.
CTGTCGTTCCGCCCGACCGCCCGTCGCGGCGATAGCGCTCGCCCTGGAGATGCCGAGCACGACGCGAAGCAGCACGAGAACCAGAAGGCCCGACACGGACAGCGCAATGCCGGCCGCGACGGGACCTGCCCACGCCCCCACGACCGTCAGTCGCGCAGGGGGTGGGGCGAGTGGTGACACGGCATCGGCAACCTCGAGGACGGCCTCGTTGGAGACCGCCGTGCCGTCGTCGAACGAGGTTCGAGCGACGATCCGATGCAGTCCGTTCCACGTCGGCCGATAGGTGAACCTCGCCGTCCCGCTCGTGTCCGTTTCGCCCGTGCCGAGGAGGACCGGGCGGACGCCGAGGAACTCAACCGTCGCGCTGAACCTCACCAGGTGGCGGCCGATCGCTCCCGAGGATCGATCGCGGAGCCGGGCTTCAAGCAGCCATGCACCCTCGGCCATGGGCTGGGCGGACAGGCTGAACTCCGCGTTGGCGTGCGAGGCGGCCGCGGGCAGGACCGGCCCGAGCGCGAGCACGAGCAGCGCGGCGACGGCGGCCGACAAGACCAGGGTCACCGGTCCGAGGCGCTTCATCAGGCGATACCTTCTGGCGTTGGTGCCGCGAGCGCCGGCCGTGGCGTGTCGTCGGCGGCCGCTTCGCCCCTCGCTGCGGCTTCGGCGGCCGCGGCTTCCTCGATCTCGTCGATCGCGAGGATCGGGACGAACCGGAACAGGAGCATCAGCCCGAGCGCGATCCCCGCCGTCGCGGCGGCCGTGATGAGCAGCGGGACCCAGGTGAAGACTGCCGTGCCCCATGGCCCGGCGTCATCGATCAACGGCAGCGTCGACGACGGCAGCGTGATCAACAGGCGCTTGAGCCACATGCCGACAACCGCGAAGGCCGCGGCCAGTGCGAGGGCCGCGACCCGGCGCCGGGTCGGCAGCGCGATCAGGGCGATCGGGGCCAGCAGGCCGAACGCAATGAAGCCCCAGAAGGCCGGGGCGTAGGCCCCCTCGAGCAGCGTGACCACGACCGGCAGCTCCTCTCGGGTGCCCGCGTAGGCCGTGGTGAGGAGCTCGGAGAATGTGAGGTACAGGTACACGAGCCCAAGGGCGGCCATCATCCAGGCCAGCGACAGGATCTGGCGCGGCGTGATAAAGGCCTCGAGCCGATAGGCCCGCCGAAACGCGGCCACGACGAGAATGACCAGGCCGACGCCGGAGTACAGCGCCCCGACGACGAAGTAGGGCCCGAAGATCGTGCTGTGCCAGCCCGGCCGCGTCGTCATCGAGAACGTGTAGGCCAGCACCGAGTGGACTGACACGGCCAGCGGCACGACGAGAATGGCCACGATCGCGATCCCCCAGCGCAGCCGCTGTCGCTGTTCGTCGAGGCCCTGCCAGCGGATCGCCAGCATGCGGCTCAGGCGGCCCCGGAAGGAGGCCGTCGGCAGGCGGTCGCGCAGGCGTGCCATGTCCGGGATGAGCGGCAGATAGAGGAAGATCACTGTCGCGGTCAGGTAGATCGTGATGGCCAGGAAGTCCCACACGATCGGCGAGCTCAGGTTGCCGGAGATCAGGATCAGGAACACCCGCTCCGGCCGGCCGAGATGGACGATCGCGAAGGCGCCGCCGACGATGAGCGCCACGACCGCCATCGCCTCCGCCATTCGGCTGAGGGGCGCCCCCCAGCGCGCATTCACGAGGCGCAGGACCGCCGACACGACGGCTCCGCCATAGCTCACCCCGATGAACGCGACGAGGTTCGCCTCGTAGATGCCGTAGAAGGCGCGGTCGGAGTAGCCGGCGACCCACATGCCCTCGGTGAACTGGTAGACGAACGCCGCCACGCCGCCGAGGACGATGATGGCCAGCAGGGCAGCGACCGGCCAGAACCAGCGACCGGGGGAGAAGATCGGCCGGAAGGCCGCCGCCTCGAGGGCGTCGGTGTCGAGTCGGGCAGGGTGTCCGATCATCGGCCTGTCCCTAGAACCCCAGATCCTCGCCGTGGCCGAGGATGTACCAGACCCGCGGGCCGGTGTTGAGCTCTTCGCGGTAGCGGAGCGCGTGGTGTTCCCGAAGGAACGTCGACAGGCGGACCGTCTCGGCGCCGTTGGTTGCCACGTCCGCGTCGAGGTCGCCGATGTAGATCGCCTCCATCGAGCATGCCGTGACGCACGCCGGCAACTCGCCGCGCGATGTCTGGTGGACGCAGAACGTGCACTTGCCCACGGTCCCCTTGCGCTGCGGCGCGGGGAACTCCGGAGTCGGAACAACCGGCAACGGTGGGCGGCGGGTCGGCTCAATCCAGTTGAAGTAGCGGGCCTCGTACGGGCAGGCCGCCATGCACAGCCGGCAGCCGATGCAGCGGTCCTGGTCGACGAGCACGGTCCCGCCGGCCGTCTTGAATGACGCTCCGACTGGGCAGACCCGGAGGCACGGTGCGTCCTCGCAGTGCATGCACAGGCGCGGCATGAAGTACTCGGTGCCGGCCTGGGTGTGGAGGTTGTAGACCTTCAGCCAGGTCTGTTCGGGCTCGAGATAGTGGGTCGTCTGGCAGGCCTCGGTGCACTTCTCGCAGCCGTCGCAGCGGCGAAGGTCGATGACCATCGCCCAACGGCGCGTGGCGCCCTCCTGATCAGCCGAGGCGTGGGCCGGAGAGACGACGTCGAGGAGATCGACCAGCCCGCTGACGTGCGCCCCGGTCGCTCCGATGGCGGCGAGAGACGCTCCCGCGCCCACGGCGGCCAGCGAGCGAAGCAGGGTGCGCCGAGAGACGGCCCTGGGAAGGCCCTGCTCGGCGACGGCGGAGATGGCGGCCGGCGGGGACGTCTCCCGTGTTTCCATTGCAGCTCCCGGCGGAACGCAATGCCATCATCGAGGGCGGGGTTCGTCCGCTACATCCGTGAACCGCGCGAACCGTTCTGCGGCCGTCCGCAGGCCCGCGGCGGGAACCCGCACCTGCCGGCGGAGCGCGACGCGGTGTAGAGTCGGCCAAGGGATGCCGTGGACCGACTGACCGTCCTGCTGGCCGAAGACCACGCCGTGGTCCGAGAGGGAATGCGCGAGATGATCGAGCGTGACCCTGGGATCTCGGTAATCGGCGAGGCGGCGGACGGCGCCGCGGCCGTGGCGCTGGCGGCCGAATTCGCGCCGGATCTCGTGCTCCTCGACCTGGGCCTGCCGGTTCTCAACGGCCTCGAGGCCGCGCGTCGCATCCGGCAGCTGCCGCGACCGCCGCGGATCCTGATGCTCAGCGCCTACGACGACGACGACTACGTCGTGGCGGCCATCGAGGCCGGCGCGAACGGCTATCTACTCAAGACGGCGCACATGAAGGACATCATCGCGGCGATCCGGTCCGTCGCCCTCGGCGAGGTCGTGCTCGACCCGGCCGTCGCGCGGAAGCTGATCGGCCGGAGCACCCAGCCGGCGACGACGGGTGACGTGCTGTCGGCTCGCGAGCTCCAGGTCCTCCGGCACGCGGCCCGAGGCGCACGGACGAAGGAGATCGGCAATCTCCTGTCGGTCAGCACGCGGACCGTGGAGGCGCACTTCACCAGCATCTTCAACAAGCTCGGCGTCTCGAGTCGAACCGAGGCGATCGTCCACGCCGCGTCGCGGGGCTGGCTGGTCCTCGAGCGCGACTGGCCCCTGCAATGACCAGCATCTCGATGCGGCTCGCGCGTCGCCGGCTCGCGTCGCCGCATCGCTGGCTGCGGATCGTGCTGCGGCGCTGGTGGCCGCCGCTCCGGCGACCGGAGTTCTGGGCGACGCAGGCGCTGGTATTCGTCATTGCAGCTGGTCACGTCGTGCTCGAGATGCTGGAAGTGCCCGGGCTCAAGCACCTCAACCTGGTCCCGGTCTCACTGTTCCTCGTCCCGGTGATCTATTCGGCGCTCAATTTCGGCCTGCGCGGCGCCGGCCCGACCGCGATCTGGTGCGGGCTGCTTGCGCTGCCCAACATCGTGTTCTTGCACCCAGGCGCCGATCGCTTCGCCGAGATCTGGCAGGCCGGCCTCGTCGTGGTCGTCGGCCTGGTCGTCGGACAGCGGATCGACCGGGAGCAGCGAGCGCGGGCGGACGCCCAGCGTCGCGAGCGGGCCAGGCGATCCTCTGAGGAGCGCTACCGGCGGCTGTTCGAGTCGACCGCGGATCCGATCATGCTGCTGCGGCACGGCGGGACGGTCGAGGAGGCGAACACCGCGGCGGCGATGCTGTTCGGGGTCGCCCGCAGCGATCTCGCCGGGCGCCGGTTGGAGGACCTCGCCGATCCCGAGCTGGCCATCGCGGTCGAGGCCGCCGACCCGGGCTCAGGCAGCGAGGAGGCCGTCCGCCTCGCCGACTCGACCGGCCGGATGCGCTGGTTCGAGCCGGTCGTCGCCGACTTCGAGGCCCGTCCCGGCCGGATCCAGGTCGTCCTGCGGGATGTCACCGCGCAGCAAGAGCGCCAGGCGGGGCTGGAGGCCTACACCCGGCAGACGATGGCTGCCCGCGAAGAGGAGCGCCGCCGGATCGCCCGCGACCTCCATGACGGACCGGTCCAGGAGCTGGTCCTGCTGTGGCGGGGCCTGGACGAGCTCGGCGACTCGGCTACGGGACAGAATCGCGTGCGGCTCGCGGACGCACGCGCCCTGGCCGAGCGAATCGCCAACGACCTGCGCCGCATCAGTCGCGACCTGCGACCGTCGCTGCTCGATGATCTCGGCCTCGGGCCGGCGCTGAACGCCGAGTGCGCGGCCTTCAGCGCATGCTCCGGGATCGCCGCACGCTACGTGGAGACTGGCGCGCCGCGCCGCCTGGCGACCGACATCGAGCTGATGCTGCTGCGCATCGCCCAAGAGGCGCTCCACAACGTCGACCGGCATGCCCGCGCTCGGACGGCGACGGTACGGCTGACCTTCCGGGCCGGATCGGTCCGTCTCTCGGTAACCGATGACGGCGTTGGCTTCAGCGGCTCGACGGACAACCGCGCCCTCCTCGCCGAGGGCAAGCTCGGCATCGTCGGGATGCGCGAGCGGGCGCGGCTTGCGGGCGGCGAGCTGACGCTCCGGAGCGCTCGCAACCGCCGGACCACCGTTTCGGTGCTCGTCCCCGCGTCGCGTCTAGCGGCCGTCCGTCCCGGGGGAGCAGCTTGAGGGGTCCCAACGCGACGCGTGGCGCGACGGAGGTCCTTTGGGCCCGGCAGGCCATGATCAATCAACATGGTGGCCGAGCCGGGCGAGGTCGGTGACGGCCTCGCCGACATCGTCGTGGGCGATATCGAGGTGCCGTCGATCACGGAGGACTGGAGGGCGGCCCAGGACCGGCGCGCGGTCTCGGTTTCGCAAGATCGACAGCTACAGCATCGGATTTGCGGGACAGGGGCAGAACCTGCCGGCCGTACGTGGCAGGAACTCGCCGGAGTCGCGGAGGCAGTGCTCTGTCAGGCGGACGTGGCCGAGACCGGTCCGCGAAGCTGCAGACCCACCACGGACCACCCGATCCCGAACGGCAGGGCGGTGAGCGGGCTGAGCTCCGGTGCGATCGACCCAAGGAGCGTTCCCAGGACGATCGCCGTCACCGTGCCGAGGAGCACGAGCCACCCGCCGAGAGCCGGGATCGTGCCGCTTCGGACGAGGGCCAGGGCGAACCCCAGGCTGCCCAGCATCCAGGCCATCGAGGTCAGCATGAACGGGATCGCCAAAGGGTCGTCACTGCCGGCGCCCACAACAGCTGAGAACTGGTTCGTGACAATCGCATAGCCGCCGACGACCACGACCATGATCCCGCCGAGCGCCGCGATCCAGGCCGAGAACCGGCCGAAACGCCCCGCTCCGCCACCGGCGACGAGCCTCGCACCAAGCACGCCGATGCCAATCGCGGGTGCGACGACAAAGAACCCATAGATCGCGGGCGACGCCGGAGCGACGGTCATGACCGCCAGGAGCACCGTCATCAGCGCCCCGCCGAGGATGAGGACGGAGGAACTTGATCGCGCCAACAGGCTCATCTGCAGCAACCTCCTCTTGTTGTGATCCGATCCGGTTTCCCGCGCCGGCCCGACCGCGCGCTCGCGTCGCCCGGCACGCGCTCGCCCGGATCTCCGAATGGGTCCATCAGGATGAGCCCACGACGCGTTGGTCCAGGGCCGGTCGGAGTCGCGCCAGCCGGGCGTGGCCCTCGACGAGCACGACCGACGCCACCGCGACGACTCCGGCGAGGATGACGAGTTCCTTGGCCACCGCGGGCGTGCCGCCGAGCAGCGGGATGTTGTGGCCCGGGCCGATGGCGAAGGCAAAGGCGGCCAGGGCTGTCGCCCCGGTGGCCCGGCGGGTCCGGGCGATGAACCAACCGAGCCCGGCGCCCGTGATGGTCGCCGTGCCCAGCAACTCGACGACGACGATCGCCATAGCCTCCGCGCCCGGGACGAGGAAGGTCCCCCCACCGTCTTCGTCCATCGCGAAGATCGGCGCGCGAAGCTCCGCGATGACGAGGGCGGGGAGCAGGACTGCACCGACCAGGACGATCACGGCGATCGCGGTCCAGGGCCGTCGCGGAAGGTGGGGCCGCAGCTCCTCGTAGGCTGCGCCCACCGCCGCACCGCCAGCCGCTGCGACGAGGACACCGATAGGGGCGATGGACCAGATCGGGGCGATCCATACATGGTGGAGCAGCAGGAAGGTCACGAACCCTATGAGCCCCGCTGCCGCGCCGGCCTGCACCGACGCCACCCGCGACTGGCCTGCGTCCATCGCCATGCTTCCGAAGTCCTTGGCCCTACGAGACCGCGGGAGAGCTGGAGACGAGTGAGACCAGCCGGTCGACCTCGCGGTTACCTGCGGTGTGTGGCCCCGGCTCGACCCATCGCCGATCGATCCAGCGGCCGATCGGACCGAGCGGGACCGTCCATTCAGTCGAGATCTCCAGGTCCGTGCCGCCGCCGTCCGGGGCCGAGAGCGTCGCGACCATGCGGTACGAGGCGCCGAGCGGGCCGGTCGCGACGATCTCGTACAGGCGTCCCGGTTCGGACCGGATCACCCGGGTGGAGAACCGCCAGGGCCCGCGGATGACCAGGGTGTACCGTGTCCCGGCGACATCGAGCGGGCCGGAGAGGTCGGCGACCGCCGACGCCTCCATCCAGTCCGCCACGAGGTCCGGGTCAGTGAAGCCGCGGAAGACCTGGTCGGGCGAGGCTCCGATTCGGCGGGTGTACCGATGCCGTCCCACGCTCTGGTCTCCTCCTGCTCGCGGGGCCTGCGGCAGCCCCGACGTGCGCAGTATTATTTACCTGACTATGGCAAGTCAACAGAATCATTGACGCGATGCCCAGGAGCTATCGACTCGGTCTACGCGCGGCCCAGATCCAGGCAACTCGGGAGCGGATCGTCGAGGCTGCCATCGAGCTCTACACGGAGCTGGGAATCTCCGGCACCACGATCCGACAGGTTGGCCTGCGTGCGGACGTGGCGCCCGGGACGCTGCGGCACCACTTCCCCTCGCGCGAAGCGCTCGACGCAGCAATGGTCGAGCGCCTGACGGCCGAGGCGCCGCTTCCCGACCTCACCATCTTCGACGGCGCCCGGTCGATCGAGGAGCGCCTCGAGCGTCTCATCCTGGCGACCGGGACGTTCTTCGATCAGAGCGCACGGATCTACCGGATGTGGCTTCGCGAGCGGATGCTCACCAGGGTCTGGACGGAGACCGGGGCCGCGTACGGGGCAAGGTGGGAGGAGCTGATCCAAGCAGCACTCGGGATCCTGACCGATGATCCAGACGCCTCGGCGACCCTGCGAGCCATCCTCGATCCCCCACTGTTCGAGCGAATGCGCTCAGGCACGAGGACAACCGGGGAAGTGTGCGCCCTGATCACGTCGGTGATCACGCCGTGGTTCGCAGCCCGAGCCGCTGATCGCCACCGCGCGAGCGAGCGGGAGACCGTCGTCGACGACTGACCTTCGGGACGGCCATGGATCTTCGGGATGTGCACGGATACGCGGCTTCGCACCTCGAGGCGCACGAGCCCTGCTTGATCTGGGCCCGTTTGGCGTCAAGGCAGACCAGCCTGACGCACGTCATTCGCCGTGAAGCCGGCAAGCCGAGCGGGCCGTTCCTGCGCCCGACGCCCTCCGGGCGCGCCTCCCCCCACAGTCGGGCCGGCACCGCGGGGCCTGACGATCCGTCGAGCCGCGCGCGGTGCCGGACTCATGGCGGTCAGAGGCCGTACGAGAACGCCACGAGCATCTGGGCCCGGGCGGACGTGAACGCCATGATTCGTCCTCCAGCCCGACCCGGCTGCGCCGGCTGACACCTCATTCGGCCCGGGAATCCGGAGGTCGGCTGCCGGGGCGGGCAGCCGATCTCCGAAGGCGCTGCGATGGGACGCCGGGTTCCTCACGACAGCGCGGCGCAGATGTCCATCGTGATTCCGCTCACGGCCGTGACTGCGAAGTTGCCGGCGGCGTCGATGTCGATGACGACGCGGCCGACCTGGAGGGTCGTCGACGGGCCGGCCGGCACGTCGCTCGGGAAGAGGATCAGCACGTTCTGACCGATCAGGGTGAGCGTGGTGGTCCCGTCGGGGTGGTTCGCTGCCGCCTGAACCGCCCCCGTGGCGTCCAGGGAGAGCGTGGCGCCCGTCGCCACGTTCGTGAACGTCAGGTCATTGCCACGGCCCGCGGCGATCCACCACAGGACCTGGCCGGCGTCATCCGTGAACGCTCGGTAGTGCTGCGGGCCGCCGTCACCGACGTCGATCCCCAGCTCGAACCCGCACGCGATGCCCGCGGGGAAGGTGAGGTCGCTCGCGGCCACTGGAGCCGCGGCGAGTGGTGCCGCGAGGAGCACGCTCGAGGCGAGCATGGCGACTGCGGCGCGCCTGCGCAACGATCCGTACATCGTCCTGTCCTCCAGCCCGACGTTTCAGTGCACGAGAGCGGCCCGTCGGGCCGTGGACCGCTTCGCAGGGCCGATGCTCGGCGTCTGGGAGCGGCCCGCCATCGGGCGATCCCTCATTTCGATCCCGCCGCCCCCCTCATTCGCGTTGGTCGCACAGAGGGCCAGGCGGCCCTTCCCGACCGCCGGAGTCGTTCATACGCTCGGCGACGATGAGCACCCGCCGCGCGAGCTCGCTCCTCGTCGGGCGCGAGGAGGAGCTCCTCGCCCTCGAGGCTGCCGTATCCGACCGTGCCTCCCGTCCCGTGACCCTCATCGCCGGGGAGGCCGGCGTCGGCAAGACCCGGCTTGTCGCGGAGTTCCTCGCTCGCCAGCCGACGGGGTCGCTGACGACGCTTGGAGCCTGCATCGAGCTCGGCGCCGACCTCGTCCCGTACGCCCCCTTCATCGATGCGATCGGGCGGCACCTCGAGGCCATCGACGAGGACTCGCCGGCGGCGGGCGCGGGGGTCGCCGGGGAGCTCCGGACGCTCCTGCCGGACCTCGGGGAGATCGTGCCGGACCTCGCGACGCTCCTCCCGGGTCTCGCGCCCGGCGGCACGGCGGGAGGCCCGGTCAGCCGGGGTCGGATGTACGAGGCGGTGCGGACCCTCCTCGACCGTGCACCAAGCCCCCTCGTCTGCGTGCTCGAAGACTTCCACTGGGCCGACAGGTCGAGCCTCGAGCTCCTCGCGTACCTCGCACGCCGCCTCCGGCACGGCAGGACCGCCATCGTCGTCACGTTCCGGACCGACGACCTGCATCGCCGGCATCCGCTCGTGCCGGTCCTGGCGGAGCTCGAGCGGAGCGGCCGCACGACCCGGATCGACGTTGGGCGCCTCGACCGGGCCCGGGTCGCGACGCTCGTTCGTGAGATCCGGGGTGACGCCTCGGAGGCGCTCGTCGAGGCGATCGCTCGAAGGTCGCAGGGCATCCCGTTCCTCGCCGAGGAGCTGCTGGCCGTGGACGCCGGGGTCGGCGAACCCCTCCCCGAGACGTTGCGGGAGCTGCTGCTCGCCAGACTCGCCACGCTCCACGACCAGGCGCGGGACGTGCTCGCGATCGTGGCCGCGGTGGAGCGGCCGGCGGACGGGGAACTGCTGGAAGCCGCGTGGGACGGGCCGCCACGGCGCTTCGAGGCGGGACTCCGTGAGGCCGTCGACCGGGGGATCCTCGTGATCGACCCGGCGACCGGCCGGGTGGCCTTCCGGCACGCGCTCCTCGGTGAGGCCGTGGTCGACGACCTCCTGCCGGGAGAGCGCGTTCGCCTTCATGCGACGCTCGCGCGGGTCCTCGCCGAACGGCCGGAGCTCGCGCGCCCGACCGCGGCCGGGGCGGCGGCCGAGGTCGCCCATCATCTCTTCAGGGCACGCGACCTCCCTGCTGCCCTCCGCGCGTCCGCGACCGCGGGCGACGCCGCCGTGACCGCACGCGCGTACCCCGAGGCGCGAGAGCTGTACGAGCGCGCCCTGGAGCTGCTCGAACGGCTCCCGGATGCGGCCGACCGCGCACGGGTCGACCCCATCCGGCTCCTCGACGCCGCGGCCGAGGCGAGCTTCCACGCCGGCGACATCGCCCGCGCGGTCGCTCTCGGGAGTCGCGCCGCGGAGGCGAGCGAGGCGGAGGGGGATCAGGCCCGAACCGGCTACCTCCTCGGCCGGCTCGTCGAGTGGACGGAGCTGTCCGGCGACTTCACCCGGGTCGCGGCGCTCGCCGAGCGAGCGGTCGCGCTCGTGCCGGATCTACCTCCGTCGCGCGAACGCGCGTACGCGCTCATCGGCCTGGCGGCGGCTCGGGGGCACGCCGGGCGAGCTCGCGAGTGCCTCGAGATCGCCCGCGACGCGATCGAGGTCGCCGTCGCCTGCGGCGCGACCCCACAGGAGGCGGTCGCGAGATCGAACGCGGCCGCGGCCCTGGCGAAGCTCGGTCGCGATGCGGAGGCCGTGGCCGAGATCGACCGGGCCGTCCTCCTCGCCGACCGCTCCCGCGGGACCGAGGAGACCAGCGTGGTCCAGACCGACCGGGCGGTGATCCGCGCCACCGCCGCACGGTTCACCGACCTGGGCGACATCATCGACGAGGTTCGCGCCGCCCTCGATCGCGAGGGATCGCTCGAGGTCCACGACCCGTGGGTGGTCGCGCCGGAGACCGAGCTGCTCGCGTGGCAGGGGCGGTGGGCCGAGGCCGAGGCCCTGACGACCCGCCTCATCGAGGGGAATACCCGGCCGTGCCCCCTTGCCTCCCACCTCGTCATGCGCGGGAAGCTGCGCACCCGGACGGGCCGCCTCGACGATGCGACACGCGACCTGCGTGCCGCCATCGACGTCCGGCCGTCCGCCGAGCCGGACACTCGCGCGGATGCGCTCGGCTGCCTGGCCGAGGTGGAGCTGCTTCGGGCTGATCCTCGACGGTCCCTGGCACTGGTCGACGAGGCGTTGGGAGTACTCGCGCCCACCGACGAACTGCCGCAGCGGGTCCATCTTCTCGCGCTCGGCCTCGAGGCCGCCGCCGACGTCCACGAATGGGCCCGCGCCCGGAGGGATGACGCCCGCTGCGCGGAGGCGGAGGCGGCCGGACGGCGGTACGCGGCAGCCCTCCGCGCTGCGGAGGCCGGCGAGCTCGTGGACGGCGGAGGGACCGAGGAGCGGATCCGCTCGAGGGTCGCGTGGGGGAAGGCGGAGGATGCTCGGCGCGCGGGCAGCGCCCCGCCCGACATCTGGGCGATTGCGGCGGCCGCATTGGCCGAGGCGGGCGAGCCGTACCTCTCCGCCACCTGCCGCGTGCGAGAGGCGGAGGCGGCCATCGCCTGCCTCGGCAATCGGGCGAGAAGCCGGGAGATCCTTCGAGAAACCCTGGCGTGGGCGCGGCAGGTCGGGGCGGCGCCGCTCTCGAGCTCGATCGAGGCCCTCGCCCGCCGGGCCCGGCTCGACCTTGCGGGGCCCGAAGTCGACGCCGACGCCTCGGATGGAGCACGCCCGACGCGCGGGATCCCGCCCGACCCGTTCGGCCTCAGCGAGCGGGAACGCGAGGTTCTCGCGCTCCTCATCGACGGCCGGACGAACCGCGAGATCGGTGCGGAGCTGTTCATCAGCGAGAAGACCGCGAGCGTCCACGTCACCCACATCCTCGACAAGATGGGGGTCGCCAGTCGCGGCGCCGCCGCCGCGCTCGCCGCACGGGGGCACCTGGCGGTACCGTCGCGAGACTGATCCGGCCCAACGAGACCGGATCGACATGATGTGCATTGCCTCGGCACCACGATGTGGTGCCACGACGCACCGGATCGCGTCGACACGCGAACCCGCCTCACCTATCCTTCGCCACCAAGCACGGGCCCGGCCGCAACCCCCGCATTGCCACGTTGGCCGCTCGCGTGCGCAGTCCTCGGAGCTGCCCGAGGGGAGGAGGGATCACACCGTGGCCAAGTTCATCAGGCTTCTGGCGCTCATGTCCCTGATCGCAGGAACGCTGGCGTACACGCCGGTGGCTCTGGCAGGCAGCGAATCCTGCGACTCACGCACCACGGACAACCTCAAGAAGCTCCTGGCCTGCGTGACGCTGGACGGCGCGCGCGAGCATCAGGCGGCGCTCCAGGCGATCGCCGACGCGAACGGTGGGATCCGGACGTCCGGCACCCCCGGCTATGACGCCTCGGCCACCTACGCCGCCGGGATCTTCGCGGCGGCCGGCTACAACGTGGCCGTCCAGAACTTCCAGTTCCAGACGTTCATCTCGCTCAGCCCGCCCGTCCTCGAGCAGGTCGCGCCGCCACCCGCGGGGCCGGTGGCGAACAACATCATGGCCTACTCCGGGAGCGGCGACGTCACGGCCGCGGTCAGCACCGTGAGCGACTTCCGTGGCTGCAACGCCGCCGACTTCGCCGGCTTCCCGGCCGGGAACATCGCGCTGATCAGCCGCGGCGTCTGCACGTTCGCGATCAAGGCGACCAACGCCTACAACGCCGGCGCCTCCGGCGTGATCATCTACAACAACGCCGCCGGCGTGCTCAACGGCACACTCGGCAGCACCTTCACGCTGAACATCGGCGTCACCTCGGTCACGCAGGCTGTCGGCCAGCAGCTCGCGGCCACGCCCGGGCTCGTGATGCGCCTCAGGACCGACACCTTCCGCGGCATCGCGACGACGTCCAACGTCTTCGCCGAGTCCGTGGGCGGCGACCCGAACAATGTCGTGATGGTCGGGGCGCACCTCGACTCGGTCAACGCCGGCCCAGGGATCCAGGACAACGGCTCCGGCTCGGCCGCGATCCTCGAGACCGCCGAGCAGATGCGCAAGGTCAACCCGCGGAACAAGGTCCGCTTCGCGCTCTGGGGCGCCGAGGAGTCCGGCCTCGTCGGGTCCAGGTACTACGTGGCCAACCTCCCGGCGGAGGAGCTGGCGAAGATCACCCTGTACCTCAACTTCGACATGATCGGCTCGCCGAACCACGTCTTCTTCGTCTACGACGGTGACGACTCGGATGCGGTGGGCGCGGGACCCGGGCCCGCTGGGTCGGCCCAGATCGAGAAGACGTTCGAGGCCTTCTACACGGCGCGCGGCCTGCCGTTCAAGGGCACGGACTTCAGCGGGCGTTCTGACTACGGCCCGTTCATCGAGGCGGGCATCCCGTCCGGGGGCCTGTTCACGGGTGCCGAAGGGATCAAGACCGCGGCGGAAGCCGCGCTGTGGGGCGGCACGGCCGGCCAGCAGTACGACCCGTGCTACCACCTCGCCTGTGACACCTACGCGAACATCAACCTGTCGGCCTTCGACGTGAACATCGATGCCGTTGCGTTCGCCACCCTCCAGTACGCGATGAGCACCGCGGACATCAACAACGCGAAGGGCAAGGGGAACTTCCCGCCCCCGAGCGGCGGCGACCCGATCGCGGGCTCATCGGCCGATAGTGGCCTCCACGATGACCATGAGCTGGTGACCGAGTAGCACCACGCTCTCCGGCGGCACGCGGCTGTCCGGGGGGCTTTCGGCCTCCCGCCTGATCACGCTTCTTCGATGACGCCCGGCTCGGACCGAGCCGGGCGTCATCGTGCCGCCCTCGTGCACCGTAACCCCTCACGCCTGGCGGGCACGCGCCAGGGCCCTGGTCAGCATGGTCGAGCTCCGGGACTACCGGAACCCCGGCGCGGCCAGCCACAGCCCGCTGACGATCAGCGCCACGTGGATTCCGATCTGGGAGTCATCTCGCCCCGAGGCCGGCGGTCACCGCGGAGACGAAGATCCAGCCGGGTCCGGCCATTCCCAGCTCGCAGGCCCAGGCCAGTCTCGTTCGAGCGGCCGCCCGGCCGCGCCGCCAGAAGAAACCGTCCTGGGAGGAGGCAGCGCCGGTGCGCATGCCTCCCCCAGGGTTGTCGATCAGCGCGGGGTCAGCCTGTAGTAGACGGTGAACCCGCCGCTCGGGGCCAACGCAGTCCACCCATTCGGCGCGGGGGCATCGGAAGCGTTGACCTGCAGATGGATGATGTAGGACTCGTTCTGGCAATGCCCCGCGGCCTGTTTCGCGCCGCCGTCACCGCCGACGAGGCCCTTGTCCGTCGCATCGGTGCAGTAGGCCCACAGTGACGGGGTCGAGGCATAGCCCGAGCCGAAGATCTGCGGGAAGAACACCAGACCGCGGTGGGTGAGGCCAGTCGCATCGACCGTCCCGGATCCTCCGTCATGCACGTGCCAGTTGTTCCACGAGCCGCGTTCGGCACTCACGGGAGCCGGAGCGGCAGCCAGGGCCACGAGCCCGACGAGGACCAGAACGAGACGCAGCTTTCTCATGTCCGTTACCTCCTTGCCGAGGCGCGGGAGACGGGGACGACCGCTCGGCGAGAGCCGGCCGACTTCGGCAAAGGTGCCATGGCACCCCTTTCTGGGCGCAGCAGCGCCCACGCGGAACGGCCGGTCTCGCCATTGGCACAGCGCGACGGTCGTGGCGACCGTGGTTGGGACGCCGCGCTGGTGGAGCCCTCCCCCAGAAGGGGTCCGAGCCTCCTGTCCGAGTCGTGGAGCATGCCACTTCATGGACGGAATGAGAAGTGGGTTATCTGGCAAGGTGTGCCCTCCGCGCAGGCCCTCCAGTCCCGGTCTCGGCGATTGGGACAACCGGGGTCGACGGCGGCCGCTACGCTTCCGCCATGACCCGTCGCGCCAATCCGTGGCCCCGCCCCGCGAAGGTCGCGTTCATCGGCTCGCACGGGATTCGCAAGACATCGGCGGCCCTCGCGTTCGCGGCCACGGTCCAGCAGGCCGGGCGGTCCGTCGAGCTTGGACGGGAGGTCGTGCGCGACAACCCGCTCGGCTTCAACGAGCGGGCGACCGGCGAGGCCCAGCTATGGGTCCTCGTCTCGCAGATCCGCCAGGAGCTCGAGCTGGCCCACAAGGCGGACGTCCTCATCCTCGATCGCGGGGTCATGGACAACTTCGCCTACTACCTGCGCGCCTGCGGCGGGACGGACCGGTTCAGCGTGGAGCCCCTCGTCCGATCGTGGTCGGACACGTATGACCTCGTGGTCCGGCTCCTCCCGGACGTCGAGCTCCAGGCCGACGGCGTCCGCAGCACGAACGACGCCTTCCGGAACGAGATCGAGGCCATCCTGGACCGGACCCTTCCGGACTTCGATCTCGCGGACCGCATGCTCACGATGAATGCTTCGCAGGTCACGAGCCGGACCGACTGGTTCGAGGTCCTCGAGCGGCTCGCCATGCGCATCGGCGGCGCAGTGACCGCCCCGACCATCTGGACCTGAGGCGGCTGATTCGGCGCCGGTGCCGGCGGGCGCGGATCCCTCCGCCACGGTCGCTAGGATGGGGCGGTCCGAGCTGAAGGGACGAGGTGTCGGCTCGGCAAAGGGAGGGTCGCGATATGGGTTGGATGGCCGGGGCGGCCGGGTTGGCCTTCGGGGCGGCGCTGGTCCTGCTGGCCTCGTTCTTCGCCACGAAGAACGAGCGCTTCGACCGCGCTGCGGAGTGGCTGTTCGTCGCCTTCGCGGTGCTCGCGATTCCGATCATGGTGACGACGGCCGGACGCCTGTCGAGCGAGGGCCTCACGGTCGGCGTCATCACCGTTGTCGGGATCGTCGGCGTGGCGGTGCTCGGGCTCGGCGAGCTCGGCACCACCCTGAAGCTCCTTGACTTTCGGCGAATTGCCCCGGCGATGACGATCGGGTTTTTGGCGTTCCTGGCCTGGATCGGCGCCGTTTCGATCCTGACGATCACCGGCGGCGGACTGCCGGCGGAGCTCGGCTGGTTCGGGCTCGGCACCATCGCCGTCGGGATCGCGATCGTCCTATGGATCATCCGGGTGCCCGGGGTCATGACCGGCGCCCGGGAGCCGGACGCGAGGCAGATGACCGTCTTCTTCGTGCCGATGGCCGGGATCGTCGCCTGGATGGTCTGGCTGGGCGTGAACCTCGGGTAGGGGGCTGCCGGCATGTCGAGCCCCGGGGGGACGAATCGGCCGAGGCCGGGGCCGCCGATCGACCCCGCGACGATCCCCTCACCGCCGGTCGGCAGCCGCCTCCTCGGCCATCAGCCTGCCTACGCGGCCGATCCGCTCGGGACCTTCAGCTCGTGGACCTTGGCCCATGGCGAGGCTGTTCGCCTCCGGTTTGGCCCGATCCGGGTCCTCCTGCTCACGGGCCCGCAGGCGGCCGAGGACGTGCTCCTTCATGAAGCCGCGGCGTTCCACAAGGCGCCCGTCATCCGGCGTGCGTCGCGGGCGGTGATCGGCCATTCGGTCTTCGCCGCGGAGGACGATGATTGGTCGCGCCAGCGGACGGTCCTCGATGGGTTCTTCAGCCCGGACCGAATGGCGGTGCACGTCCCGGTCATCGCCGACGAGGTCGCAGCGGCGGCGCGTGGATGGTCGGCCCGGGTCACGATCGAGACGCTCCGCGAGACGATGGCGCTCTCGCAGCGGATCGGCGCGAAGGTACTCTTCGGCGCCGCGGCCACCGACGCCGACGTGACGCGGGTCGAGGCGGCGCTCGCGGTGACAGCGGCCGACTTCCAGGCCCGGGTCAACTCGGTCGCCCACCTGCTTCTGCCCGACTGGGTGCCGACGCCAGGAGCCATCCGGCGGCGGCGGGCGGTCTCGATCCTCGACGACATCACCTACCGGCTGATTGCCGAGCGCCGGCGGCGGCCATCCGGTGGTCCAGATCTGCTTGGCGAGCTGCTCAGCGAGCAGCGGGAGCTCCCGTGGCTCGACGATCGGCTTCTTCGCGACAACATCGTCACGCTGCTGGTGGACAGCCGTGAGAACCCCGCGCTCCTGCTCACGTGGGCGCTGTACCTGCTGGCCCGCCACCCCGATGTCGCCGATCGGCTGGCGGCCGAGGTCGACGACTCGCTCGGTGGGCGCCCGCCGGAGGCGGCGGACCTGCCGCGGCTGCGGCTCGTCGCGGGCGTCCTTCGCGAGACGCTCCGCCTCTACCCGCCCGTCTACGCCACGGGCCGGCAGGCGATCCGCGACTGCACGGTGGCCGGGATCTCCGTCCGGCGGGGCACGGTCGTCCTGGTCAGTCCGGCCGTCACGCATCGAGACCCCCGCTGGTTCCCAGATCCCGACGCCTTCCGCCCGGATCGCTGGCTGGACTCCGCGATCGCGGGCCGCCCATCTGGCGGGTACCTGCCGTTTGGAATCGGCCCGCGGCGCTGTCTTGGCGAACACCTCGCCTGGACGATCGGGCTGGTCGGGCTGGCGATGCTCGTGCGCGATCATCGGCTCGAAGCGGTGGACCCGACCCCCGTGGAGCCCCGGGT
The DNA here is from genome assembly GCA_035466655.1 of Candidatus Sulfomarinibacteraceae bacterium. Lineage (GTDB taxonomy): Bacteria > Chloroflexota > Limnocylindria > Limnocylindrales > CSP1-4 > UBA5189. The sequence continues at coordinate 47,941 of DATIUS010000052.1, forward strand.
CCTGCTGAGCCTCCAGCCAGCACGCGAGGTCATGCTCCGGGTCAAGCCGCGCCCTTCCCGGGCACGTGGCGGAACTCCCGCTGAGACCCACCGGCTCGACGGCTAGTATCGAGACTGGCTGCTCGATCGCGCGGTGGCCCAATCAGCGGGGAGGTGCACGCCGTGACGACAGCGATGAGCTCGGCGGTGGAAAGCGCGCCGGCCCGGGAGCCCGAGGCGTTTGCCAGCGGCCCGGAGCTGCTGCCCGAACGCGCTCGGGTCGTGATCGTGGGCGGCGGCGTCATCGGCGCCAGCATCGCCTACCACCTCACCAAGCTGGGCTGGCGCGATGTCGTGGTGCTGGAACGCAGGCAGCTGACCGCCGGGACCACCTGGCATGCGGCGGGGCTGATCACGTCCGCGGGCTGCGCCACCGAGAGCCTGCTCTGGATGTCCCGCTACACCCGCGACCTGTGCACCTCGCTCGAGGCCGAGACCGGCCAGGCCACCGGCTTCCGTCCGATCGGCCACCTTCACCTGGCGACCACGCCCGGACGCCTGGAGGCACTCCGTCGCGAAGCGGCGTTCGTTCGTGGGTTCGGCGTGGACAACCAGGAGCTCTCGGCTCGCGAGTTCGGCCGGCTGTGGCCGGAGGCCAGGACGGACGACGTCCTCGGTGCCTTCTACGTCGCCGACGAGGGCCGGGTCAATCCCGCCGACCTCACCATGGCCTACGCGAAGGGCGCGAGGATGCGCGGCGCGCGGATCATGGAGGGCGTCGCCGCAACCGGCTTCACCCGGGCGCGGGGCCGCGTCACCGGCGTGATCACCGACCGCGGCACGATCGGCGCGGAGTACGTGGTCAACGCCGCCGGCATGTGGGCGCGAGAGGTCGGCGCGTTGGCCGGCGTGTCCGTCCCCCTCCAGGCGGCCGAGCATTACTACCTGATCACCGACACCGTTGATTGGGCGCATCCCGACCTCCCGGTCATCGAGGAACCGGACCGCCACGGCTACTACCGGGAGGAGGGCGGCGGGATCCTCGTCGGGCTGTTCGAGCCCGTGGCCGGACCGTGGTCGCTCGATGGCATCTCGGGCGAAGTGGCATTCGCAAGCCTGCCGCCCGACTGGGAGCGCGTCGGTCCCTACCTGGTCCGCGCCATGGACCGCATCCCCCCGCTCCACGAGGCCGGCGTCCGGACCATGTTCTGCGGACCGGAGAGCTTCACCTCCGACATCGGCCCGCTGCTCGGCGAGGCCCCCGAGCTCGGGGGCTTCTTCGTCGCGGCCGGGATGAACTCGCTCGGCATCCTCCTGAGCGGCGGCGTGGGGAGCATCATCGCCGACTGGATCGTGAACGGCGTCGCACCGGTCGACATGACCGGCATGGGGATCGACCGGACGCAGCCGTTCGAGACGAGCCGCCGTTTCCGTGCGGACCGGACCGTCGAGCAGCTCGGGGTGCTGTTCGCCGACGCGGCCTGGCCGAACTGGCACCCGAGGACGGCTCGCAACGTCCGCCGCTCGGCGATCCACGACCGGCTGGCCGCGGCGGGCGCCCACTTCGCCGTCTCGTCGGGCTGGGAGTACCCGGAGTGGTTCGCGCCCGACGGCGCGCCGATGGAGGACGAGCTCGGCTGGGGACGCACCGGTTCGTTCCCGCTCCAGGCGGCCGAGCACCTCGCCGTGCGCGAAGCCGTGGGCATGATCGACATGTCGCTGATGGCGAAGATCCTCGTCCAGGGGCGCGACGCGGAGGCCGTCCTGAACCGGATCTCCGCGAACGACGTGGCGGTGCCGGTCGGCCGCGTCGTCTATACCCAATGGCTCAACGAGCGGGGCGGCATCGAGGCGGACCTTACGGTCACCCGCCTCGGCGAGGAGCGGTTCCTCGTCGTCGTGACGGACTTCATCGGTCGCCGGATCGGGCCCTGGATCGAGCGGCACACGCCGGACGGCGCCCACGTGACGGTCACCGACGTGACCTCCGGGACGACACTCATGACCGTCCAGGGCCCGCGGTCCCGCGACCTGCTCGGGCGGCTGACGAGCGCCGATCTGTCGAACGACGCGTTCCCCTACCTCACCGCCGCGGAGATCGACCTGCACTACGCCCGGGTGCTTGCGATGCGGGTCACCTATGTCGGGGAGCTGGGCTGGGAGCTCCACGTCCCGGCCGAGTTCTCGCTCACCGTATACGACGCACTGACGGGGGCCGGAACCGACCTCGGGTACCGAGACGTCGGCCTCGGCGCGATGAACAGCCTCCGGCTCGAGAAGGCGTACCGAGACTACGGCCTGGACATCGACAACACCGACACGCCGCTCGACGTGGGCCTCGGCTTCGTCGTCGCCTGGGACAAGCCCGGCGGGTTCCTCGGGCGCGAGGCCCTCCTGGCGGCACGCGCGAGGCCCGGGCCGCCGACGCGGCGCCTCGTCCCGGTCCTGGTGGAGGACCCCGAACCACTCCTCCACGGTGGCGAGCCGGTGCTCCGCGACGGCCGCCGGCTCGGGCACGTGCGCGCGGGGGCGTACGGGCACACGCTCGGCGGCGCGGTGGGGCTGGCGATGATCGAGGACGCGGCCGGGCTGCCGGCCGAGGCGATTGACGGAACCGCGTTCGAGGTCGACATCGCCGGCGTCCGCTACCCGGCCCGGGCCTCCGTCCGGCCGATGTATGACCCGGACCGGCGACGCATCAGGGCCTGATTCTGGCCTCCACCGGGCGGCGGTCGATCAGGATCGGTCGGCGTGGAGGAGCTCGAGGACCGGGGCCATCGCGTCGAGCGCGGCGGCCGTCGGCGGCCAGAGGACGACCTCGAGCTGCGTGAAGCCGGCGTCGCGAAAGACGCGGAAGCCGTCGGCGATCTCCCCGGCGGAGCCGCGCACCGGCGTCCCGATGACCCCTGCCGAGCCCGTGAACGCGGTCGGCTCCACGACGATGCCGGCCGACCGGCCGATCGTCGCGGGATCGCGGCCGACCTCGAGGCAGGCATCCTCGAGCGCCGCGAGCCGCGGCCCGAACTCCCCGATGTCGCTCCGCTCCTCGACGTACCAGCTCCAGATGTCTGCATGGAGGGCGGCCAGGCGGAGCATTCGCGGGCCCTTGGCGCCGATCATGATCGGGATCCGCCCGGGACGCGGCCCGACGGGCCGGTGCTCGAGGTCACGGGCGGCGTGGAACGCGCCGTCGAAGTCGGCTCGGCCCTGCCGCAGGAGCGGGACGATGATCTGGACCGCTTCCTCGAAGCGGCCGACGACGTGGTCCTCGGGCAACCCGAAGGCGTGGGCCTGGCGACCGGCGTGCCCGGAGCCGAGGCCGAGCACGAAGCGTCCGGCGCTGATCTCATCGAGCGTCTCGACGGCCTTGGCGGTGATCCCGGGGTTCCGGTGGAGCGCGGACAGGACCCATGTGCCGACCTTCACTCGCGTGGTCGCGGCGGCGACCGCGCCGGTCATGGCGACACACTCCCACCACCCGTTCACCGGACCGTCGGGCTGACGCCACAGCAGTTCGTCCGCCACCCAGACCGTGTCGAACCCGGTCTCCTCCGCCCGGATCGCGAGGTCGCGGATCTCGGTCCATCGGACGGTCGCACCGTCGACGAACGACTCCCCCATCGGGAGCACGAGACCGATCTCGAGCGTTGGCACGGGGGCCTCCGAGGGTGACGGAGGCCCAGTCTACGGAATCGAGGCGTCGATCGAACCGCGGGCGGCGATCAGGGCAACGTCACGAACCCCGAAAGGAATGCTCGGGCGGAAGCCGAGTCCGTGCGGTAGGTCACGTTCGTCGAGCGGCAGATCGCGTCGCCCGTGATCGTCGTGGCCGCAACGATGTCCGTGGCACCGAGGAAGTTCGGCCCGCCGGAGTCGCCATAGCAGGTGCCACCGTTCCCGAGCGACGGGTTCATCGAGATCCGCAGCCAGGCCTTGTTCGTGCTGTTGAGGGTCCCGGTCGCGACCATCCGGACGTCGTTGTACAGGTACTGGTGGCCGCCCGGCTCGTTCGTGACCTCGTAGGCGCCGTACCCGACCGACGTGAACAGCTGGTTGGACGGCAGGCGTGACAGTGAGCTCGCCGCGGGAAGGCGCGCCGGGGTGATCCCGTTGACGTACCGATCGAGGACGACGACCGCGATGTCATGCGGGTCGCTTTCGGGTCCGGGGTAGGCCGGGTCCGCGTGGAACGTTCCCGAATACGTCCGGTCGCCCGCGACGTACGCGGTGTCGAACGTGACAACCACGGACTCGCCGTCCTCGCCGCAGTGGGCAGCCGTCAGGAAGACGTCGCGAGCGATGAGCGTCCCGGAGCAGTAGAGCCAGGTCCCGTCTGAGTACTGCTTCGGCGAGACGAGTCCCCCGACGTTCGGGTGCGCGGTCCCGTCCGCGACGCCGAAGGTGATGGCACCGACGGGCGCGGCCGAGGCGAAGACCGTGAGCAGGGTGAGCGCGATGACGGCGCGTCGCATGATCGATCTCCAGCAGGATGGCGAAGGAGGACGATCGTACGCCCCCCGGAAGTCCCGTCTCTACGGCTCGAGGGCGGCGGCGCACCACCAACCGGGGCATCCCGCGGCCATGCATGCGGGATTCCGGTGCACGAACGCACCATTCGCTACGACGTCCCTGGCTCGCCCGCCTGTTCCGGACCGATCCGGAACGGTCGCATCATCTCGTTGTCCTCGTGCTCGACGATGTGGCAGTGCCAGACGTACTGGCCGGGCACCAGGAACTGGGCGCGGACGCGCGTCACCTGCCCCGGGTAGGCGATGACCGTGTCCTTGAACCCGGTCTCGTTCGGCTCCGGTGGCGTGACTTCGCCATCGAGCTCGATGGGCACCTTGACCTCGTCGTCCGCATCGAGCACGAGACCCTCACGGTTCACGACCTCGAAGACGAGCTCGTGGACATGCATCGGATGCGCGTCGCCAGTGGTGTTGTAGAACTCCCAGATCTCCGTCGCGCCGACGGCCGGGTTCTCGGTCACCGGATCCATCCACCTGCGCTCGGTCCAGACACCGTCGACGACCGTCCCGAGGAGCGCCTCGACGGGCCCTTCGATCTCCTCGTCTTCCTCGCTGAAGCCCGTCCCCATCTTCTCGATGAGGGCGAGCGGCCGAATGGCGGTCTCCTGTGGCAGCGGGATGATGGCCGGGAGCCCCAGGAACGCCGGCGGCGTCGTACGGTCCCGCCCGATCCTGGGCCCGACGCGGAACTGGAGGACCTGGCCGGTCGAATGCTCGTCCGCGGGCTCGAAGTCCTTTCCGGGCACACCGCCGCCGAACGGCTCGTCCGGCCCGACGTTCGCCAGGATGTATTCCCCGCGAGGCACGTTCGTGAAGTCAACGATGACGTCGGCACGCTCGGCCAGGCCCATCAGGATCCGGTTGCCGCCCGCGGTCACGTTCACCGGCGCCGAGAGGAAGCCGCCCTCGTTGCCGATCTGCCAGACCTCGACGCCCGGGATCCCGTTGAAGTCGAGGATGAGGAACCGGGACTGGCAGCCGTTCAGGAACCGGAACCGATAGCGGCGCTGCTCGACGGCCTGGAAGGGCCAGGTGGCGCCGTTGGCAATGATGGTGTTGCCGAAGAACTCGGGGTTCCAGATCGGCGAGAACTCCCCGTCCGGGACGTAGCCCCCGGCAATCCCGTCGAACAGGACGCGCATGTCCGGGTAGAAGAGCGAGCCGTCCGCGTTGAACGAGCGGTCCTGGATCGCGATCGGGATCTCGTGGTAGGTCGTCCCGGCGAGGTCGCCCAGGGCAGGCGCCGGTCCAGGAAGGGTGGCGGCACCGCCCGTCCGGAGGTCGGTGACCACGTCGCCCGGACCGCCCCGGATGATGAAGAAGCCGGCAGGCCCGGCGTAGACGTTGAGCCGGGTCATGCCCAGGGTGTGGTCGTGATACCAGATCGTCGAGGCCCGGTTGTGGTTCGGGTACTGGAACGTCGCGAACCCCGGACCCCAGATCTCACCATAGCTTGACGCGGCCTTGCCGGCGAAGAAGTCGTACCAGGTGCCACGGTCCGCGTACCCGTACGGCAGCTTCGTACCCAGGTCGGGCAGGTACCAGGCCTCCGCGTAGCCGTCGCTCTCGTCACCGACGCCGACGGCGCCGTGGACGTGGGTCACCATGGGGACGGGTCCCGTGTACCGGCCGGGCGTGGTGCTGAAGGTCGGCCGCGTGTCGCGGTGGTCCATCCCGCCGGGCGGGTTCGCCCAGTGGAGCGTCGGGTCGACCGGGAGCAGGTGCGGAAGAAAGTCCCCGTTCGCGTCGAGGAGCTGGTTGATCCACTTGACCCGGACGGGCTTGTGCCACTTCGCCTCGATCGTGAGCGACGGCGCGTTGAAGATCGCCGGCCCGTTCTGAGCGGCCACGGGGCCGTAGCCCCAGACCGTGGTGGGGGGCAGGCCGGACGGCAGGATCTGCTGCTGGAACTGGCGGACGGCGATCTCGTAGTAGTCGATGTTCTTGCCGCCGGAAACCCGCACTTTGCCGGCACGCGGCATCGCCGGCGGGATGAGCAACGGCGTTGCGAACTTCGCGATGCTGGCCGGGTCCAGCGAGGGGCCGGGGGCCACCGCGCGGACGACCTTCGCGCCGCCGACGAACTGGTACAGGAAGAGGCTGGTGCCGGCTGCGGCCGAACCAACGAGGAACTGTCGTCTGGACAGGGGCATCGGACCAACCTCCACACGTCCATCCACCTTGCGGCGGCATTCCGTCGGGTGGGAGGTGCGGGCGTGACGATGGGCCTGGCGCAGGTCAGGCCGACCGAGCAGAACGGCCTCCTCGACCGACAAACCGTCCCCCGGTCGGATTCATGCCGAACCTACCGAGGAGGCGAGACCCTCGTCTTCGGCCGAATGGCATCGTTGACGCGGGCCGCAGGTCACGGCCGACCATCGCCGGCTGACGGCATCCGCCACGGGGGCCGAGGGGTCGATCGCGTGGCCCGGCGAACGGGTCGTTTGGCACTTCTCGGGCACGGGCCCCGCTGGCATCAAGGCGGCATGCTCACCGTGCGCGGGTAGGCGCGTGAACCTCGCGGTCCTCGGCGCGAGCGGCTACGTCGGCGGCCGGCTCGTCGCGCGGCTCCTCGGTGCCGGCCACTCGGTCACGCTCATCGCGCGGGAAGCGGCGCCGCTGGCGGATCGCTTCCCGGCCGCCCGAGTCGTGAGCGGCGACGCGCTGGTTCCGGGGAGCCTGGCGGACGGGCTCCGCGGGATCGAGACCCTCTACTACCTCGTCTACGCGGCGAGCCGGGGCGCGGGAAGCCGGGCGGCCCGCACGGCGGGAGCGGACGGGGCCACCGAGCGGGATCTCCGGGCCGCACGGAACGTGGCAGCCGCTGCCGCTGAAGCCGGCGTGGCCCGGATCATCCACCTCGCCGGCCTCGACGCCGATCGCGGTTCGGGGCAGGCAATCACGTCTGGCCCGGGCCTCGGCGAAGGCTCCATCGGCGGCGCGCTCGCCGGGACCGGCATCCCCGTCACCGAGTTCCGGACCGCCGTGATCATCGGCTCCGGCAGCGCGTCGTTCGAGATCGTGCGCCACCTGACCGAGCGCCTGCCCGTGATGCTCACGCCGCGCTGGGTGGAGACGAACTGCCAGCCGATCGGGATCGGGAACGTCCTCGACTACCTCGTCGAGGTGCTCGATCGTCCAGAGGTCCAAGGCGTCGTCGAGATCGGCGGGCCGGACGTGCTGTCCACCCGCGAGATGATGCTGATCTACGCGCGCGTGCGCGGCCTGCGCCGGCTGATCGTCCGGGTGCCGGTCGTGGCGCCCGGCCTCAGCGCGCGGTGGCTCGGCCTGGTGACCCCGGTGCCGGCGTGGATCGCTCGGCCGCTCGTCGAACGGCTCCGCGACGAGCTCGTCGTCCGGGATCCGGGACCCGCCGCCGCGTTCGCGGTCCGTCCGATCGGCGTCGAGGCGGCGCTCCGGCGGGCCCTCGACCGGACGATCGGCAACGAAGTCGAGTCGACATGGTTCGACGCCTATTCGGTCAGCCACCACGGCCGCGCGGCGCCGCCGCTCGAGCTCGGCGAGGGAATGCTGATCGACCGTCGGTCGACAACGGTCGAGGCGCCGCGCGAACTGGTCTTCGCGGAGGTCGAGGGCGTCGGCGGTTCCAACGGCTGGCCGTTCGCCGACACGCTCTGGCGGATCCGGGGCCTGGTCGACCGCCTCACGGGGGGCGTGGGCATGCGCCTCGGCCGTCGCGACCCGACGCGGGTCCGGGTCGGGGATGCGCTCGACTTCTGGCGGGTGGAGGCGATCCGTCGCCCGGAGCTGCTCCGGCTGCGCGCGGAGATGCGTACGCCCGGGCGAGCCTGGCTCCAGTACGAGGTCGAGGAGTCGCCCGGAGGTTCCCGGCTGGTCCAGACGGCGTTCTTCGAGCCCAGGGGGCTGGGCGGCTTCGCCTACTGGTACGCCCTGCTCCCGATCCACGTGGTGATCTTCCGGGGCATGGTGACCACGCTCGCCGCTCGGTCGGGCGAACGGGCAAAGGTGACCAATGTCACTACCCGAGACCCGGAGCCGGGCGAATGATGGCGGTCACAAGATCCGATCGGCGGAGTCCTGTGACGGGAGGGAACTCGTGACGGCATCGGCCGCGGTGGATGCGGGCGCCCGAGAGGGCGTCGGCGCCGATCTCACGCTGGCCGACGGGTCGCGGATCGCGGTCGTCGGCAGCGGTCCTGCCGGCTCGCTGTTCACCTGCTTCCTGCTCGAGATGGCCGAACGGGTCGGCCTGAAGCTGGCCGTGGACATCTACGAGCCGAGGGCGTTCGCCCAGCCCGGACCGACCGGTTGCAACATGTGCGGCGGGATCATCTCCGAGACCCTCGTCCAGAACCTCGCCATCGACGGCGTCAACCTGCCGCCCGGGGTCATCCAACGGGGCATCGATTCGTACGTCCTCCACATGGACGTCGGCAGCGTCCGGATCGCGACCCCGGCCCAGGAGATGCGGATCGGGGCGGTCCACCGCGGCGGGGGACCGCGCGACGTCACCGAGTCGAGCTGGCGGAGCTTCGACGGGCACCTCCAGGGTCTCGCCCTCGAGCGCGGTGCGCGGCTCGTCGCGACCCGGGTCGACGAGGTCGGCCGCGAGGACGGGCGCCCGGTCCTCCGCGCGCGCGACGGAACGGCGGAGCGCTACGACCTCGTCGTGATCGCGGCCGGCGTCAACACCGGGATCCTCAAGACGTTCGAAGGCCTGGGCATCGGCTACGAACGCCCGAAGGTGACCAAGACGCTGATCCGTGAATATCACCTCGGCGCCGAGGCGATCAACACCCACCTCGGCGCGTCCATGCACGTGTTCCTGCTCAACATCCCGCGCCTCGAGTTCGCCGCCCTGATCCCGAAGGGCGACTACGTGACGATGTGCCTCCTGGGCGAGGAGATCGACAACGCGCTCGGCGACCAGTTCGCCGACGCGCCCGAGGTGCGCGCGGTGATGCCGCCGGGCTGGCAGCCGAACGAGAAGTCGTGCCAGTGCATCCCGCACATCAACATCCACGGCGTCGCCAAGCCGTTCGCCGACCGGATCGTGTTCATCGGCGACAGCGGCGTCACCCGCCTCTACAAGGACGGGATCGGGGCGGCCTACCGGACCGCGAAGGCGGCCGCGCGCGTGGCCGTGTTCGAGGGCGTGTCCGAGGCGGCGTTCCGGGAGCACTACCTCCCGATCTGCCGCTCGATCATGACCGACAACCGGATCGGCGGGCTCGCCTTCATCCTCACTCGCGTCGCCCAGCGGGTCCGTCCGGTTCGCCGGCTCATCCTCCGGCAGACAGCCCGGGAGCAGGCGATCCGGGAGCGGAACGGAGGCTCCGGGAGCGCGGCCCTCAGCTCCATCCTGTGGGACATGTTCTCGGGCAGTGCGCCCTACTCGGACATCTTCCGGCGCATGCTCAGCCCCGGGCTCATGGCCAGGCTCGCGCTGGGGGCGCCGGGCGCCCTGCTGCCGGGCCGGCGGCGGGAACCAGCGGAGGTCGCGCGATGATTGACCAGGGGGCCCTGGGCCGGGTCTACGAGCCCGGTGAGCTGATCGTTCGCCAGGGTGACGTGGGCGACTGCATGTACGTGATCCAGGACGGCGAGGTGGAGATCCTGGCCGAGCGGGACGGCACGGAGGCGCTCCTGCGGGTGGCCGGCCGGAACGAGATCCTCGGTGAGATGGCGGTCTTCGAGCACCAGCGTCGATCGGCCACGGTGCGGGCGCGGACCCGGGCGCGCGTGCTCACCCTCGACAAGCGGAATTTCCTGCGCCGCATCAACGAGGATCCGTCGCTTGCCTTCAACATCGTGGAGACGATGTCGCGCCGGGTCCGGGAGCTCAGCCAGGAAGTGGTCGAGCTCCAGGCGGCCCTCAAGGCGGCGCGCGACGAGGCGGGGGTCCGCGGCTAGCGCCGCACGGCCGGGGCACCGCCGGGCGCTGTCGAGGACGACCTCCGGCCAGGCGACGGCCAGCGCGAGCGAGACGACGATCCTGGGCGCCTCGACCGTCGTCGCCGATCCGACGGCCGTGGGTGCAGCAGCAACGACCGTTGTTGGCTGAGCAACGACCGTGGCTCGGAATCCAACGACCGTAGGTGAAGGGGCACCGGCCGTCGTACCGAAGCCAACGACGGGCGTGGCAAGTCACGGCGCCCGTCGGCGCAACTCGGAACGTGCGTGCCGTACCAATCCGCGGCGGGTGGACCTAGCCTCGGGACAGATGCGTCGACGTCGAAACGACGGACGCTCCAACCGAGAAGGGACAGACGGATGGACGGCATCGAAGCGTTCTGGGGAGTCCTCTTCTGGGCTGCGCTGATCCTCGTGCTGCTGTACCTGGGTCCGATGCAGGCCCATCGCGCGCCGGGGCGGGTGACCCAGGTGGCGACCTGGCTCCTGCTCACGATCCTGTCGCTCGCCTACGGCGGGCTGCTGGTCTTCCTCGTCGTCCACCTCCTCCTGTTCACCCTCGGAACGGGCGTGGCCGCCTTCGGGCTCTTCCTGAGCGCGGTCCTGCTGCTCGCCACGCCGGTCGGGTGGTGGATCGGCGTGCGAGCCGTGGCGCACCGGATGGATCCCCATGGCCGGGCGCGCGGCTGAGGCCGGCAAGGAGCACGTGGCGGGGAACGGGTCGGACATGCGCGACGGGACGCTCCGCGTCCTGCTCGCGATCTTCGATTTCCCGCTCGTCAACGCCGGCCTCCGGGTGGCGATCGACACCGAGCCGGACATGCGGGTTGTCGGGGAGGCGACGAGCCAGGCCGGGCTGCGAACGCTCATCGAGACGATCCAGGCCGACGCGATCGTCACCGAGTGCCAGCCCTACCCCGACGGCCGCCCGGCCTTCCAGTCGATCGAGGTGGCCCGGAGCGTGACGCCGGCGCTCAAGATCCTCGCCCTCGAGTGCCGGACCGGGGCCGAGCAGTTCAGCCTGGCCCTGAAGGCCGGGGCTGATGGCTTCCTGACCAGGGAGGCCCAGCCGGTCGACGTGGTGGCCGCCCTCCGATGCATCCAGCGGGGCGAGACGTACGTGAGCCCGGCGCTCGTGACGAAACTGGTCAACACGTACGTCCTGCGCAACCCAGAGCACTCCCTCGAGGACGCGTACGAAACGCTGAGCGACAAGGAGCGCGAGGTCCTCCTCCTTGCCGCCGTCGGGCACACCAATCGCGAGATCGCCAAGGCCCTCCACCTGAGCGAGCGGGCCGTCCACTCCAAGCGCTCCAGCATGATGGAGAAGCTCGGCTTCCACGACCGGGTCGATCTCTTGAAGTTCGCCCTTCGTCGGGGTGTCGTGGGGGTCGGCGAGCTGTGACCGACCGGGATGGGGTTGGACAGGCCGCCGGGCGCTTCCGCTCCAGCCGTGCCTGGCTCGCGGTTCACTCGACCGCTTCCGGCGTCCGTCGCGGCATCGCCGCCGGCGCGCGCCGCATCCTCGCCGCGGGTCGAGGCCTCGCCGGGGCCATCCGCGACCTGGCGAGCCGCGTGGGGCGCGGCATCCGACGTGTCTGGTCAGCCGTCGCGGACTTCTGGCGGAGCGTCCGTCCGACCACTCGTCGAGGCGGCGCTCTCGGGATCCTCTGGATCATGGGGGGCGCGGTCTTCCTTGCGGTGGGCCTCTTCGTCGGCGCCGCCATCGCCTGGTCGCCGTACCTCGAGTCGGTCGTCCACCCCGACGCCAACCCACGAGCCTGGGCGGCCCTCGAGCCCGCCTTCGCCGGGACGAGCACCTGCGGGGACTGCCACGCGCCCGAGGCCGCGAAGGCGTCGGACGCCCGCCACGCCGGGATCGGCTGCGAAAGTTGCCACGGGGCGCTCCTCGACCACTCGCTGATCGACCCGGAGACGCCGGCCGGCGAGGTCGACCTCGACGTCCCGACCGACGACATCTGCGTCCGGTGCCATGCGGCCGCCGCCGGCCGCCCGACCGAGATCCGCCAGGTCATCGTCTCCGGCCACTACGTCGAGTTCTGCCTGCAGTGCCACGACCCGCACACGGGGATCTCG
>DATIUS010000053.1:0-3495 GCA_035466655.1 Candidatus Sulfomarinibacteraceae bacterium
GAGCCGGAGCGCCTGCGCCCGCGCCTCGAGTCGCTCGACCAGGGGTTCGGCGACCGCTCGCTCGACGATGACCCGGGAACATGCCGTGCAGCGCTGGCCGGTCGTCCCGAACGCCGACCAGAGGATCCCGTCGGTCGCGAGGTCGAGGTCGGCGTCGCGCAGGACGACGACGCCGTTCTTGCCGCCGAGCTCGAGCGACAGGCGCTTGAGGCGACGACCGGCCCGCTCGGCGATCCGCTTCCCGGTGGCCGAGGAGCCCGTGAACGAGATCACGGGCACGTCCGGCGAGTTGACGATCGCGTCGCCGGCATCGGCGCCGGAGCCCGTCACGAGGTTGACCGTCCCGGGCGGGAAACCCGCCTCGGCCATGAGCTCGACGAGGAGGGTCGCACAGTGGGGCGTGTCGCTGGCCGGCTTGAAGACGACGGTGTTGCCGGTCACGAGCGCCGGCATCATATTCCAGCACGGAATCGCGATCGGGAAGTTCCAGGGGGTGATGATCCCCGCCACGCCGATCGGTTGGCGGATGCTCATCGCCCACTTGTCCGGCAGCTCCGAGGGCACGGTGTCGCCGAACATCCGGCGGCCCTCGCCGGCCATCAGGTAGGCGATATCGATCCCCTCCTGGACGTCGCCGCGCGCCTCGGCGATCACCTTGCCCATCTCGCGGGTCATCGCCCGGGCGAGCCGCTCCTTGTGCCGGGCCATGAGCTCGGCAAAGCGGTAGAGGATCTCGCCGCGCTTCGGGGCCGGGGTCGAGCGCCAGGCCGGGAAGGCGACCTCGGCCGCCTTGATCGCCATCGCCGCGTCCGCGGCGGTGCCCGCCTGGAACCGCCCGATGACGTCCCGCCGGTCGGCTGGGTTGACGCTCTCGAAGGTCTCGCCGGTCACGCCGTCTACCCATGCACCGGCGATGAAGAGGCGGAACGTCGGGGGAGCCGCAGGAGCAACGTCGATGGGTTCGGCACGGGGCCCACCAACGGCTGGTTGATTCATCGAGGCTGGCTCCTGGGACGGCGATCAGTCGGGAATCGGCGCCCGGTCGTCGGGCGGGAGGGCGTTCCGCTGCGCCCACGGCTGGAGGATCGCATACGCGGCGTCCATCCACGGTGTCGCGACGCCGTGGCGGCGCCCGAGCCGGACGATCGTCCCCTGGAGCGCCTCCACCTCCATCCGGTGGCCGGTGACGAGATCGCGGTAGAGCGACGATGTCGCGTCGGCGACCTGCGACGTCACGAGCCCGAACTGTCGCTCGACGAGGCCATCGGGCAGGTTGACCCCGGACGCCCGGCCGACCGTCCAGGCCTCCTCCATCAGCGCGTGCAGCATCGCCTTCGCAGCGGGTGCGTCGCGGATCTCGCCCAGGCCGAGGCGGACGGTCGCGGTCATCGCCGAGAACGCGGCCAGGAGGGTGAACTTCTCCCACTTGGCAACCTGGATGTCCGGCGCGCCCTGCGCGCCGATCCCGCCGCGTTCGCAGGCGTCGAGGATGGCGCGCACGCGATCGGATGGCTCGCCGCCGGACCATTCGCCGAAGACGATCCGGCGGGGCCCGCCGGCGGTCACCACCCCGGGCTCGCGGATCCCCGCGAGGATGTACGCGGCGCCACCGAGGACGTGCTCCCAGCCGATGGCGGCCGCGATCCGCTCCTCGTTGTCGACCCCGTTCTGGAGGGAGACGACGGCCGTTCCGTCGCGGATCAGCGGACCGAGGCGGGCCGCTGTCGCGTCCGTGTCGTACGACTTCACGCAGAAGAGCACGACGTCGACGGGCCCGATCTCGGCCGGGTCGTCCGTCGCGGCGAGGCGGTGCTCCGACGTCCGCTCCGGGGTGACGATCGTGAGCCCGCGGTCGCGCAGGGCGGCAAGGTGGGGGCCACGAGCGATCAGCGCGACGTCCGCGCCGCCCTCGGCCATCCGGGCGCCGTAGTACGCGCCGATGGCTCCCGCCCCAAAGACCGCAACACGCATTGGGACGCTCGCTCCAGGTCTGCTCAAGCGCCTGCCGCCGTGAGCCTGCCTCACGATCGGGGCCTCGCCGACGAGCCTACAGGCGTTGCCGGCGGTGCGTCGACGCACCGGAAATATCGGCGCCGCCGGGGGTTCCCGGGTGGTCCGGTCCGCTTCGCGTGCGTCGGGTGGCGGGGCCGTCCGGCCTGAAACCTTCCGGCGCCGAGTATCCTCAGACTTGAGATTGGGGTCTCAGCGGAGCGTCCCTCGCGCCCGGCCTCACGCACCTTCGGAGGAACCGATGAAACGACTCGTGATCATCGCCGCAGCCGCCGTCCTCACCCTCGGCGTGATCGGCACCGTTGCCGCCGACGACGACCACAACAAGAGCAAGGATGTCAAGGCCGTCCTGAGCGGCTTCAACGAGATCCCGGCAATCTCGACGGCCGGGACCGGCAAGCTCCGGATGAGCATCGACGGCAGCAACACGACCGTCACCTACACGCTCACCTTCTCGGGCCTGGAGGGCGGCGCCGTGATCGGCGCGCACCTTCACCTCGGCAAGCCGGGCGTCGCCGGTGGCGTCATCGTCAACCTCTGCCCCGTGACGTGCGTCTCGCCGGTCACCGGGACCTTCGGGGCCGCGAACGTCGCGGCGCTCCCGGCACAGGGCATTGCCGGACCGGCCGACTGGGCCGAGGTCCTCAAGGCGATCCGGGCCGGGGCGGTCTACGCGAACGTCCACACGACCGCCTACCCGGCGGGCGAGATCCGCGGCCAGCTCAGCGGCGGCTGGCACTGATCGTCTGACCTGAAACCCGCCGGGGACGGCCCGCCGGGCGACGATTGAACTCCTGGGCCCCGGGATGCGGCGTCACCGACGCCCGCCCGGGGCTCGCGGATTTGGGGTTCTCCTTCCGTCTACGGTTCAGACCCGCTCGAGGGCCATCGCGACGGAGCCGCCGCCACCGAGGCAGAGCGTCGCCAGGCCGTAGCGCCCGCCGCGGCGCCCCAGCTCGTGGAGGAGCGTCGCGACGATCCGTGCCCCGGACGCCCCGATCGGGTGACCGAGGGCGATGGCGCCACCGTTGACGTTCACCTTCGACCAGTCGAACCCGAGCTCGCGGCCGTCGGCCAGGACCTGGGCGGCGAACGCCTCGTTGATCTCGACGAGATCGAAGTCGCCGATCGTCATGCCCGTCTTCTCGAGGAGCCTGCGGACGCCCTCGATCGGGGCGAGGAAGAGCCACTTCGGGGCGAGCTCCGCCTGGGCGTAGCCGACGATCCTGGCGAGTGGCTGGAGACCCAGGCGCTCCACGGCTCGCTCGCTCGCGACGACCGTCGCCGCGGCGCCGTCGGTGATGCCCGGCGCGTTGCCGGCCGTGACGGTGCCGGCCTCGGCGCCCTCGCGGTCCTCCCCGGCCGGGAGCGCGAACGCCGGCTTCAGGCGCGCGAGGGCCTCCGCCGTGGAATCGCGCCGTGGGCCCTCGTCGGTGTCCACCATCGTCTCGCGGCCCTTCGCGTCGCGGACCGTGACCGGTGTCA
>DATIUS010000054.1:0-2418 GCA_035466655.1 Candidatus Sulfomarinibacteraceae bacterium
CGCTGACCCCGGCGCCGCTCAATCCGGATCCGTTCAGCCTGCTCGCCTGGCTGTTCACCCCGATCTTCCAGGTCTTCTTCGTCACCCTCGTCCTGCTCGACCGGCTGACCGGCAACATCGCGATCGCGATCATCCTCCTGACCCTGCTGATCAAGATCGTCCTGATCCCGATCTTCCGCCGCCAGCTGGTGTCGACCCGCCGGATGCAGCTGATCGCCCCGGAGGTCAAGGAGATCCAGCGCCGGTTCAAGGGTGACCGGGCGAAGATCCAGCAGGCGACGGCGCAGCTCTACAAGGAGCGCGGCATCTCCGCGGCCGGCTGCCTGCCGGTCCTGCTCCAGATGCTCCTGCTGATCCCGCTGTACTCGGTCTTCAGCCAGGGCCTCACGAACTACGACGTCCAGCCGATGATGGACGTGTTCGGCATCCGGATCCTCGAGCTCGGCTGCGACGCCGCGCCGATCTTCGGGCCGAATGCCACGGTCCTCAATCCGTGCCTCAACCCGGTGGCGTTCGGCGTCAACTGGGGCGTTCCCGAGGTCTTCCTCGGCAGTCCCGGCGCCCTCTTCTCGGGCCTGAGCTTCCTGGCCATCCTGTCGTCGCTCACGCAGCTCGTCGCGTCCCGAATGACGATGCCGGCCGCGTCGGCGAGCGACGACCAGAATGCGCGGACCCAGCGGCAGATGGCGATCTTCCTGCCGTTCATCTCGCTGATCTACGGCAGCATCCTGCCGGCCGGCCTGTTCCTGTACTGGATCGGCTCGACCATCTTCTCGATCGTCCAGCAGTACCTCATCATCGGGTGGGGCGGGATGTTCCCGCTCTTCGGCTGGACACCACGGTTCGCCGTGGACCATCAACCGCGCTTCCCGGTCGCCGCTCCCACGGCGCCGACAGCCCCGTCGCGCGAGGCCGGCGCGCCCTCGCGAACGTCGCCGGAGCGGTCGGCCCTCGACCGGTCGGCATCAGCGCAGTCAACCATCCGCCAGCGGGGCCGCCAGGGCCGTCGCGGCAGACGACGCTAGGAAATGAGTGACGACTGAGATGAGCGCCTACCGAGAGTTCACCGGCAAGACGGTCGAGGAGGCCCTTCGGCTCGCCCGTGAGGCCTTCGGGGCCGGGCTCGAGGACCTCGATTTCGAGATCCTGACGCCCGGTAGCCGGGGCGTCCTCGGCATGGGGGCGGAGCCGGCCCGGATCGTGGCGGCTCCCCGGGCCGAGCTCGGCGGAGCTGCCCCCAAGCGGGAAGCCGCGGCCGCCCGGCCACTGCCGCCTCCTCCTCCACGGGACGATCGCGAGGACCGGCCGCGGTTCGGCGACCGGGACCGTGGACCGCGGCGCGACGATCGGGGGCCGCGGCGCGACGATCGCGGCCCGCGCCGAGACGACCGGGGTCCACGAGCGGACGACCGGGGCCCGCGGCGAGACGACCGCGATCGCGGTCCCCGGCCAGACGACCGAGGCCCGAGGCCGGACGACCGAGGCCCGAGGCCCGAGGACCGCGGGCCCCGGCCAGACGACCGGCCCCGCTTCGGCGACCGGGATCGCGGCCCGCGCCGTGACGACCGTGGCGATCGCGCGCCCAGGCGAGACGATCACGAGGGCGCCGCGCGCGGCGCCGGCGATCTCTCCGAGCGCGAGGCCGCCGAGGTCGAGGCTGCCCGCGGCTCCGTCGCCGCCGAGCGAGCCGAGCTTGAAGCCGCCGAGGCGTCGCCCGAGGCGCTCGCGGCCGGCAAGGTGATCCTCGAGCGGTTGCTCGTGCTCATGGGCTTCGACGTCGTCGTCACCGTCGAGGCGTCGGAGACGAGCCGGCTCAACGTCACCGGCGAAGGTGACGAGCGCGAGGCGCTCGGGGCGCTCATCGGGCGGAAGGGCGAGCGCCTGTCGGCGCTCCAGCACCTCGTCAACCTCATGCTCTCGAAGGAGATGGGCGGCTGGACGCGCGTCCTCGTGGACGTGGAGGACTACCGCGGCCGACGCGAGCGACAGCTCCGCGAGATCGCCGAGCGCGCCGCTCGGCGGGTCGTCGAGACCGGAAAGATGCTCCAGCTGGAGCCGATGCCCGCCCTCGAGCGGCGCTGGGTCCATCTCGCGCTCCGGAATCATCCGGACGTCGTCACCCAGTCGATCGGCGAGGAGCCAAGCCGGCGGATCGTCGTGCTGCCGCGGCCAGACTGAGCACGGAGGACGTCCCACCCCGGGACGATCGGGTGGGTGGGCACGGCCGATCGAATCCGTCACGCTGGCGAGGTCGTGACCGTCAACGGCACGCCCCGGCCCGCAGCCGGGGCCGGCCTGCCGGAAACCGCTGCTAGGATGACGCCTCCATGGACCCCCTGACCGACCAGCCCGTCCCGGTTGGCGATTCGGCGCCCGGTCCCGAGGCGGCGACGGCACCCTCGCCGGTCACCGGCTCGG
>DATIUS010000055.1:0-3585 GCA_035466655.1 Candidatus Sulfomarinibacteraceae bacterium
ACCGGTCGCGGGGGCCCGGCCGCGCGTTACCGCGCGCTACCGGGCGGCGAGGCGATCGAGGGCGGCGGCGAGACCGGCGGCGTCTTCCGCCACCTCGTCCGGGCGATCCGAAGCCGGCAGCTCGTCCAGGCGGGCGCGCGAGGTCACGCCGGTGAGCATCAGGACGCTTCGCGCTCCGACGGCGTGGGCGGCCGCCACGTCCGTGTCGAGCCCATCGCCGATCACGATTCCGTCGGTGGCACGCGCTCCCACGATCCGCGCGGCTTCCTCGAGGATGGCCGGGGCAGGCTTGCCGATCGAGAGCGGCGTGACGCGGGTGGCCGCCTCGACGGCGGCGACGATCGAGCCGGCGCCCGGCCGGAACGAGTGCTCGATCGGGAGCACCGGGTCGCGGTTCGTGGCGATGAACCGTGCCCCGCCACGGATCGCGATCGTCGCCACGGCAAGCTTCCCGTACGTGACGTCCTGGTCGAGCCCGACGACCACGGCGTCCGGCCGGCCGGCGATCTCGAACTCGTCGAACGCGGGCCCATTCACGGACCGCTCGGCCATGGCGTGCGCGAGGAGACGGGCACGCTCGCCGGCATCGATGACCTCGAGCCCGACGTCGGCCAGCTCGCGCCGGAGGCCGGGTTCCCCGATGACGAGAACGCGATGGAGCGCCGGCTCGTGGTGCACCAGGTGGAGGGCGGTCGCCCGGGCGGAGCTGACGACGCGGTCGGACGCCACGGGGGCGCCGAGCGCCGCAAGCCGCGGGACGTAATCCGTCCGGTAGTACATCGAGTTGTTCGTGACGTAGACCACGAGGTCGCCGCGCGCGGCCCGCTCGGCCAGCACAAGGGCCACGCCCGGCACGGGGTCCCGGCCGCGGTAGACGACGCCATCGAGGTCGACCAGCAGAAGCATCACGCGAGAGCGTAGTGGAGCGGGGGATGGGGCGGGGGAGGGGAGAGATGGCCCGCGCCGGGTCGACGGCGGACTGGCCTATCGGAGCTCGCGGCGGACGACCACCCGCCGGCGCGACGCCGACGGATCCGACGCCCGCTCGGCGACGACGGTGAACCCGACCCGCTCGAACATCGGCAGCGTCCCCGTGAAGGCGGCCTCGGGCTGGATCTCCGCGCCGGGATCGAGGAAGACGGGGTAGGCCTCGAGGGCCTCGGCCCCTTGCTCCCGGGCATAGTCGATGGCGCCATCGAGGAGGGCCTTGGCGACGCCCTGGCCTCGTGCCCCCGTCGACACCGCGAAGCAGACGATCGACCAGACCGGCCGGTCGTCGATCGTGGGGATGACCTTCGATCGCACGATTCGCTCGAAGTCGGCCCGCGGCCCGAGGCTGACCCACCCGACGGCGCGCACACCGCCGTCCTCGCCCCCGCTCGCATCCTCGAGCGCGACGAGGCCCGGCGGCATCGGGCTCGCCGCCTGCGCCCGGAGGCGCTCACGCAGCTCCGGGACCTTCGCCGCCCCGAATTCCTTCGAGCGCATCCGCCAGAACTGGCACCAGCACCAGCGAGGGTCTCCGCCTTCGCGGAAGAAGGCCTCGAGTGCGGGCCAGTTCTGCGGCGTCAATGGGGCGATCCGGAGCATCCCGGAAGAGGGTAGCGCCCACGCCAGCAGCCAGGGATCGATGACGCGCTCCCCGAATCCCGCCTACGCTCCGTGGCGATGGATCTGCCCGACCTCGGCCGTCCCCTGCCCGCGCCATCCGTTCCCGGCGAGCCGCCGTCGCTCGTGGAGCTCGTCCGGCACGGGATGCTGGACGCGGAGCTCGCGGCGCTGGTCTGGGTGCTCGTGGAGGGGCGGATCCCGCTCGTCCTCGCGGCGCCGGCGGCGCTCGTGGAGCGAGGGCTCGCGGCGGACGTGCTCCGCGGAATTCTCGCCTCGCTCCGGCCGGACCTCGGGCTCGCCGGCGTGGACGTTGCCGGCCTGGCCGTCCCGCTCGCCGCCCGGAGCGCTCGCGAGCTCGTGCATGGAGACCGGCCGGGCGGTGTTGCCGTCGCCGCATCCCTCAAGGAGCTCTACGAGGACCTCGGCGCGGCACCGCCGGCGGGCCTCGCCGCCGAGGAGCTGTCCTTCCTCGGCTGCGTGCTCGTGCTCGGCGAGGATGCTCCGGGCCCGGTCGCGGCAGCCGACCCCGCGATGGCGCCGGTGCGCACCGTCCGGGTCCACGCGGCCCACTACGTCCGGCCGCTTCACCGGGACGAGCATGGTCATGCGCAGCTGCTCGGACCGGCAGTCCTTGCAACCTGGGATCCGGGAAGGCAGGCCTTCGAGCACTTCGCCTGGGGCATCCTGCCCGAGATCGCCGCCCGGCTCGGGCGGCGGGCAGGGGACCTGGAGGCGGACCTCCACCATCGCCGCGACGACGTCGGCGGGCTGGCGACGGCCGGCGTGACCTCGCTCGAGGAGGTCGGCCAGCTGATCGCCGGGTATCGCGCCGGGTACGGGCACGGGCACGGCTCGGCTCACTGATCGGCGGGGACTCGACGGGGTCGTACTGCTATCGTCCGCCGGAGAGCGTCGACCGGCGGGGGGTGTCGCGGGTCCGTTCTGGAGAGCCAGGCCTGGAGGGTCCGAGTGAACCTGTTCCCGTGGCTGCTGTACGCGCACATCCTCGGCGCGATCATCGCGTTCGGGCCGACCTTCTCCCACCGGTTCATCGGTGCGATGGGGGGTGCGGAACCGCAGCATCGAAACTTCGCGCTCCGCGTGAGCCTGAAGCTGGCCGGCACGCAGACGATTCCCCTGGCGATCGTCCAGGGCGTCACCGGCGTCGGGTTGATCTTCACCAGCGACATCGACTTCGGAGCGGCGGTCTGGCTGCAGACGGCGATCGTCCTCTACGTCATCACCGTCGCCTACGCCCTGGCTGTCCAGACACCGGCCGTGAAGCAGCTCGTCGAGATGACCGCGGGCGGTCCGCCGCCGGCCGGGGCAGCCGCGGGGGGTCCGCCGCCGGCGGCGGTCGCGCTGGTGAAGAGGGTCCAGCGCGGCGGCATGTTCCTCGCGGTCCTCGTGGTCACGATCGTCTTCCTGATGGTGATCAAGCCGGCTTTCTGACCACGCATTCGGCACCGCCCGGGCGGGTCGGTGGCGCCACGACGATAATGGTCGGGATAGATCGAACGGTCGCCACCGACCGAGGGGAGTCGAACCCATGCCGTACGTCGCCAGCTCCGCCGCCGACCTGCTCGCCCGCGTTCGCGGGGCACTCCACCTCGACGACGGGCGGGTCGTCGTCGACGACCTCGCCAGGCTGCGCGGCGTCGCGATCCGGGACATCGCCTGGACGGCGGCATTCACGACGGACGACGGCGCGGCGGCCGCTGCGCAGTGGCTCGCCTGGGAGGCGTCGCAGGCCACCGGGGCGCGATCGGCGAGCATCCAGGAGCTCTACGCGGCCCGCGCCCGCGGCGAGGTCGCCGGCTTCACGGTCCCGGCGATCAACATCCGCGCCCAGACCTTCGACATGGCTCGGATCGTCTTCGAGACCGCCGCCGCGGCGGATGCGGGCGCGGTAATCCTGGAGCTGGCGCGGAGCGAGCAGACCTACACGTTCCAGCGCCCGATCGACTACGCGAC
>DATIUS010000056.1:0-5711 GCA_035466655.1 Candidatus Sulfomarinibacteraceae bacterium
CGACGTCGTCATGAGCCGGGGCTCGGTGGTCGTCCGGAACGGCGAGTTCACCGGCCGCAAAGGCCATGGGACGTTCCTGAAGCGCGGCCTTGCCGACTACGCGCGCATGGCGTAGGACAGACCGCGGCCGTTCTGGAGGCGCGCCGACAGGCCGGCGCGCCAAACCGCCCGGCCGGCTGGCGCGCCCGACCTCCGATCACCCGCGGATACGCTCGCCTCGCGGGTCGTAGAGGGGTCGGAGCGAGGGCGTCGCCGGGACGCGTTCGTTGGCGATCTCGAGCTCGTAGCGCCCGCCGAGCAACCACTCGGGCGTCGCCGCGCCCGGCGCGCCGGCGTCCACGTAGCCGAGGCCGGCCGCCCGGCCGAGGGTATGGCCGTACCAGCCGGACGTCGTCTTGCCGACGAGGACCCCGTCCCGCCAGATCGGCTCGTTGTGGTAGAGCAGCGGCTCCGGGTCATCGAGGGTGAAGACGACGAGCCGCCGGGCGATCCCCTCGTCCCGCCGCCGGAGCAGGGCGTCCCGGCCGATGAACCCGCCGGCCTTGTCCCAGGCCACGGCGAAGCCGAGGCCGGCCTCGAGCGGCGTGTCCTCGATCGTGATGTCGTGGCCCCAGTGCCGGTAGGCCTTCTCGATCCGGAGCGAGTTGAGCGCGTGATAGCCCGCGTGGCGAAGCCCGAGCCCCTCCGACGCGCGGAAGAGTTCGTCGTAGACGTGTGTCGCCATGTCCGACGGGATGTACAGCTCCCAGCCGAGCTCGCCGACGTACGTCACGCGCGAGGCGCGGACGAGCGCATAGCCAAGCTCGATCTCGCGGGACGTTCCGAAGGGGAAGGCGGCGTTGCCGAAGTCCGCCGGCGAGACGCGCGCCAGCAGCTCTCGCGACCGGGGGCCCTGGACGTTGAGCACCGCCCAGCCCGCGGTCACGTCGGTCGCGACACAGTGGGCGTCGTCCGGGATGTGCGCCTCCACCCAGGTCCGGTCGCGGATCTCGTCCGCAGCCGCGCTCACGACCAGGAACCGCGTCTCGTCGAGACGGGTCACCGTCACGTCCGCCTCGATCCCGCCGCGCTCGTTGAGCCACTGTGTGTAGACGATCCGGCCCGGTTCCACGGCCACGTCGTTCGCACAGATCCGCCCGAGGACGGCCTCCGCGTCACGGCCCGCGACGAGGAGCTTGCCGAACGACGACTGGTCGAACAGGCCCACCGCTTCGCGGACGGCGCGATGCTCCTCCGCCGACCACTCGAACCAGTTCTGGCGCCCGTAGCTGTACTCGTAGTGCGGCTCGGCGCCGGCCGGCGCGTACCAGTTCGCGCGCTCCCAGCCGGCGACCTCGCCGAAGCAGGCGCCGGCCGCGACGACGCGGTCGTGGAGCGGTGTCCGGCGGACGCCCCGGGCCGTCTCGACCTGGCGGAACGGCCAGTGCATGTCGTACAGGAGGCCCAGGACCTCCGTGGTCCGCTCGCGCAGGTAGCGCCGGTTCACCTGGAACGGCATGAACCGCGTGATGTCCACCTCGGACAGGTCCATCGACGGGTGGCCGTCGACGATCCAGTCCGCGACGGCACGACCCGCTCCCGGGCCCGACTGGAAGCCAACGGAGTTGAAGCCGGCGGCCACGAAGTAGCCGCCCAGGCCAGGCGCCTCGCCGAGGATGTACCGATCGTCCGGCGTGAAGCTCTCGGGACCGTTGAAGAACAGCCGGATCCCGATGTCGTGCAGGAGCGGGAGGCGACGCGCCGCCAGCTCGATGAACGGCATGAGGTGGTCCCAATCCTCCGGCAGCTGCCCGAAGGCGAAGTCGTCCGGGATCCCGTCCATGCCCCACGGCTTCGCGCCGGGTTCGAAGAACCCGACCATGATCTTGCCCGCGTCCTCGCGGATGTAGGCGGTGTCGTCCGGGCAGCGCAGGACGGGCAGGTTCGGCGGCAGGTCGGGGACCGGCTCCGTCACGAGGTAGAAGTGCTCGGCGGCGTGGAGCGGGATCCGCACCCCGTTTCGGGCGCCGAGCTCGCGGGCCCACATCCCGGCACAGTTCACGACGACCTCGCAGCCGATGTCGCCGGCCTCGGTCCGGACGCCGGTCACCCGGCCGTCCTTCGTCAGGACCTCCGTGACCGCGGTCTGCTCGAAGACCTGCCCGCCCCGCAGCCGGAACGCCTTGGCGATCGCGAGGGTGGCATCGCTCGGGTTCGCGACGCCGTCGGCCGGCAGGTACGCCGCCCCGACGATCTCGCTCTCGTCCATCAGCGGCCACATCCGCTTCGCCTCGGCTGCGTCGATGGCCTCGACGTCGAAGCCGCAGACCCGGCCCATGGAGATCCCCCGCTTGATCTCCGTCCAGCGGCCCTCGGTACGGGCCACGAGGATGGAGCCGGTCGTCCGGAAGCCCGTGCTCAGCCCGGTCTCGCGCTCGACCTCGCGGAACAGCTCCTCCGCGTAGGCGGCCAGGATCGTCATGTTCAACGTCGCCCGGAGCTTCGTCACGAGACCGGCGGCGTGCCAGGTCGTGCCGCTCGTGAGCTGCTTCCGCTCGAGCAGGACCGTGTCGGTCCAGCCGCGCCGGGCGAGGTGATACGCGACGCTGACGCCAACGATGCCGCCCCCGATCACGACGGCGCGGGCATGGGTCGGTAGTGGGCTGCTCATCGGGCTCCTCGCGGTCGCTGGCCGGCGGACGCAGGACGAACGCTACTCCAATTCCGTGAGCCGGCACCCAGGTGGTCCGATCGCGTCGTGGAGGGTGGCTCAGCGCGTGCGAGGGAACCCCAGGTCCACCTTGGAGGTGCCCGGGTCAGGCCAGCGGGCGGTGACGACTTTGGCGCGCGTGTAGAACTGGATCCCCTCCGGCCCGTACATGTGGAGGTCGCCGAACAGCGACGCCTTCCAGCCGCCGAAGCTGTAGAACGACACCGGGACCGGGACCGGGACGTTGATCCCCACCATCCCGACGTTGACGTCGAACTGGTACTGGCGGGCGGCCCCGCCGTCGCGCGTGAAGATCGCCGTACCGTTGCCGTACGGGTTGTCGTTGACGAGCTTGAGCGCCTCCTCGTACGTCGCCACCCGGGTGACCGTCAGGACCGGCCCGAAGATCTCGTCCCGGTAGCTGTCCATGGCCGGGGTGACGTGGTCGATGAGCGAGGTCCCGAGGAAGAAGCCGTCCGACTCCCGGTAGAGCGGGTGCTCCCGCCCGTCGGCGACGACGGTCGCCCCCTGCGCCGGCGCGCTCTCGAGGTACGACGCGACCTTGTCCCGGTGCTGCTTCGTGACCAGCGGGCCCATCTCGGCCTCGGGGTCCGTGCCGGGGCCGACCTTGATCTTCGGCAGGCGCTTCGCGATCGCCTCGACGAGCGGGTCCGCGACGGCGCCGACCGCGACGACCGTCGCGACCGCCATGCACCGCTCGCCCGACGAGCCGTAGCCGGCCGAGACCGCGGCATCGGCCGCCATGTCGATGTCAGCGTCCGGCAGGACGATCATGTGGTTCTTCGCGCCCCCGAGGGCCTGGACGCGCTTGCCGTTGCGCGTGCCGGTCTCGTAGATGTGGCGGGCGATCGGCGTGGACCCGACGAAGCTGACCGCGGCGATGTCCGGGTGCTCGAGGATCCGGTCCACGGCCACCTTGTCGCCCTGGATCACGTTGAAGACGCCGTCCGGGACGCCGGCCTCCTTGAGGAGCTCGGCCAGGTAGATCGAGGCTGACGGGTCCTTCTCCGACGGCTTGAGGATGAATGCGTTCCCGCACGCGATCGCGTTCGCGAACATCCACATCGGCACCATCGCCGGGAAGTTGAACGGGGTGATCCCGGCGACCACGCCGAGCGGCTGGCGGATCTGGTAGACGTCGATTCCGGTCGAGACCTGCTCGGAGAAGCCGCCCTTGAGGAGGTTCGGGATCCCCGTTGCGAACTCGAGGTTCTCGATCCCGCGGGCGATCTCCCCGAGGGCGTCGGATGGGACCTTGCCGTGTTCCGCCGTCAGGAAGGCGCCGAGCTCCCGGCGGTGCGCCTCGACGAGGTTCCGGATTCGGAACATCACCTCGGTGCGCCTCGACAGCGACGTCGCGCGCCAGGCGGGGAAGGCCGCCCTGGCCGCGGCGACCGCCGCGGCCACCTCGGCGACCGAGGCGAAGTCCCCCTCGCGCGCGATGGCGCCAGTGGCCGGGGTGTAGACCGGGCCCCGGCGCCCGGACGTGCCGGCGACGCGGCGGCCGCCGATCCAGTGGGTGACGATCTCAGCGGGCGCGGCGGAACGAGCGGAGGGGGGCTCGGCAACCTGGGTCATCGGGGCAACCTCGGGTGGGACGCTGGCCGACGTCGACGCCGGTATCCCCGAACGATACCGCGCCTCGTCAGAATCGAGGGCGCGTCGTGGGGTCCGGCCAGGCCGGCGGTGCGCTCGGGTCCGGGAGCGGCGGCGGTGCGGACCGTCGCCGGAGATCCAGCACGACGATGGCCATGCCGCAGGCGACGACCATGCCGAGCAGGATCAGCTGCTCGGCGTTGAGGGGACCCTGGACCGCAGCGTCGCGCCACGTGACGGCGACGACGCTCCGGCCGATCGCCCAGAGCGAGATTGCTGCGAGGAACGCCGAGCCGTCGCGGCGCCGGAAGGCGCCGAGGCGGAGGGCGATCCCGATCACCAGGAGCACGAGTGTCGTGGCGATCGCCTCGTAGACCTGGGATGGATGGGACGGGACGTCCGGAGCCAGGCTGGCCCACGGGCCCGCGCCGGTGAACGCCGTCGCCCACGGCAGGTCGCTCGGGATGCCCTGGCCCTCCCCCGCCAGGACGCCGGCCAGCTTGCCGGCGGCGAGGGCGAGGAGCGCCGGGATCGTCGCCGCGTGCACCCAGCGGCCGGCCGGTGCGTCCACGAGGCGGGTCATGGCGACCCCGCCGAGGAGGCCCCCGAGCACGGCGAGGCCGAGCGACAGGCCGCCTTGTGCCGGGTCCGCGATCGCCCCGGGGTGCTCGAGGTAGAAGTCGAGGTGGACGAGGACGTAGTCGAGCCGCCCGCCGATGACCGCCCCGGGCACGATCCCGAGGACGATCACCGGGAGGTGCGCGACGCGCGTGCCGGGTCCTGGCAGCAACGGGCTCGACGGCGATCGTGTCCGCCCGATCCACGCCGCCAGGAGCAGGGCGACGAGCAGGATGCCGGCCAGCGCCACGGTCTGGGCGCGCACCTCGAGCCCGCCGAGGCGAAGGATCGGGTCGAATGCCAGGGTGATGACCGCCGGTGCCATCAGGCGGCGGGTCCTGCGCCGGAGCTTCGGATCACGACCGGAGTGTACCGGCGCCGGTCCCCCGCGAATCGCGAGGCCCCCGGCGTCGCCGGGGGCCTCGCGGTTTCTGCGAGTTCGGGAGGCCGGAGGCCTCGCGATGGCTACGGGTTGACGCGGACGATCGTCGGGTTCGGCATGCCGGCCGCGCCGCTGTAGGCGACGCTGCCGAGGTATTTGGTCCCCGCGGTGAGACCCGAGAAGGTCAGGATGATCGCGCCGGTCGCGCCAAGGGTGGCGCTCGCCGGCGCCGCAACCGTCATGTTGCCGGCGTCTGCGCTGCCGAGCAGCCAGGTGTGGAGCCTGAAGGGCGACGAGCCGGACGACGGGAGGCCCCAACCGTGGATGTAAACGACGTAATCGGTTCCGGCATCCGGGTTGACCAGGTTGACCTGCTCGGCGGAGGAACCGCCCCCGCTGGAACCA
>DATIUS010000057.1:0-2460 GCA_035466655.1 Candidatus Sulfomarinibacteraceae bacterium
CCCCAGGACGAGCAGCGTGAGCGGCATCGTCACCGCGTAGAGGTAGAAGACCGCGAGGTGGACGGCACCGACCCAGGTGATCGCGCGAGCCTCGAGGTCGGTCGGGAAGATCGCGAAGCCGAACGACAGCGCGGCCTGGACGACGAGCAACCAGCGGACCACCGCCCGCTCGCGGGAGGTCGTCCCGAGCACGCTCGACAGGCCGGCGGCCCATGCGAGGCCGAGCACCCCGTTGGTCACGAACGCCAGCGTCTGGAGCCAGCCCAGCGGGGCGTTCGCCAGCAGGCTGATCGACTGCGCGATCGGGTCGTAGCCCGGCCAGCCGGCAATCACGACGAGGCTCAGGCCCCACGACACGATCGGGGCGGCGATGCCGGCGAGGATCGTCACGTTCCGGGCGGCTCGTCGGAGACGAAGGCACCGAGGCGCATGACGCGGAGCGTGCCGGCCGGGGCGTCGACCGTGGCAGGCCATCGACGGTCGTTCGTCACCACCACATCGGCCCGGTGCTCGATCGCAGTCGCGATCACGACCGCATCCGGCACGGCCAGGCCGGTCACCGCTCGGATGCGGGCGGCCTCGCGGGCAATCGGGTATGTCACGTCGGCGAGGCGGAGCGCACCAAAGAACCGAAGGAAGCCCTCAACCGTTCCACTCGACGCGTCTCCAGCGCGAAACGGGCGGACGAGCAGCTCGGTCGCCGTCAACGTCGAGATGACCGCCGGATTGCGGCCGGTCGAGATGCAGCCATCGAAGATCCAGGCCGCGGCGGGGCTCACGGGCTCCGACCCGGTGAGGTACGCCAGGGTAACCGAGGCGTCCAGGGCAATCAGGACGGACGGAGGGACTGCACGCTCGAGGCCGGCGTAGTCGACGGTCACCCCCAGCCCTGTCGCTCCTCGGCAAGGGCGGCGACGGGGTCGCCGTACACGTCGCGCAAGGCGCCCGCGTAGCTCGTCCGGATCCGATGGAGCCGCACGGTATCGGGGTCCGCCGGGTCGATTTCGACGACGAACCGCTCACCTTCGACCAGGCCGCCCGCCTGGACCACGGGATCCGGCAGGGTCAGCTGGTTCCTGCCTCTGAGTCGCGCCTCAGCGATCACACTTGCTCCGCTCATGTGCGAATGATGCTCGTCGATTCGCACGGCGTCAAGCCGAGCCGTGTCGCGCTCGCCTACCTGCCCGAGGTGATGATCTCCAGGATCTCCGGCCCGTAGCGGGCAAGGCGGGACGGGCCGATGCCCTTCACGCGGCGAAGCGCCGGGATCGTGGTGGGGCGCTGGTCGGCGAGCTCCAGGAGGAGCGAATCCGGGGCGACCACGTACGCTGGAACGCCGTCCGAGCGGGCGGTCGTGAGCCGCCACTCGCGCAGGGCGGCCATCAGCGGACCCTCCTGATCGCGGGCGCGACGGGCGCCCGCGTGCATCGGCGCGCCGGGCAGGACGGTGACGCGGCCGATCGGCCTGTCTGCGCCTCCGCCGCTCCCCGACCGATCCTCCAGCGCGGCAAGGAACCGGCTCGGCCGGCGCCGGGTCTCGCGGTCCCCCGCCCCGACCCGCCGTTCCGCCCACGACAGGGCCAGGTGCCGCCGCGCCCGCGTGAGCCCGACGTAGAGGAGACGGCGTTCCTCGGCGAGCTCCGCGTCAGATTCCGCCTGGCGGATCGGCAACATGCCCTCTTCCAGCTGCGGGAGCAGGACGGCATCCCACTCCAATCCCTTCGCGCGATGGAAGGTCAGGAGGTTCACTCCGTCCGCCGAACCCTCGGCCTCGGCGGCGGCACGGGCCGCGAAGTCGGCGAGGAGCGCGTCGCGGTTGAGTTCCGGCTTCGCGGCAGCAGCCTCACTCGCGAGCTCGATCACGAGTGCCAGCGAGGCCGTTCGCTCGCGGGCCGCGGGGCCACCGGCGTCGTCGCCGGCGACGTACCCCATCTCCGAGGTCAGCCGATCCTCGAACAGGCCGGCCAGCAGCGGACCGTGCGCGGTGGTCGGCAGGCGGCGAAGGAGCCGCAGCGCGTCCCGGATCTCGGGCCGGTCGAAGAAGCGCCCGTCGCGAACGCGGAACGGGATGCGGGCCTTCGTCAGGGCGGCCTCGATCGGCGGGATCTGGGCGTTGATCCGGACGAGGACCGCGATCTCGGACGCCGCGATGGGGACGCCAGTCATGGAGCCGCCGGCCACGGAGCCGCCGGTCAAGGAGCCACCGGCCATGAGCCCGCGGATCGAGGCGACGACGCCCGCCAGCTCCGCCTCGCCGTCCGCGAAGCGCCGGATCGAGGGTGCCGGCCCGGACGGCATCGTCGGCACGAGCCGTTTCCGCCGGCCCTCCGCCGCCAGCAGGCGGTTCGCGAGCGCCAGGATCTCGGGCGAGGAACGGTAGTTGCGCGACAGGGTGATCTCGCGCGCCGTTGGGAAGCGCGCCGTGAAGCCCGTGAGGTAGTCCGAGGTCGCGCCGGTGAA
>DATIUS010000058.1:0-2774 GCA_035466655.1 Candidatus Sulfomarinibacteraceae bacterium
CGAGGTCGCGCAGGAGGTCGAGGTCGGGGGCGCCGAGGAACGCCTTCGCCTTCTCGCCGAGGGCCGCGTTGATGGAGGCGACCGTCCCGGTGAGCGGGTCGATGCGGTGCTCGATGACCTGCTCCCAGCGGTGGCCGGAGGGATCGAGGAGGACGGTCTTCTCGGTGGTGGAGGCGAGCTCGATCATCCGGGCATCATACGGGCGCGGCGGCGAATTCGAGCGCCAGGAAAGGACGGCGGGGCCCGCGCGTCGCCAGGCCCCGCCGCGGCTCACGTCCCGTGGATCACAGGCAGGCGGCGCCCTCGCAGAGGACCCGCTTCGGCATCGGCTCCTCGTAGCTCGCAGGGAGCTCGCCGGTCGCCGCACAGGCGGCGTTGAGGTAGCGACCGAGCGACTGGTGGTCCTTGACGGTGTGCGCGGTCCCGGTCCACTTCAGGATCGCCTGGGTCAGCGAGGTCAACGGGGTGCCCGTCTCGTCCCGCAGCGTGATGCCGAAGTACTGGGCGAAGCTCGCGACGTAATAGGTCGAGACGAGGGAGCGGAGCTCCGCCGGATTGACCGCCCAGTCCGGCGGCAGCCCCACCGCCGAGTAGTCCACGCTCTCGTCGTAGAGCACCGTCCTGCTGCCGTCGGGCGCGACCAGCTCCATCTTCGTCACCCATCCCGGCTCGAGCACCTTGGCGGGATCGGGGTTGAACGGGGGGCGGGTCGGGTCGTACGCGACCTCGAGCCCGGCCGGCGAGATGTAGTAATCGGGCGAGTAGATCGGGGAGAGGGGATACGCCATCGCGAGGGTCGCCTCGAAGGCGGCGCGCAGCTCCGCCGTCGAGATGAACACCCGGACGAGCGGGTACCCCGGCGTGCCGGTGGTCGGATCCGCGCCGAGCGGCGACATGCGGTAGACGTCCGCCATCGTGATGTCCCCGGGGAAGAAGTCGGCCCGCACGCCGCCGGAGTTCTGGAGGGCGATCTCCGTATCGAGGCCGAGGCCGTTCGCGAGCGCGAGCATCGCGTCGGTGTCGAGGTTGAGCGCGTTGGTCTCGCCGGGCTGCCGGAGGCCGATCACGGGGAACGTCGTCGCGCAGAGCTTCCGGAAATAGAGGTCACCCGCGACGGCCGGATCGTCGGTCACGGGTCCGCCGGTGATCAGGCTGAGCGTCCCGGGCAGGAAGGCCGCCTCGATCCCGGCGATGACCTTCGTGAGCGCGCCGGGGATGGGGCTGGAGGCGGCCTGGGCGGGGACGGTGCGGCTGTCCACCGGTACGAACGCCGTCTGGTCCTCGACGAGCGTCGCGCGGCCGCCGGCGTGGAGCATCAGCTCGACCTTGCCGACCTCGAGGCCGAGCGGCGCGGCGGCGACGACGGGCACGTCCCGCCCGTCCGCGTCCTTCAGGAGCTGCAGGTCCTTCTCGAGGTGGGTGTGGCCGGCCAGGACGAGATCCACGCCGGAGAGGAGGGCGGCGAGCCGCTCGTCGTCGCCGGGGACGGCGGGGTTCTTCGAGACGCCGCCGTGCCCGAGCAGCACGACCGCGTCCACGCCCTCGGCGCGCAGCGCGTCGACCTCCGCCTGGATCATCTCGGCGGCCGCCGCGAGGAAGTCGGCCGGCGCCGTCGTGGGCGTGAGCGGCAGGCCGAAGTGGACCGGCGCCCCGGCGGCCGAGGCGCGCGCCGCGTCGAAGCCCATGCTCGAGACGAACCCGACGCGGATCCCGCGGATCGTCGTCGTGACGTGGGACCGGGTGATGGGCTTTCCGGAGCCGCGCTCGCCGTACAGCGCCGCGAGGGCGTCGTCCGCCGGCGAGGCGCCGTCGAAGACGACGTTCGTGAGCACGAGCGGCGGCGTCTGGCCGAGCAGCGACGATGGGTGGACCGCGCCCGCGAGCGCCGCCGGGCCCCAGTCGAACTCGTGGTTGCCGATGGCGACCACGTCGTAGCCGAGGGCGTACATGATGCCGAGGTCGGGGTTCCCGGTCTCGGGGTCGTCCGGGTTCGCGTTCTGCGGCACGAACCCGACCGCCGCGAGCGTCCCGTGGCTGAAGTCGCCGGAGGAGACGACGACGCTGTCGCCGCCGCGCCTCGTCGCCGCGAGCCGCTCGGCGTTCAGGATCGTGGCGCGCCGCGCGACGCCGCCCTTCAGGGAGCCGTCACCGGCGCTGGCGGGCAGCGGCCAGTCTGCCCCCTCGTTCCCGAAGGCGAACAGGTGCGAGTGCTCGTCGGTGGTGAAGAGGATCGTCACCCGGCTCGGCCGCCCGGGGTCGTCGTCGTCGTCGCTGCAGGCTGCCACGGCGAGGGTGAGCGCCGCGAGCATGGCCATACGGAGCGTCCGCATCGTTTCCTCCAGAAGTCGGCAAAGTGGACGTAGCGTAGAGACACCTTGCCGTGGAACGGTGACCGCCCAGGTGAGTCCCTGGCGGGGCCACCGGAAGGAGGTAGAACGCCGCCATGAACGCGACGATCATCGGCGGGACGGGGCTCGTCGGCTCCCACCTCCTCCGGCTGCTGCTCGACGACGAGCGGTTCACCTCGGTGGTCGCGCTGGGGCGCCGCCCGATCGGCGTCGCGCACGCGAAGCTCCGGGACGCGGTCGTGGATTTCCGTGCGCCGGAGAGCTTCGCGGCGCTCGTCGCGGGGGATGTTCTCTTCAGCGCGCTCGGCACGACGATCGGCGCCGCCAGGAGCCAGGCGGCGCAGCGCGAGGTGGATCACGGGATCCAGCTCCGCGTGGCGCAGGCGGCCCGCCGGAACGGGGTCCCCGCCCTCGTCCTCGTCTCGA
>DATIUS010000059.1:0-2642 GCA_035466655.1 Candidatus Sulfomarinibacteraceae bacterium
GGCTCCCGCTCACGTCACCCTCCGTCGCCTGCTTGTAGAGGCCGTAGAGCCTCAGCTTCACGTCGTTGCCGGGGTCCTCGGTCAGCCCCTTGACCGCGGCGACCGCCGCCTCGAACTCGTTGCTCGCCATGCCGCTCTCCGATTCTCGCGTCGTCGTGCCCAAGATAGCCGTATGCCGCCGGGCCCGGCCCGCGGGAACGCGACCTTCGTGGGTGCTTCCGTGCGGACGGGCCCAGCGGCATACGCCGTGGGAGGGAACCTCAGACCTCGAGCGAGGCCTTGCGCGACGCGAGGACCTCGTCGATGAGGCCGTATTCCCTGGCCTGCTCGGCGGAGAGGATCTTGTCGCGCTCGATGTCGTCGCGTACCGTGTCGGACGTGCGGCCGGTGTGGTGGGCCAGGGTGTCCTCGAGCCACGTCCGCATGCGCAGCACCTCGTTGGCCTGGATCTCGATGTCGGAGGCCTGGCCGTAGTCGCCACCGGAGAGCGCGGGCTGGTGGATGAGGATGCGGGCGTTCGGCAGCGCGAAACGCTTGCCCGGCGCACCGGCGCCGAGGAGCACCGCCGCCGCCGAGGCCGCCTGGCCGATGACGAACGTCTGGATGTCGGGCCGGACGAACTGCATCGTGTCGTAGATCGCCGTCATGGCCGTGAAGGAGCCGCCGGGGCTGTTGATGTACATGAGGATGTCGCGGTCGGGGTCGAGCGACTCGAGCACGAGCAGCTGGGCGATGATGTCGTCGGCGGACGCGTCGTCGACCTGCACGCCGAGGAAGATGATGCGGTCCTCGAACAGCTTGTTGTAGGGATCGGAGCGCTTCATCCCGTAGGAGGTGCGCTCCTCGAACTGCGGCAGGATGTAGCGGCTCTGCGGCCCCGGGGTGTGGGACGCTCCGGGAACGGCGAGACGACCGGTGGGGTTGATCATCATGGCGTTGCTCACTTCTCGCTCTCGTCGGTCTTGGCGTCGGCCTGGCCCACGCTCTCACCCGCGACCGCCTGGCCCGAACTGGTGAAGACGTGGTCGACGAAGCCGTACTCCTTGGCCTCCGCCGCGCTGAACCAGCGGTCGTGGTCGGAGTCCTTGGTGATCTGCTCCACGGTCTGCCCGGTGTGCTGCGCGATGAGCTCAGCCATCTGGGTCTTGATGTAGAGCATCTGCTCGGCCTGGATCTTGATGTCGGTCGCGGTGCCGCCGATGCCGCCCGAGGGCTGGTGCATCATGACGCGGGCGTGGGGCGTCGCGTAGCGCTTCCCGTGGGTGCCGGCCGAGAGGAGGAACTGGCCCATCGAGGCGGCCATGCCCATCGCGACGGTGGCGACGTCGTTGGGGATCCAGTTCATCGTGTCGTAGATCGCCATGCCGGCCGAGATCGAGCCGCCCGGGCTGTTGATGTAGAGCCAGATGTCCTTGCCCGGATCCTCGGCGGAGAGCAGCAGCAGCTGCGCGCAGATGGCGTTCGCGTTCTCGTCGCGCACGTCGGAGCCGAGGAAGATGATCCGCTCCTTGAGCAGGCGGTTGTAGATGTGGTCGTCCAGACCACCCGGCATGCCGGAGCCGTTGGCGGAGATGTCCGAGGTCACCTTGTCTCCATCGTCGAAGTTCTCCAGCCCGTCGAACGCGAGGCGGTCGCAGGCTGGCTCGTCACTGACCCTAACGTCCCATGCCCCGGCAGGATTTCCCGACCGGCGACTTGTTCGCCGTGAGCGCACAAACGAGCGGCCGTCCCCGGCGGGAACGGCCGCTCGTGCCCGGATCCGGGGCACTCAGCTGTTGAGGCCGTTGTCCTGACCCGCGTCGTAGGCGTCGCTGGCCCCGGGTTCCAGGCCGAGGTCCTCGGCCAGCCCGCTCAGGGGATCGGCCGCCGATGACAGGCCGCCGTTGGCGCCGGGCTCGCCCGTCGCCCCAGGGCCGGCCGGTGCCCCTGCGGCATCCTCCGAGGCGGCCACGCTGTCGGTCAGTCCGGCGTGCGTCTCGTCCTGTCCTGCCGCCGGGGCCGGACCCGAACCGCTGGTCGTGGCCTGCGTCGGGCCGGCCGCTGCCTGCGCGGACTCGGGCACTCCGGGCC
Organism: Candidatus Sulfomarinibacteraceae bacterium; assembly: GCA_035466655.1. Classification (GTDB taxonomy): domain Bacteria; phylum Chloroflexota; class Limnocylindria; order Limnocylindrales; family CSP1-4; genus UBA5189. Next base: position 2,071 of record DATIUS010000059.1, read on the forward strand.
CGTCCATGCCGACGTCGGCGGCCGAGGCGTCCGAGCTGTCCGAGCTGTCCGAGCTGTCCCGGGCACCCTCGTCGCCCTGGGCGGGCTGGTCGGGCTGAGCCATGGCCCCGTCGCTCGCCGCGTCGGGGACGTGCTCGTCGGCGCGGTCGCCGATGCGCTCCGGGATGCCGGCCGGCTCCTCCGTCGTCTCGCTGCCCTGGCCCTGGAGCTGGTCGAAGCTGCCCATGTCTGGCTCCTCACTCGTCGATCGGATACCGCCTGGATGGCGCTCTTCCATGACGTACCCATCCCGCCGACGTCAAGACCGCAGCGGCCCGGGTATGCCGTGTGGCCGGCTCCCAGCGGGAACCGGCCACACGGCATACGCAGTCGGGACGGGTCAGGCGTCGGCCTTCTCCTCCGCCGCAGGCTCGGAGTCGTCGACGACCTCGACGGTGTCGTCGCCCTCGGCTTCGGGCATCGCCTCGTTGAGGTCGACGGCGTTGCCGGCGCTGTCCTTGACGGTGACCTTCTCGAGGACCGTCGCGAGCGCCTTGCGGCGGGCAACCTCGGCGACCATCGCGGGGATCTGA
>DATIUS010000060.1:0-2499 GCA_035466655.1 Candidatus Sulfomarinibacteraceae bacterium
TCGAAGTCGGCGGAATCGGCTACCGGGTCTTCGCGGCGCCCGGCGTGCTTGCCGCCGCCACCGCCGGCGGCCGCCTCAAATTGCACACGCATCATCTCGTCCGCGAGGATCTCCAGGCGCTCTACGGCTTCCGGACGGCCGACGAGCTCGGGTTCTTCAACCTGCTGCTGACCGTCACCGGGGTGGGGCCGAAGGTGGCGATGGCGATCGTGGGTAGCCGCCCGCCGGCGGAGCTCCAGCTCGCGATCCTCCAGCAGGATCAGGCGATGCTCGTGTCCATCCCCGGCATCGGCAAGCGGCTGGCCGAGCGGATCATCTTCGAGCTCAAGGAGAAGGTCGCGGCGGCCGGGGTTGCGGCGGCCGGGACGGTCGTGGCAGGTGCCGGCCGCGGTGACGGCGACGTCGTGGCGGCGCTCCAGGCGCTCGGGTACTCGCTCGGTGAGGCACGAGATGCGGCTCGCCTCGCACTTGCCGGCCCCGCGGCATCGGGTACGCTCGAGGACCGGGTGAAAGCGGCGCTCCGCGCGCTGGCCCGAGCCTGACGGCGCGCCGGCGAACGGTCGACGGCGTGTTCGAACATCTGTACGATATTGCTTGAGCGATGCTAGAATTCCGCCCGTGACGGACGACGCCCTGAGCCTGCTCGCCGCCGACGCCGTGGATCCGGCCGAAGCCGCTGTGGAGGGCTCGCTGCGGCCGCGTTCGCTCGATGAGTACATCGGCCAGCGCGAGGTCAAGGCGAACCTGGGCGTGCTGCTTGCGGCCGCTCGAGCGCGGGAGGAGGCGGCGGATCACGTCCTCCTCTTCGGACCTCCCGGCCTCGGCAAGACGACGCTCGCCACCATCATCGCCCGCGAGCTCGGGGTGAACGTCCGGTACACATCCGGGCCGGCGATCGAACGGCCGGGGGACCTGGCCGCCGTCCTGACGTCGCTCGACGAGCGGGACGTCCTGTTCATCGACGAGGTCCACCGGCTCAACCACGCGGTCGAGGAGATCCTGTACCCGGCGATGGAGGATTTCGCCCTCGACGTGATGATCGGCAAGGGCCCGTCGGCGCGGTCGCTCCGTCTGACCCTCAAGCCGTTCACGGTCGTCGGGGCCACGACGCGCGCCGGCCGGATCTCCTCGCCGCTCCGGGACCGATTCGGGGCCACGTACCGGCTGGACTTCTACGCCGAATCGGAGCTGACGGAGATCGTCCACCGCTCCGCCCGGATCCTCGGCGTCGAGATCGACGCCGGCGCCGCGATCGCGATCGCACGGCGCGGCAGGGGGACCCCACGAATCGTGAACCGCCTCCTCAAGCGCGTCCGCGACCACGCCGAGGTCCACGGCGACGGCCGCGTGACGGAGCGGACCGCGCGCGAGGCGATGCGCCTCCTGGAGATCGACGACGAGGGGCTCGATTCGACGGATCGGAAGCTCCTCGCCGCCATCGTCCAGAAATTCGGATCGGGACCGGTCGGGGTGGCCGCCCTGGCGGCCGTCCTGTCGGAGGAAGTCGAGACGATCGAGGACGTATACGAGCCGTTCCTCCTCCGGCTCGGGTTCCTGGATCGAACGCCGCAGGGTCGGATCGCCACGGAGCTTGCCCGCGGCCACCTGGCTGCCCTGGGTTTCGAGATCCCGGCACCGCGCCGCGCGGAGCCGGAGATGCCCAGCCTCTGGACGGACGATCCGGGAGCCGGCGATCGCTGAGCCCGCGGTCGCGGGGGTCACCCTGCCCGCCGCCCACGCCGTCCCCCGTGCGGAGGGCGCGGCTGCGGGGCCGGCGCGGTTCGAGGTGCTCGCCTCCCCCGACCGTGGCGAGGGGATCCGAGCCCGCCTCGGGCGCCTGCACCTGCCGCACGGGATCGTCGATACCCCGCAGTTCATGCCCGTCGGCACGAATGCGACGGTCAAGGCGCTGGATCCCGGGGACCTGGACGCGGTTGGGGCCACCATCGTCCTCGCCAATACGTATCACCTCTACCTCCGGCCCGGTCATGAGCGGATCGAGCGGCTCGGCGGGCTCCACCGGTTCATGGGCTGGGATCGCCCCATCCTGACCGACTCGGGCGGCTACCAGGTCGTCTCGCTCGCCGACGCGCGGGTGGTGGACGAGGCGGGCGCGACGTTCCGAAGCCATATTGACGGCGCGACGCACCAGCTGACCCCGGAGAAGGCGATTGCCGTCCAGGAGGCGCTCGGCCCGGACATCGCGGTCGCGTTCGACCATCCGGTCTACCCCTCGTCGCCGCGCGAGGTGGTCGAGGACGCGATGGAGCGCACTCATCGCTGGGCGGCCCGGAGCCTCGAGGCGCATCGCCGGCCGGACCAGGCCCTGTTCGGAATCATCCAGGGCGGCGTGGACCCCGAGCTCCGCGAACGCTCCACCCGCTACGTCGCGTCGCTGCCGTTCGACGGGATCTGCATCGGCGGCCTCGCCGGCGACGAGACCCCGGTCCAGCGGGCGGACGCGCTCAACGTGGTGATCCCGCTCCTGGACGGCGACCC
>DATIUS010000061.1:0-2028 GCA_035466655.1 Candidatus Sulfomarinibacteraceae bacterium
CGGCGAATCGGCGACCGAGACCGCCGAGGCGGTCCGCGCTGCCAATGCGACGGTGCCGGCCGCGCGGGTCGGCACGGACCGGCCGGGCGGGTGGGGGAGCGGCCGCCCGATCCGAGCCGGGGGCTCGCTCGCCGCCGCGCCACCGCCGGGGAGCCTCCAGCTCTCACTCGACTTCGGGGCGGTCGGCGCGGCTGGGTCGCCTGGAGCGAGTCCCGCGCCGATGCCGCCGGGGCCCACCGCGGGCGGTGAGCGCCAGGCGGTCGCCTTCGAGGACCTGCCGACGGCGCTCGCTGCGGCGATCGCCGACCCCGGGCACATGGAGCTCCACGAGGGCGATGCCATCGATGCGCTGGCGCCGTGGGTCGCCGGGCAGTCGGTCGTCGGCGTCTCGATGCTCCTCGACGACCCTCGACCGCGGATGGGCTCGCCGCTGGCGCTGGCGATCGCGGGCGGAGACGGCCGGGTCGTGGTCGCCGGCGGGTCGGGGGACGCCGAGCGGCTGCGTCATCTCGTCGAGGCGAGCCGTGTGCCGGTCGTGGGACACGAGGTCAAGCCGCTCCTCGTGGCCCGCTTCGCCGAGGACCCGGGAGCGCCGGCCACGGCCGTCGATTTCGACACCCAGATCGCCGCCTACATCCTCAACGCCGCGCTGCGCTCGCAGGCGATCGACGACGTCGTCGCCGAGCGCCTCGACCTGGTCCTGCCGCCGGCGAAGGAGCTGTCGCCAGTGCATCGGGCCGGGCTGGAGGCTCTCGCGACCCTTGCCGTGCGCGAGCCGCTCGCGACCGCGCTCGTGGACGAGGGGCTGGACCGACTGTTCCGCGAGATCGAGCTGCCACTCGTCTCGGTGCTCGCCCGGATGGAGGCCGTCGGCGTGGCGGTCGATCTCGACGCACTGGCCGCGCTGGATCGCGAGTTCGGGGTCGAGATCGCGCGCCTGGAGCGCGAGATCTACGACGCGGTCGGCCACGAGTTCACGATCGGCTCGCCCAAGCAGCTCGGGGAGGTCCTGTTCGGCGAGCTCAAGCTGCCGAAGGGCCGCAAGACGAAGACGGGCTACTCGACCGACGCGACGGTCCTCGAGGAGCTCGCAGAGGTCCATCCGGTCATTCGACCGGTCCTCGACTGGCGGATCTACACGAAGCTCCGCTCGACATACATCGAGGCCCTGCCGGCCCTGATCGCGGCGGACGGTCGTGTCCACACGACCTTCCACCAGGCGGTGGCGGCGACGGGGCGCCTGTCGTCGTCCGACCCGAACCTCCAGAACATCCCGATCCGGACGCCGCTCGGCCGGCGCATCCGGCGGGCGTTCGTGGCGGGGGCGCCCGAGCTCGTGCTCGTCGCGGCCGACTACTCGCAGATCGAGCTGCGCATCATCGCCCACGTCTCGGGGGACGAGCCCCTTCGGGACGCCTTCGCCCGCGGAGCGGACATCCATCGGGAGACGGCGGCGCGGGTCCTTCACAAGCCGCCGGAGGCGATCACGGCGGACGAGCGATCCATGGCCAAGATGGTCAACTTCGGGCTGGCCTACGGGATGAGCGACTTCGGGCTGTCCAGCCGGGCCGGTATCAGCCGGCAGGAGGCGCAGGAGTTCATCAACTCGTACTTCGCGGCCTACTCCGGGATCAGCTACTACATGCTCCATATCAAGGAGTCGGCGCGGCGCGACGGGTTCGTCACGACGCTCCTCGGGCGGAAGCGCCAGATCCCGGAGCTCAGGGCCTCGAACCCGAGCCTGCGCGGGGCAGGGGAGCGGATGGCGATCAACATGCCAATCCAGGGGACGGCCGCCGACATCGTGAAGATCGCGATGATCCGCCTCGACGATCGGCTGGCGAGGGACGGGTTCCGGGCGCGGCCGCTCCTCCAGGTCCATGACGAGCTCCTCCTCGAGGTGCCGCGCGCCGAGGTCGACCGGCTCATCCCGGTCCTTCGCGAGGTGATGGAATCCGCGGTCGCCCTCGACGTGCCGCTCACGGTCGACGTCAAGGTCGGCGACGACTGGGAGTCGATGACGCCGCG
>DATIUS010000062.1:0-20732 GCA_035466655.1 Candidatus Sulfomarinibacteraceae bacterium
GAACGCCTTGTACCCGAACAGCGGCTTGCGGCTGAAGACCGGCAGCACCTCGGAAACGACACCCATCGCCGGCAGGACCATCACGTAGACGGCCGGGTGCGAATAGAACCAGAAGATGTTCTGGTAGAGGACCGCGCTGCCGCCGGCACCCGGATCGAAGAAGCTGCCGCCGTAGTTCCGGTCGATGAACAGCATCACGACGGCGCTCGTGATGACCGGCGTGGCCATCAGGACGAGGACGCTCGTCACGAGAACGGTCCAGACGAGGATCGGCATCCGGAAGAGGGTCATCCCCGGAGCGCGCATCTTGAAGATCGTTACCAGGAAGTTGATCGAGCCCAGGATCGAGCTCGTCCCGATGAGGATGAGCGACACGATCCAGAGGTCCTGGCCGGCGCCGGGCGACTTGAGCGGGCCGTCCAGCGAGAGGGGCGGGTAGGAGGTCCAGCCGGCTGCCGGCGCGCCGCCCACGAAGAAGCTCGAAACGAGGAGGATGCCGGCGAGGGGCAGCATCCAGAGCGACAGGGCGTTGATCCGCGGGAAGGCCATGTCCGGCGCCCCGATCTGGAGCGGGACGACGTAGTTCCCGAGACCCGCCAGCATCGGGATGATGAACAGGAAGATCATCACCGTCGCGTGCATCGTGAACATCTCGTTGTACACGTGCTCGTCGGTGAGGAACTGGAGTCCCGGCTGCGCGAGCTCGGTCCGGACGACGAGGGCGAGGACCCCGCCGACCATGAAGAAGATGAACGAGTTGACGACGTACATGATCCCGATCTTCTTGTGATCGGTGGTCGTCAACCAGCCGTAGAGCCAGCCTCGGGCGGCCGGGACGGCGGCGGGGGTGAGGGCGTGGGTCGCCATGCCGCGCTCCTTACTTGACCGTCAGGGTGCCGGTCATCGGCGGGATCGGGTGGATGGAGCAGATGAAGGTGTAGGTACCGGCCGGGAGCGGCTCGTAGACGTACGTCGTCGCCGTCCCGCCGTCGATCGTGGATTGGTCCGCCAGGACGGTCCCGGCAGCGTCGCGAATGTCGATGTCATGGAGGACGCCCGGGACGTCCTCGTTCTTGAATTCGATCGCGAACCCGGTGTCGGCCGGGACCTCGAGGGCCAGCGTGTCGTAGGCGATGCCCTTCGCGACGACCCCGAGCACGGGACCGTCCGGGAGCGGTGGCGGCGTCGCGTTTCCGCCCGCGATGAGATCGCGGAGCCATGCGTCGTACTGGGCCGGCGCCATCGCCCGAACGTCGAACAGCATCGACCGATGGCCGGCTCCGCACAGCTCCGCGCACTGGCCGCGGAAGGTCTGCCCGGCCTCGTCCTCGTCGACGGTGAACTCGAACTCGTTCGTCTGCCCGGGGACGACGTCCCGCTTGAACAGGAACCTCGGGACGTAGAAGGCATGGATCACGTCCGGGCTGTCCAGGGTCACCTGGACGGACCGCCCGACCGGAACGGCCATGCCGCCCTCGCCGGTGGTCGCGTCGTAGGTGGGGGTGAGCTGGGTGGCGACCTTGTTGCCGGACGCGTCGAGATACTCGAACTGCCAGGCGAACTGCCCGGCGACCGCGTGGATCCGGACGTCCGGCTGCTTGCTCACCGCATCGACGCTGCTGAGGGTCTGCCAGGAGATCGCGAACAGGAACAGGACGATCCCGGTCGGGATGAGCGTCCAGATGATCTCGACGAGGTTGTTCCCATGGGTCTGGGCGGGAAGCCCGTCGTCGCCCGGCTTGCGCCGGTAGCGCAGCACGCTCCAGACGATCAGCCCCTCCACGACGACGAAGATGGCGACGGCGAAGGCGAAGACGATGTCGTACAGCCCGCGGATCTCGTGGCCCTGGGACGTCGCCGCGTCGGGCGGGTAGAGGGTGGAGCCCCATCCCGTGACGAAGACGGCGGCGACGAGCGCGATCAGGATGACGACCACAGCGCCGGCCACGAGGGCGTCGGGCGCAGGCCGCTTCCTGGGGGTACTCGACATCGGGTGTCCTCGGTTGATCGGCGGGAACGGTGCCGGCGGGGCGGGACGGACCCTCCGGCGGGACGCGAATGCGGCCCGTCACGGAGACAGGCCGTTCGACATGATAGCGGAGGGCCGTTCGTCATGTGGTCTGCTCAACCGCACGGCTCGGCCGGGCCTGCCGGGACCCGGCTCATCACTCGCCGATGGCCGTACCGCCCGCGATCAGCCAGGCTGCTAACCGGGCGTCCCATGCTCCGTGCGCCCACGGTCGCCTCCGCTCCCCCGTTTCGCCCAGCCGCGCCGTCCCGCTCGGCTGCGCCCCCGCGGGGACCAGGGGTCCTCGAATCGTGACATCGGTGTCATGGAATGGACCCGTGGTCCCGTTCTCGACGGGCTCAAGGGCATCCGGGTCGAATTCGGGGCGTGAACGGGACTGGCGGTCCGGATTCGTGCCGCCGTGTCGCGAATCCGGGACTGCCGGTCCACTCGACGTTCCCACGGGACGGCTCGTGGGACCATGGCGCCGTGAATCCGCTCGGACACCGGCTGACCCGCGCCTGGGCCGCGGCCATGGCGCTTGGCGGCGCCATCCTGGCCGCCGGGCCTGTGGCCGCCCACGGGTCAATGCCGCCCGAGCCACCGGGCCCGGGCACCCTCCTGCTGGGCTGGAGCTTCGAGCCGCTCCTGGTGCTCCCGCTCGTCGCGGCCGCGATCGGCTGGTGGCGGCTCCTGGGGGCGGTGGACCGAGCCCACCCGGACCATCGCGTGGCGCCGCTGCGACGATGGTCGTTCGTCGGCGGGCTCCTCGCGATCGCGGTGGCCCTGCAGTCCGGGATCGAGCGCTACGACACGACGCTGTTCTCGGTTCACATGGTCCAGCACATCCTCCTGATGCTCGTGGCGCCGCCCCTGCTCGCCCTCGGCGCCCCGGTCACACAGGCGCTCCGGGCGGCTTCGCCAGAGACACGGAGCCGCTGGCTCCTGCCGGTCCTCCATTCCAGGGTTGTCGGGATCCTGTCGCATCCGTCCGTCGCCTGGCTGGTCTTCGTCTCGGTCCTCTGGGCGACGCACTTTTCGCCGCTCTTCGACCGCTCGCTCGAGGACCCGCTCGTCCACGACCTCGAGCACATCCTGTTCCTTGGGTCCGCCGTCCTGTTCTGGTGGCCGGTCGTCGCCCTGGACCCCTCGCCGCACCGGATGGGCTACCCCGGCCGGCTCCTCTATCTCTTCCTTCAGATGCCCCAGAACTCGTTCCTCGCGATGGCGATCCTGTTCGCCGACGTGCCCCTTTACCCGCATTACGTGACCCTCGGATCGCCGTACGGGATCGAGGCCCTGGCAGACCAGCGGCTGGCAGCCGGCCTGATGTGGTTCGTCGGCGACGTGATCTTCCTTGGGGCGCTGCTCGCCGTCCTCGCCGGCTGGATGCGTTCCGAGGGGCGCGATGCCGCCGGCGCCGAGCGACGCGCCGATGCCGAGCGGGAGGCGATCAGGAACCGGGAAGCGGCACTCCGGTTGCGGCGGCCGGTGGACGGGCCCGATCAGCCCGGGACGGGCGAGGCGAGCAGCTCCCGGTAGCGCGTGGGGTCCACGTTCCCGCCGCTGATGACGGCCACGACGGTCCCGTCGAGCCCCGCCAGCCCGAGCTCCCCGGTTCGGAAGCGGGCGGCCGCGATCGAGAGCGCACCCGACGGTTCGACGACCAGCCGGCTCTCCTCGGCCGCGAGCCGGACGGCGGCGGCGATCTCGACCTCGCTCACCGTGACGATGCCGTCGAGCAGTCGTGAGAGGTGCTCGAAGGGGCGCCGGCCGATCGCCTGGGTCCGCGTCCCGTCGGCGACCGTTCGCGCGGTCAGGGCGCCGTCCCAGCGGACGATCCGGCCCTCGCGCAGCGATTCGGCCGCGTCCGCGGCCAATTCCGGCTCGACGCCGATCACCCTGGCGCGCGGGCGGATCGCCTTGACCGCAGCCGCCACGCCGCTGGCGAGGCCCCCGCCGCCGATCGGGACGAGGACGAGCTCGAGGTCCTCGACGTCCTCGGCGATCTCCAGGCCGCAGGTGCCCTGTCCGGCGATGATCCGGTCGTCGTCGTACGGCGGGATCGAGACGAGCCCGCGCTCCTCCGCCAGTCGCGCTGCCGTGGACTCCCGGGCTCCGCTCTCCACCCCGACCGTCACGACCTCCGCGCCGTCGGCCTCCACTCGCGCCCGCTTCACGGCCGGCGCGTCGGACGGCATCACGACGACCGCGTGTGTCCCGAGGAGCCGTGCCGCCCTTGCCACACCCTGGGCGTGGTTGCCGGACGAGTGGGCCACCACCCCGCGCCGGAGCTCGTCCGGGCTCAGCTGGGCGATCGCGTTGTAGGCGCCGCGGATCTTGAACGCCCCGATCGGCTGAAGCGATTCGGCCTTGAGAAGGACGCGCGGCGGCCCCGAGGAGAACGACACGAGCGGTGTCCGGATGGCGACCCCGCGGAGGCGCTCCGCCGCGGCGCGAATGGCCTCGATCCCGACGAGGGGATCGGTCACCGCGCCGCTCGGGCGCAATCGATGCAGGTCGCCGCCCAGGGGATTGCCGCGAGCCGGTCGGGGTCGATCGCCTTGCCGCAGTTGCGGCATACGCCGTAGGTGCCGGCCGTGATCCGCTCGAGTGCGTCCTCGACCTGGCGGAGCTGGGCGCGCTCGCGATCCCGAAGGGCCAGGTCGCGCTGCTGCTCGAAGACGTGGGTCGCCGCGGCCGCCTGGGAGCCGTACGTCATCTGGCCCGGTCCCTCGATCGGCTCGCCGAGCTCGACCCGCAGGCGCCGGGCCTCCTCCCGGAGGGCGGCGCGAACGGAATCGAGGCTTCGAGGATCGGGCATGGGCTGATCGTACGCGCCTGCCGTCTCGCGCGCCGGACGAACCGCTCGATCGGGCCCGGTCGCCGCCCCTCGCCGCTCGATCAGCGGGCGACTCCGGTCGCCTCGCCGCCCGAGATCCGCTGGGCGAGGTAGACCGGGACGATGCTGATGAGCACCAGGACAAGCGCCACGACGTTCACCACGGGCAGCTCCGTCGGGCGTTGGATGGCGGCCAGGATCCACATCGGGATCGTCTGCGTGCCGGCGCCGGCCGTGAAGTTCGTCACGATGACCTCGTCGAACGACAGGGCGAAGGCCAGCAGGCCGCCCGCCAGCAACGCCGTCCGCATCCCCGGCAGCGTCACCCGCGTGAAGGTGGTCCAGATGTCCGCCCCGAGGTCGGCGGACGCCTCCTCGGGCGAACGTGGCAGCCGGCGCAGGCGGGCGATCACGTTGTTGTAGACGAGGACGACACAGAACGTCGCGTGGCCGGCGACGATCGTCAGGAGGCCGAAATCGATCCCGAAGGTGACGAACGTCGTGCGCAGCGCGACGCCCGTCACGACTCCCGGGAGCGCGATCGGCAGGACGAGCAGGAACGAGATCGTCTGTCGCCCGAAGAACGAGTACCGCTGGACGGCGATCGCCGCGAGGGTCCCGAGGACGAGCGCGATGAGCGTCGCGAACAGCCCGGCGAGGAGCGAGTTCACCACCGCCCGCGTCACGGCCGGATTGGCGGCCGCCTCGGCGAACCAGTGGAGGGTGAACCCGGTCGGGGGCCAGACGAGGAGCCTGCTCGGGTTGAACGCGTAGATCGCCAGGACGATGAGCGGCAGGTACAGGAACCCGAGGACGAGCGCGGATGCCACTCGCAGGGCGACCCGCACGGCGCGCGATTCAACCATCGGGCCGCTCGGTCACAGCGATTCGAAGGCGCCGAACCGGCGCGCGACGAGGAGGTAGACGGTCATGACCACGATCGGAAGCAGCGAGTAGCCGGCCGCGAGGGGCAGGTTCCCGAGGCTCGAGTTGTCGTAGATGACGTTGCCGATGAACTTCGCGTCCGCGACGAGGTCCGGCGTGATGTAGTCGCCGAGCGTCAGCGAGAACGTGAAGATGGAGCCGGCCACGAGCGCGGGGAAGACGAGCGGCAGGATGACTCGCCTGAACGTGATCCCGGCCTTCCCGCCGAGGTCCGCCGAGGCCTCCAGCAGCGAGTTCGGGATCCGCTCCAGCCCGGCGTAGATCGGCAGGATCATGTACGGCAGCCAGAGGTAGCTGAGGACGAGCCACGCGTTCGCGATCTCGTCGAGGCCCGGCCCCGTGATCCCGAGCGGAGCGACCAGCCAGTCGACGAGGCCGTTGCCCTGGAGGATCGTTCGCCACGCGTAGACCTTCACGAGATAGGCCGCCCAGAGGGGCATGAGGACGGCGATGACGAGCACGGCCCGCACGCGCGGCGAGGCGATCCGGGCCATGTAGTAGGCGATCGGGAACGCGAGCAGTGCGTCGGTGAGCGTCACCAGGACCGCCATGAGGATCGTTCGAGCAGCCACCGTCCGGTAGACCTCGTCCCCGAACAGCTCGCCGAACGCCTCGAGGGTCCAGGCAAAGGGCCTGACCTGGCCGGTGAATGCGTCCTTGTCCCAGAACGCGTTGAGCAGCAGGATGACCAGCGACCCGAGGTAGACGATGACCAGCCAGCCCAGCGGGCCGGCCAGCAGGAGGCGCAGCTGGATCCCTCGGCGGGGGTAGATCCAGCGAGCAAGACGACGGGCGCGACCCGGGCGCGGCGCCGCGCTTTCGTCTTGCTCGCGCTGAACGCTCACAGGGCCTCCGGGGTTCAGATCGGGAAAGGCTCCCCGGGATGGCCCGGGGAGCCTTTCGGTTGCTCAGCGGCGGGGCGAGCCGTTGGCTCAGGCGCCGCGCAGGGCCGTCCAGGCCGCCACCCAGGCGTCCTGGTCCTTGCAGGTGGTCGCTGAATCGGCGTCGGCGCAGTCGGCCTGCGGGGTCGCCCAGTACCAGATCTTCTTGTAGTACGCCTCGTCGTTGGCGTGGGTCAGTTCGCAGTGGCCCGGCGAGAGGGTCTCGGCGTAGTCGCAGGCCTGCTGGCTGGTCGGCGCCTCACCGAACCAGACGGTGGCCTGGCCGTTGGCCTCGGCCGACATCATGTGGTCCATCCACTTGTACATGCAGTTGGGGTTCTTGGCCTTCTTCGCGATCATCCAGGTGTCCGACCAGCCCGTTGAGCCCTCGTCCGGCAGGACGGCGGCGATCGGGGCGTTCTCGGCCTGGAGGAGGTTCACCTGGTACTGCCAGGTGGTCCCGGTGACGACGTCGCCGGCCGCGAACGAGGTGACCTGGTCGGTGAGCAGGCCCCAGTACAGGGCGCCGTTGTCGCGCTGCTGCTCGAGGAGCTTGATCGCCGCATCGAACTGCGCCTGGGTCAGCTGGTACGGGTTCTTGATCCCGAGATCCGGCTGCTTGGTCATCAGGTGAAGGGCGGCGTCGGCGATGTAGATCGAGGAATCGTAGACGCTGATCTTGCCCTGGTACATCGAGCCGTCCTCCCACATGGAGTCCCAGCTCGTCGGGGTCGTCGTGATGACCTCGGTGTTGTAGGCGAGGAGGTTGGGGCCACGGCCGTGCGGGACGCCGTAGTTCACGCCGTCCACCGTGTTATGCGGCAGGTCCTTGAGCCCCGAGAAGACGTTCTTGTAGTTCTCGAACAGCGCGGTGTTGACGGGTGCCACGATGCCGCCGGCGATCAGCCGGGTCGTCGCGTCACCCGACGCCGAGATGCCGTCGTAGTCGCCCGACTGCATGAGGGACACGCCGTTGTTCGAGTCCGTCATGTCCGTCGTGCTGACCTTGCAGCCGGTCTTCTCCTCGAATGGCCCCACCCAGTTGTAGGCCGGGTCGATCTCGCCGCGCTCCGCGTAGCCGGCCCAGATGACGAGGTTCAGCGCGCCCTCGCCCGCGCCGATCGACTGCGGCAGGTCGAGGGACGGCTTGGGGCTGGCCCCGCCGCCACAGGCGGCCGCGACGATCGCGATCACGCCGAGTACGCCCAGGAATCGCCGGTTCTTCATGCTCCTCCTCCGGCCGTGCCGCGCACGACCTCCCTGACCGCCGTTGGTCGGCGGGCCCTCCCTAGATCTGCCCGTCACCGACGGGCAGGTTGTGCTGGCGCTTCCACGTGAGGCGGACCGCCCGCCCCTTGGCCGCGAGCGCCTCCATCGATGAGGTCGCGAGATTCTGCTGCGTGACGACGAGCTCGCCGCCGGCATCGAGCGCGACGATATACCGAGTATCGGGGCCGAGATAGACGACGTCCCGGATCGTCCCGGTGGCCGATGCCTCGTCCGCCGCCGCCACGGAGTCTCGATCGGCGAGGTGGATCTTCTCCGGCCGGACCGTGTAGGTGCCGTCCGCCCCGACGATCGTCCGGGCCGTCTCGCCGGACAGCAGGTTGGACGTGCCGACGAAGCCGGCCACGAATCGGGTTGCCGGCCGTTCGTAGACATCCGCCGGGGTACCCACCTGCTCGATCCGGCCGCGGTTGAAGACCGCCAGGCGGTCGCTCATCGTGAGCGCCTCCTGCTGGTCGTGGGTCACGTAGATGAAGGTGATGCCGACCTGCTGCTGGATGGCTTTCAGCTCGATCTGCATCTCCTCGCGGAGCTTCAGGTCGAGCGCACCGAGCGGCTCATCGAGGAGGAGCACGCGCGGCCGGTTCACGAGCGCACGTGCGAGCGCGACCCGCTGGCGCTGCCCGCCGGAGAGCTGCCCGGGTCGCCGCCGCTCGTAGCCCTCCAGGCGGACCATCCGGAGCGCATCCGTGACCCGGGCCTCGCGCTGCGGCCTCGGCACCTTGCGGACGACCAGGCCGTACGCGACGTTCTCTCCGACGGTCATGTGCGGGAACAGCGCGTAGTCCTGGAAGACCGTGTTCACGTCCCGATCGAACGGCGGACGGTCTGTCACGTCCTCCCCATGGAGCAGGATCCTGCCGGCCGTCGGGAGCTCGAAGCCGGCGATCATCCGGAGCGTGGTCGTCTTCCCGGAGCCCGACGGCCCGAGCATCGAGAAGAACTCGCCATCGTGGATGTCGAGGTCGATCCCGGCGACGGCCACGATCGCGTCGCCGATGGCCGTACCGGTCGCGCCCGCCACGCGGCGGCCCGCCGCGTCGTTGCCGAAGTGCTTGACCAGGCCCTCGAGGCGGACGGCGGGCACGCCCGCGCCGGTGCCCGACGATGGGACGGCGATCCCGGGCTGGGCGGCGGTGGTGACGGCCAAGCGTCTCCTCGTGCGGATCCCGTGCTCGTTCGGGGCGGTGGGGTCGCGGTTCGTGGGTTGTCCGGCGGCGGACCGCGCCGATCGCAGCGGACGGACCGCCGGGAGCCCGTCGGCGGCTGGGCCGCACTATCCGGTGGGCTGCGCCCCGTGTCAAGCACGGCCGCGCTGCGGTTCGGATCCGACCGGCAGCGGGACACCCCCGGGGCGCATTGCCCCGTGGCACGTTCCGCGCATGGAAGACGGACGCCGTCCCGCCGTTCTCGGCACGCTTGGCACGCCCGACGAGGGCGCCGGTGATACGCTTCGAGCGCCCGCTCGGGCGGGCTGAGGCGCAGCGTCGCGATAGGAGTCGAAACCCCCATGACCTACGTCATCGCCGAGCCCTGCACGGACGTGATGGACCTGTCGTGCGTGTCGGTCTGTCCGGTCGACTGCATTCACTACGAAGAGGGCGTGGACCGGAAGCTCTTCATCGATCCGAACGAGTGCATCGACTGCGGGGCCTGTGAGCCCGAGTGCCCCGTGAACGCGATCTTCCCCGAGGATCAGCTCCCGAGCGAATGGGCCGGCTACACGCAGATGGACGCCACCTGGTTCGGCGATCGGGCCGCCGCCCGAGCGATGGTGGACGCGGCCAAACCAGCCTGAGGCCGGCGGTGGCCGGCCCGCGGGGCCCCGCTCGCGGGCGGGGTCGGCCTTGCGCCGGGCCAGCCGCGGCCAACCCCGCCGCGCCACCGAGCTGACCGCCGTGCCGTTCCGCGCCTCCTTCACCTGCCTGTGGTGCGGTGCGCCGCACGAGACGCGCGCCCGGACCGACCTCGAAGGCTGGGCCCAGCTCTGTTCGGCCTGCCTCGGCCGCGCGGGCGACAACGAGTTCCTCCGGTT
The DNA here is from genome assembly GCA_035466655.1 of Candidatus Sulfomarinibacteraceae bacterium. Taxonomy (GTDB): domain Bacteria; phylum Chloroflexota; class Limnocylindria; order Limnocylindrales; family CSP1-4; genus UBA5189. Next base: position 9,999 of record DATIUS010000062.1, read on the forward strand.
CCGCCTCCGCCGGGCACTCGAGGAGCGGGCCCGCGCCGAACCCGCCGAGCCCACCGAACCCGCCGAGCCCGCCGAACCCGCCGAGCCCACCGAACCCGCCGAGCCCACCGAACCCGCCGGGCACCTCCCGAACCCCGCTGATCCGGGCTGAGGCCCGCCGTGGGCCCATGGCATACTCGGCCCATGTCGCCCCTCGCCCAGCGCACCATCGCGACCATCGGCTCCGGCGTCATGGCCGAGGCGATCATCGCCGGCCTGCTCCGCGGCCGGCTCGTGGAGCCGGGGCAGATCGTGGCGAGTCACCCCCGTGCGGAGCGGCGCCAGGAGCTCGCGGCGGCCCACGGGATCCGGACCGCCGCGTCGAACGCGGAGGCGATCGAGGGTGCGGACGTCGTCATCCTCGCGATCAAGCCCCAGATGCTCGGGCGTGTCGCCCGCGACATCGGGCCGCACCTGCGGCGCGGGCAGCTCGTGCTCAGCGTCCTTGCCGGCGCCACCACCCGCGCGCTGACCTCGGCACTCGGCCACGGCGAGGTCGTCCGGAGCATGCCGAACACCCCGGCTCGGCTCGGCAAGGGGATGACGGTCTGGTTCGCGACGCCTGAAGTGACGGCGGACCAGCGAGCGCAGGCGGCCGCGCTCCTCGGGGCGCTCGGGGTCCAGCTGGAGGTGGACGACGAGAAGCTCGTCGCCATGGCAACCGCCGTCTCCGGGACCGGCCCAACCTACGTCTTCCTGGTCATGGAGGCGCTCATCGATGCGGCCGTCCATCTCGGCTTCGCGCGCCACGTCGCCCACGACCTGGTGATCGAGACGCTCGAGGGGAGCACGCTCTTCGCGAAGCAGTCGGGGATGCACCCCGCCGAGCTCCGGAACATGGTCACCTCGCCCGGCGGCACGAGCGCCGCCGCTCTCCACGAGCTCGAGTCCGGACGCCTCCGGACCGTCCTGTCCGAAGCCGTCTGGGCCGCATTCCGGCGGACGGTCGAGCTCGGCGATCAGCTGGAAGCGGCCCTCGTGCCGGAGGACGGCAAGCCCAGTTGACGCACCGCCGCCGGGCGTCCCACGCACCGACGCGCCGCTGCGAGCCGTGGGACCCGGCCCGGGAATGAGGCTTCGACGCGCCATCGGCTCGGGCTTCGAGCGCGCCATGCGCTCGGTCCTGCTGATGCTCTCGCACCGCCGGTTCATCGGTCGCCTGGCCACCCGACTGCCGTTCACCCGGCCGATGGTCGCCCGGTTCATCGTCGGCGAGACGCTCGAGGGAGCCCTTCCGGCGATGCGACGGATCCGCACCGCCGGCTTCCGGACGACGGTGGACATCCTCGGCGAGGCCGTGACGTCCGAATCGGCGGCCGGGGCCGCCGCCGCGGCGTACGTTGACGCGATGCCCGTCCTCGCCGAGGCGGGCCTGGAGGTCAACGTCAGCCTCAAGCTGAGCCAGATGGGCCTCGGTCTCGGGCGCGAGGTGGCTCGTCAGAACGTCAGCCGGGTGCTCGCGGCGGCGGCTGGCGCCGGCGGGTTCGTGCGGATCGACATGGAGGACCACACCACGACCGACGCGACCCTCGACCTGTGGCGCGGGCTCCGGCCGCTGATGGCCGGCTCGGGCGACGTCGGCGTGGTGCTCCAGTCCGCGCTCCGGCGCACGCCGGCCGACGCGGAGGCGCTCATCGCCGAGGGAGCGCGCGTCCGCCTGTGCAAGGGTGCGTACAAGGAGCCCGCCGCGGTCGCGTACCAGGACAAGTCGGACGTGGACGCGGCGTACGTCGCCGTCACGGAGCGGCTGCTCAGGGCCGGCACCTACCCCGCCCTCGCCACGCACGACGATCGGATCACCGATCACGCGGTCGCGTATGCGCGGGAGCACCGGATCGGGCCCGAACGGTTCGAGTTCCAGATGCTCTACGGGGTCCGCCGCGATCTCCAGGAGCGCCTGCTCAGGGACGGCTGGACCGTCAGGATCTACGTCCCGTTCGGCGGGCAGTGGTATCCGTACGTCATGCGCCGTCTCGCGGAGCGCCCGGCCAACGTCGCCTTCGTTGTCGGCAGCCTCTGGCGCGAGCGCCGCGGCGGCTAGGATTCCCCGCCGGCCCGCCGGCGCATCGCCGCGGCGATCACGATCGCGACGCCGAGCCCGATGAGGACGTCGCCCACGCTGAACACGTTGGCCATCGGGAGCGAGGCCGGCAGCGCGAAGATGTCGGTCAGCGGCCGAAAGGCGGGCTCCGCGAGAACGACGCTGTTCGTGTGCTCGCCCGGGCCGCTGAAGCCGGCAATCACGAGGGCTTCTGGATCGGCCGGCATCGCGCCGCCGTTCGAGACGATGGCGAGGAGGTTGGCCAGTGCGCCGGCCGCCACGATCGCCATCCCCCGCAGCCGCAGGTTCCCGAGGACGGCGACGAAGACCGCGACGGTCGAGGCGACGTAGATCGTCGGCGCGAGGTCACCGGCCAGGCCGTCGCCGTATGGCGTGAACAGGACGACCTGCACGAGCAGCCCACCCACCGCGAGCGCCGCCCAGCGGAACCGCACCGCGAGCAGCCCTTCGGGCCGCCCGCCGAGCAGCAGCCCGGCCACGATCCCGATTGGGATCGCCCAGAGCACGAACACGGCCGATCAGACCCCGCGGTCGGCGAGGATCCCCTGCAGCTGGGCGACGTGATCCTCGAGGTGCCCGGTCACCAACCGCTCGAACAGCCCGGCGACCGTGAATTCGCCCCGCGCGGGGTTGGTGCCGACGCGCGCGGCCTCCTCGTCGGTCAGCTCGCGCATCCGCCGCGCGACGCGGGCGCCGTCCGCCTCGAGACGGGCGAACAGCTCGCGAAGCGGCACCGTCCGGTCCCGCCCGATGACGCCGATTCGAATCGTATCGCCCGGCACCCGTCCGAACGGCACCGGGTCGCCGGCCGGCCCGTCGATGATCCGCTCCGCCTCACCGAGCCAGAACGGGAGCATCTCGTCGAGGTGGGCGAGCAGCTCGGGCGGGCCCCAGCTCGCCTCGGCCTCCGTGCCGTACAGCCCGGCGAGCGGCCACGGCGCCGCGGCCTCCACGCGCGCTCGCAGGGCGAGGATGGCGGCGACGGCCGCCTCGAGACGAGCGGCCTGGGCGTCGAGGGCTCTCATGGTTGCGCAGTGTCGCATGCCGGTCTGGCGGGCCGGGCCAGGGGAGGCGGCCCCGGATGAGCCGCCTCCCGCGCGGCGGTCCGCGGCCTCAGTCGCGGGTGCTGATGAAGATGTCCGTCAGGCCCTCCGGACCGGGCGCCCGCCCGAACAGCAGCGTCGCGCCGTCCCAGCTGAACGAGCCGCGCGTCTCGTTCAGCGCGCTGTTGAGGGCCGGCCCGCCGTTGACGGGCGCCGACCAGGGATCGGTGGGGGAGGCGCGGGTCGCGAACCACAGGTCCAAGCCACCGAGGCCGCCGGCCCGGTCGGAGTCAAAGACGATCTCGAGGCCGCCCTTGCGGACGTTCGGCCGGAGGTCGGCTGCGGCGCTGTTGAGCTCGGCCGCTGGAGCAGCCGGGCCGAACGAGCCGTCGGCCAGGTGCGGGCTGGCCATGATCTCGGGGCCCGACGAGAAGTACAGCCACGCTCCGGCGTCGGTCTCGACGTACGACGGCCCGGCCTCGCCGGCGGTGCTGTTGACCTGGCAGCCGAGGTTGACCGGGTCGGTCCAGCCGTGGGCCGGGTTGTCTCGTGCGAAGTAGATGTCGCCGAGGCCGCAGGCCCCGGCGACGGCCCGGCCGGAGACGAAGAAGAGACCCTTGCCCCGGACCGGCGTCGGGCAGAAGTCGTCCACGGCGCTGTTGATGGGCGCGCCGAGGTTGACCGGCTCGCCGAAGCCGACATCGGGGCTGGACCGGTGGGCGACCCAGATGTCGAGCCCACCCAGGCCGCCCGCCCGGTTCGAGGCCATGTACAGCGACAGGCCGTCGGGTGACTGGATCGGGCAGCCATCGACGCTGGCGGTGTTCACCGCGCCGCTGCTGCCGGGGAGGCTCTCGATCGACGTGGCGGCAGTCCAGGCGCCGTACGGCTTGGCCAGCACGCCGGCCGGCAGGCTGAGGAGCGCGAGGATGGCCAATGTCGCCAGTAATGCGGCGACCGGCTGGTGAGGGTGCACGGGGACGCGAGACATCACAGACCTCCTCTAGAAACGAATGGGGCCCCATCGGCTCATAGGTACCTCCCTGGCGCGAACGCCACCGCTCTGCTCCGTCACGGCGTGAACTCGAGCGACTCGACGATGGCCTGCGCGGCCGCGACGTCGGCTTGGGGGGTTCCCGGGAAGTAGCTGATCAAAGCGATCAGGCGGGTCCCATCGACGTCCACGATGAACAGGCGCCAGCGGCTGTCGGGGCCCTGCGAGTACCAGCCTGCTCCCTCGCCCGAGAACACGAAGAACAGCCCTTTCGGGTCTCCGCCGGGTTCCCTGTCGCACGTCGACAGGACGTCGTCGCCCGGAAGCTGGAGCTCCAGCTCGGTGCCCTGGAACCCTCCGAGGGTGATGGGACTCGGGGTGGACGCGGTGTACGACGTGTTTGCCCGAAGGGCCTCGACGAGGTCGTCGACGGTCGGACCGACTACGACGTCGCCCGGCTGGTCCCGGGCCCCCGTGCCGTCCAGGTCCCACTGGCACGGGTCGCTGAACAGCCCGTCGGCGTTCACGAACGTGATGAGGGCATCGTCATCTGTCGGGCCGCTGGTGATTGCCGAGTATTGCGGATAGCCGAACCACCCTTCGGGAATGTCGGCCACGGCGGACAGGCTAGGCCCGTCGCTCACCACATTCCGGATGCGATACCGACCACCCGCCAGTGTGCCTGCGGGCAGGGCCATGGGTCCGGTGGCGTCGGGCGTGCTCGCCGAGGCCGCCGTGGGCGGCGGTGTGGCCGTCGGCTGGCCGCCGACGCCGCCGTTGTGAGGCAGCACCTGCCAGGCGACGACGGCGACGATGAGGACCGCGGCGGCCGCGGCCCCGAGCTTGCTGAGTGGGCTCATGGGAAGCCTCCGAAGACGGCGCCACGAGCGTCGCTGGCGTTCGCGGCTGATCCGGTCGGCGACGACGTCGACGATACGGTCGGGCATCCTCGTGGGTCCGTCGTCCATCCAGTGGCGGAGCAGGCGGTCGATGTCGGAGCGCTGGTTCATGCCGAAGTCCCTCCGACGATGACCGCACGAGCGTCGGCGTCGAGCGCGGCGCGCATGGCGCGATGGGCGTGGTGGAGACGGGAACGGATCGTCCCCGCGGAGATGCCAAGAAGCTCGGCGATCTCGCTGGGCTCGTAGCCCACGTAGTGGCGGAGCACGAGGATCGCCCGTTCGTCGGCGTTGAGGCGCCGGAAGCCACGGTCGAGCTGATCGCGATCCGCGAGCGTCAGGAGATCGTCTGGCGCGGTCGGATCGTCGAACGGGAGCACGTGCAGGTTGGCGATCCTGCGGCGCTCGCGCCCGGCGTCGGCGATGCAGACGTTGGTGAGGAGTCGGTGGACCCAGGCGTCGAAGCGGCCCGGATCGCGGAGGTCCGGCAGGTCCCGCCAGGCGATCACCAGCGCGTCCTGCAGGGCATCCTCGGCCCGTTCGACGTCCCGGAGGATCCGATACGCGATCGCGAAGAGGCGATCACCCCGCGAACGGACCAGGTCGACGAACGCCGCCTGGTCTCCTCGCTGGGCTGCCTCGACGAGGTCGCGATCCACCGGCTGCTCCCGGGTGTGGGCGCCCGTCGGGGACGCCTTCCACGAGTATTGGTAGATCGTGCCGCGTCAGCGTTGGAAGATCGAGCCCGTCGACCGACCGACCTGGCGGTGCAGTGTCCCGCGGAGGCGAAACGGGGGCCGGCGACGCCGGCAGCGTGGCCCCTTGCCTAGTGGGGCAGTTGGTCGCAATCCGCTTCGCGCTGTCGCCAGCTCCTGGTCTCGGTGGACGCCGGGTCGCCCGCGAGATTCCCGCTCGTGATGGCGAGACCGTCGTACAGCGCGCGGCACTGCTCATAGCTCGCGAAACCGCCGACGCTGCCGGGACCGGTGTCCAGGCGCTTGTGAACCGCGAGCAGTTCCGAGTACGACTGCTTGTCGACGCGCTCCCACGGGACGCCGACCGCGTCGATCTGGACCTGGTCGCGGTTTCGCCAGTAGCCGTCCATGTCGCCGAGCTGGAGCGCCAGGTTGGACCGGGACAGCTCATATGTCCAGTCGTACGGCCGCAGCTTGATCGCCGAGTCCATGGCCACCGGATCCGCGCTCCGGCGGCCCTTTGCCATGAGGTCCTCCGCCTGCTGGAACGTCGTCACGACGTCGGCGGCGTCAACCGCCGCGTCCACGTAGCTGTCGCCGTCGCTCAGGCCCAGCCGGTGCATCGCGATCTCGCCGGCGTGGTCGACGGCCCACTCCTGGATGAACGCCTGCGCCAGCTCCCGGTCGTCGCCGCTGCACGCGCCCAGCGCGAGCGTCGAGAGCAGCAGGAACCCGAGGACCCCGCGCCGCTTCATGGCGTGTTCACCGCGTCGAGCGTGGCCCCCAGGTCCACGTCGCCGTTGAGCTGCCGGCTGAAGGCCCGCTCGTCGATCTCGCCGGCGACGAACCGGCGAATGACCTCGGTGGATGCGGTGAGGACCCCGAGCGTGCGGCCGGTCTCGTCGCGGTAGGCGATCGCCACCTGCTCGATGCGTGCCGAATCCACGGTCGGTCCGGCCACGAGGCTGCCGAACAGGTCGGCGATCGAGCTCGCATCCGTGCCGGCCACGCTGCCGAAGCCGGCGGACGCATCGAGCACGGCGTAGGCGAGCGTGCCCGTCCGGCCGTCGACGGGGAAGACGTAGAGCGAGAGGCCGGTCGTGTCCACGCCGGCCGCCGCGACCTCGTCGAGGATGGCCGCCGCGGCCTCGCGATCGGGGGTCCCCGCGAGCAGCGTCGCGCCGGATGGCCAGATCCCGAGCTGCTGGGGAACGCGCAGGACGAGGGCACCAACCACCACGCTGACGACCGCGAACAGCCCGAGGATTGTTAGGCAGCCCGTGGCCAGGCACCCGCGCTTCTTCCTCGGAACCGGTGCGGACCGCGCGCGCTCGTCGGTCTGCGGTGCGCTCCCCGTGTCGCTCATGGTGGCAACGCTAGAACGCGCGTTCGGTGCGGGCTGCCACCCGAAGGTGCTACGGGTGGATGGCCCGATAGGCGAGGACCAGCGACCGAGGGCCGCGGGCAGACCACCTTGCCGCGGAGCGCCGACCGTGGGCGTTGCCTCCCGAGCGATTCAGGACGCGGCTCCCATGACGACGGGACGGTGCGGCCATAGCGTGCTCCTTGGCGTCCCAGAGGGTCCGCCATGCGGCACGAGAGGGAGGGTGCGATGGACGCAGTGGCACGCTGGGCCGGCATGCTGGCAATCGCCGGTGGAGCGCTCACGGTGATCCTCGTCGGGATCGTCGCGTACGACCCGAATACCGATGCCTGGTTCGGCTTCTTCCTGGTGGTCGCCCTGCTCGGGCTCGCGGTCCTCGGGCTCGAGATGCGAACCCGGACGGCCACGGGGCAGCTCGGCCGGGTCTCGGCCTGGTGTTCAATCGTCGGCGCGGCGGCACTCCTCGTGGCCTTCGCATACGCCGCCGCGACGGATCAACTGACCTTCGACGCGACGGCCTCGGCAGGCTCGCTCACGCTGGTCTGGGCCGTCACGGCGATCACCTGGTTCCTCGGCAACATCGGGTTCGGCGTTGCGATCGTCCGGGCGAAGGTGCTCTCCGTGATCGGCGGCTGGCTCGTGCTGGCCGGGTCGGTCGCCGGCGTGGGGATGAGCCTCATTCCCAACGCCGCCCCGCCCGTGGCCGTCACGCTCCTTTTCGGGCTGTTCGGCATCGGCTGGATCGTCGTGGGGTATGCCGGGGCTCGATCATCCGTCCACCCGGCGTAGGCGACGTTCGCGCTGGCCGAAGCGTTCGTGGCGGTCTTCGCCGAGGACCGGGTCCGCGGCGGGAGGACTGAGGCTCGCCCGTGACCGTCGGCAGCCCAAGGTCGGCCGCGCCACAGCTCGTCTGGCCGGACGACCCGCGCGCTGGCGATGCCGCACTGACCGGCGGCAAGGCGGCCCGCCTGGTCGCGCTGATCACCGGCCGGGTTCGACGTGCCGCGCGGTCTCGTTCTCACGACGGCTGGCAGGGCAGCCATCGGCGCCCTCGCCGAACCGACGATCCCTCGAGCGATTGAGGTGGAACCAGCGCGCGCCGTCCTGATGCTGTCGGACGGGCCCCTTTCCGTTCGCTCATCCGGCGTGGCCGAGGACGGCCCCGACCCGTCGCTGACAGGACCGTACGGGACCGTCCAACGCCTCGTCCGGGCGACGGCTGCCGGCGTCGCCTTCACCGCGGATCCAGTGACCGGCGATCGCGACGTCGTACGGATCAGCGCGGTTCCTGGCCTGGCGCAGGGTCGGTTGGCCGCCGGGGGTGACGGCGAGGAGTGGGTGGTGCCGGACGATGGTCCCCTGGAGGCCGGCGCCCGGGAGATTCCGATCCCGTGGCCGGTGACCTCGGCGCGTGAGCGTTTCGGCCGACGCCCCAAACGCGTCCGCTCGATCGCCGCGGACGTCCTCAGCCGGCAGCTGGCCGGGCGGATCGCGCGTGGCGCACGGCAGATCGAGCGGCTGCGAGCCGAGCCGCAGGAGATCGAGTGGGCCATCGAGGACGGAGAGATCCGTTGGCTCCAGGCGCGTCCCATCACCGGCCTTCCGACGCCTCCCGACGGCCGCCTCCTCGCCGAGCATGGGTGGTGGTGCGATATCGAGCACCACGCCAGGCCACTCCCCGCGTTCGCCGCGAAGGTCACCATGGATGCGGAGAACGCGGCGCTGGACCACGCCTTCCAGGCGTTCGGCTTCCTCCGTGAACGCTCGTGCTACGTCGCGGTCGGGGGGATGCTGTTCGGGCGGCGGATCCAGCCGGTCGGATTCCCGCCGATCGGCGAGGGTCCCGGATACGCCCGCGCGCTTGCTGCCAGTCCTCCCGTTGCCGGACGGGCCGCGGTCGCGGCTGCAGCGCTGGCCGATGGGCTTCCCGAGCAGCTCGTCGAGCGCTGGCATGCGACCTGGCGGGACGATCTTGTTCGCCAGACCGCTTCACTGCGGGACCTGCGGCTGGCACCCCTCGACGACGAGGCCCTGATCAGCGCCCTCGACGCCTCGATCGAGCTGTATCGAGCGGGGACGGACGCCCACTTCATGACCTGGGCTCCGTACTACCTCGCGCTCCACGGCCTGGAGCTGGTCTGCCGCGAGCTGCTCGGTTGGGGGAGCGGCGAGTCGCTCGCCCTGCTCGTTGGGAGCTCGGCCTCGACATCCGAACCGACTCGCGCCCTCCAGGCGCTTGCCGAGCGGATCGCCGGCGTCGCCGCGGCCGTCAAGGTACTCGATGCCGGCGGCAATGCATCACTCGCACGCCTGCGCAAGACCGATCCCGGAGTCCAGGTGGCGCTCGACGACGTTCTCGCCCGCTTCGGTGGCCGACCGCTGGACGGAGACGATCCGAGATCGCCGACGCTCGCCGAGCGCCCGGAGGTCGTGGTCGGGCTGCTCCGCAACCTCGTCCACCGGGCTCGCAACGGCGGTCCTCCGACCGTGGCGACCGCCATCGAGGCTGAGCATCGCGCGACGGCGGTCCTGGCCAATCGCCCAGACGGCGATCGCGACCGCTTCGAGCGTGCGTTGCGCTTCGCGCGCCGTGCCTACGAGACCCGCGACGGAACGATCCTCTGGGGCTGCGAGATGCCGATGGGAGCGCTTCGTCGCATCGGTCTCGAGATCGGAGAGCGGCTCGTCGAGCGCCGCGCGATCGGCCGGCCAGAGGATGTCTTCCACCTGGAGCCGGACGAGCTCCGAAGTGTGGTCCGGAGCGAACGGATGGATGGGCTGGCGATCGTCGCCCGCCGACGGGCGGAGGAAGCCTGGGTGCTCGCCCACCTTCCGCCGGCCGAGATCGGCGAGATTCCCGCGCTCGCGTACCGCACGGACGCGCTGCCCGACGCCCTTCGTCGCATCCACGCCGCCTTCGACTGGCGCTCCGAGATGGAGGCGCAGCCCTCGAGGGTGGCAACGCGCAACGATCGGGTCCTGGCCGGCGTCGCCGGATCGCCGGGTCGCCATTCCGGGACGGTGCGCCTGGTCCGCGGCGAAGCGGACTTCGGCCGGGTCGAGCCCGGCGACGTGATGGTCTGCTCGACGACGACCCCGGCCTGGGCACCGCTCTTCGGGACGGCCGGCGCGCTCGTCACCGACGTCGGCGACGTGTTGGCCCATGGCGCGATCCTCGCGCGCGAGCACGGGATCCCGGCCGTGCTGGCGACCGGCGACGCGACACGACGGCTGCGCGACGGGAGCACCGTCGTCGTGGATGGCTCGGTCGGCATCGTGACCACGGAGCGCAGCCCGGGACGGCCGGATCGGGACCGAATCAGGGCACCGCTCCCATGACATCGGGACGGCGACCTCATGACAGCGGGATGCCACACGTTCCATGGTACGGATCAGAAGATCGCCCCCCGCCGGTCGAGCAAGACCGCTCGCTCCGGCCCCGCGTCCCGGGTCACGATCCTGCCGCATGACGGAGGGAGCGCCGATGACCCCGAACCTGTCGCGCCGCCAGTTCTGGGTGCTGGCGTTGACGTTCACCTACATCCTCCTGTCCTCCGCTGGGGCCGCCGTTGCGATCGGTCGCGGCCTGCCGGCCGAGTGGATGGGCCTGCTCTCCTC
>DATIUS010000063.1:0-5463 GCA_035466655.1 Candidatus Sulfomarinibacteraceae bacterium
GGTCGCCGTCCCCGGCAGCCAGCCGAGGGCGGCCCAGCCGAGAAGGGCGGCCGCCTCGACGGGATCGCCCTCCGCCACGGTCCGGCCGCCCGTCACGCGCGCGAGCCGCTCAGCCGCGACTGACACGCTCTCCGGATCCGCGCCGGCGGCCGCCGCGGCCTCGGCCAGTCGCGCGACCGCGGCTTCGAGGTTCGGAAGCGCTAGGAGCGCCGCCCGCACCGGCTCATGGACCTCCCCGTATCGAATGGCGGCCAGGGCGTCGTCGAGTGAGGCCGCGCCGGCGCCGTCGAGCCGGTCGGCCAGGCGTCGCCAGTCTGCATCGGACGGCGGGTGCTCCTCGATCTCGGTGAAGGCGTGGTTCTCGTACGCCTCCAGTCGCAGCTCGAGGCCGCGCTCCCGGAGCTCGCGGACGTTCGCGACCAGCCCGTAGCCGGTCCGCGGGTCCCGGAACGACACCACGGCCCCTGGATCCGCCGACAGCCCGAGCGCGTCGGCGAGCGCCGTGCGCTCGAGCCGTCGCTCCCCGTCGTCCCCCTTCACACCGAACGCGACGCTCTCCCGGATCCGGCCGGCGGTCGAGGCGAACCGGTCGTGGTAGACGACGAGGGACCGGTCGGCGCCCGACCCGTTGCTATAGGCGAAGACGTGCTCGTCGACGCCCGAATCGGTCACGAGGTCGTAGAGACGGAAGTCGCGAGACCCGGCGAACCGGCGCCGCTGCCGGAGGAGCGGGAAGACCTCGCGAACGTGACGGTCAACGAGCGGCTCGTTCGGCCCCTCGTCGAGGGTCGCTCGCCGGAACTCCATGCCGTAGCGTTCGCCGAACCCCTCGACCTGGCCGTGGCCGAGCATCGGCAGCCCCGGCAGCGTGGCCAGGACCGTGGCGACGCCGACGTACTTGTCACCGTCCCCGAACTGCTCGATCGCCGTCTTCTCGTCCGGGTTGCTCATGAAGTTCACGTACCGACCGAGGATCGCCGGGTCGAACTCGAGCGTCTCGCGGATGACCTTGCGGTAGCCGGCGCCGTCCTCGTCCCGGAGCATGTGCATGAATGCGCTGTTGTAGACGCGGTGCATCCCGAGCGTCCGGACGAAATAGCCCTCCATGAGCCAGAACGCCTCGGCGAGGAGGAGCGTGCCGGGGACCTCGGCGGCCACGCGGTCGACGACCTCGCGCCAGAACTCCGTCGGAAGGGCGGCCTCGAAGGCGGCCCGGGACAGGGCATGCTCGGCACGGGACGGGATGCCGCCGCCGGCCCCGGGTTCGGGCCACCAGAGGCGCCGGACATGGCGCTTCGCGAGGACCATGGCGGCGTCGAAGCGGATGATCGGGAAGCGCCGGGCGACGTCGAGGATCGTCCGGATGACCGCCTCGCGGACCTCGGCGCGGAGATAGTCCAGCTGCGCCGTGTCGTTCCACGGGAAGGACGTGCCGTCGTTGCCGTGGTAGATGAATCGTGTCTCCCCGGTGCCCCGGTCACGGCGCCGGAAGACGACCGCGGCGTCGCTCGCGTCCCAGTAGTGATCCTCGAGCAGGATCTCGACCGACGGGTCCGGGGAGAGGTCCGGTCCGCCGAACGAGTACGCCGGGTAGGGCGAATCCGGGACGGACAGGAAGCGGTCCGGGTGCTCGATCACCCAACGCGAGTCGATCCCCATGTGGTTGGGGACCATGTCCGAGGCCAGGCGGATCCCGCGCGCCGCCGCGCGGTCCCGGAGGCGCGCGCAAGCGGCCTCGCCGCCGAGGTCGTCGGCGATCCGGTAGTCGTCCAGGGAGTAGGCCGAGGCCACCGCGTCCGGGTTGCCCCGGAGGTGCTTGATCCGCTCCGATGCCCGACTCCGCTGCCACAGGCCGATCAGCCAGAGGCCGGTGACGCCCCACGCAGCCAGGCGGTCCAGCTCCTTGTCCGGGATGGCGTCCAGGGTCCGGATGTCGCGCCCGTACCGGCTCGTCAGCTGGTCCAGCCAGACGTACGTGGACTTGGCGAGGAGGACGACACGTGGCATCCAGTCCGTGTCGTCGGAGAACCCTTCCGGCTCCGCGTCCAGGCCGCTGAAGTCCGGGGTCTCCGTTGGCCCCTCACCGCCGCCGCCGAAGCGTTGATGGAGGGCCTGCTCCTCCTCGGCCACCAGGCCGGCGGCGAGGATCAGCCGGTCCTCGAGCCCCTCGACCTCCCCGAGGAGCTCGCCCCAGTTGTCCCGGATCCAGCGGAGCTGCCCGGCGAGCGATGCCGGCGAAGCCGCGGCCGGGGCACGCAGGAGCTCCGAGAGGGTCCGGCCGGCCAGGGCAGTGCTCGCCCCGGCCGCTCGCCCGCGCCGTCGCGGGGCGCGGTCCGGCACCGTTGCGGGGGCCGTCGCGAGCTGCGCTTCCAGCGTTGCGACGACCCGAGGGTAGGCGCCGTCTCGACTCAGCGCTGCGTCGTCGAAGAGGTCCCGAAGCGTCCCGGTCGCGGGATCCTCGTTGAGAACCTTGAGGAGGAGCGCCTCGACCAGGGCCTCGGCGCGCGCCGCGGTCGCCTCGGTCGGCGGCGTGGGGCCGTGGCCGGGCGGCGTCCGCTGCCGCCCGAACTCGCGGGCGAGGCCGCGAACAGTTCGCTCGACCGGCGCCGTTCCGACGATCTCCGGCGTCGCGGCGACGGCCGCCGCCACGACGCCCGGGGCGATCGCCTTGTCGTACACGTCGATCAGCCGGTGGAAGACCTCGTGGAGGACGCCGATTGCGATGAGCTCACCGCCGGTGACCGTCGGCGATCCCGGTGCCCGACCGGCGGCGCGATCGGCGTTGATCCGGTGGGCGGTCAGGCGGGCCGCCGCGACGTCGCCGACGCTGAAGCCGCCGCGCGCGTCCGCGGCGTCGTCCAGGCCGTGCCGGTGCCTGGCCACGCTGGAAAGGTGTATCGCCCGCATCGGGCGAAGGATGTCACGCCCGGGCGGCGGCCACGTGCTCGATGGCGCGCCGTAGGTGCTCGAGACCGGCCGGGTCGAACTCGTAGGTCCACGACCGGACGCGCTCCGGCCTTGACATCTTCGCATCCAGCCCGTTCGCGAGCGCGTCTCGGGACATCAGGATCAGGTCCGCCGTCCGGTCGAGCTCGGCGATCCCGAGGGTATCTCCGATGAGCGCCGGGACGAGCTCGACACCCTTCGTCCCGGCCATCGAGAGGGTCTCCGCGATGCTCTCCGCGCCGCGTTCCGAGGCGCACACGACCCCGACCCTGGAGCCGGCCGGCAGCGCGGAAATCTCGTGGACGAGCTCCACGTAGCCGGGCCCGACGAGCATCGCGACCACCGGCACGCGGCCTCCGGCGAGCGCCTGCGCCTCGTCTGCGTGGAAGGTCGTCGTCGCGACGAGGTCGTAGTGGAACCGGTCCAGGCGCTCGGGGATCTCATCGAGGAGCGTGCCCTCGGCCTCGATCTGGCCGGCGAACTCGTCGTTCAGGCGCTCCGCGTCGTAGCCAGCGTCGGCCGTCGTGCATTCGGCGAAGAGGACGCGAACCACCGGCCCGGGCCGCCGCCGCTGGGACGACGCCACGAACGCCGCCGCCGCGACCTCGTCGGCGGTGAAGCCGGCCTGGGCACCGCGCCGGATCATCTCCGACACGATCCCGGCGAGCGCCTCGGGCCGCCGGCCCTTGGGCGGGCGGTCGGCGACGGCCGTGCCGGCGCCGTGCCGGCTGGTCACGTAGCCGGCGTCGGCGAGGCGCCGGTAGACCGCCCGGATCGTGTTCGGGTTGACCCGCAGCGCCGCGCCGAGCTCACGCACTGGGAGGAGCCGGGTCCCGGGCAGAAGCCGCCCCGAATCGATCTGGTAGACAAGCTGCCAGAGGATCTGGGTGGAGATGGGGACGTCCGAGTCCCGCTCGACGTCCAGGTCCCGGCCGGATAGGTCGATCGGCCCGCCGCGGGGGTCAGAATGGATGGTTGACATAGTCCACTAGTCCAAGTAATGTACGACTTGGCCTAGTGCACTGTACCAAAGCGTCTCACGCAGGCCAAGGCGAAAAGAAAGGGGTACACGATGATCGGCCTCCTCTTCCTGGGGCTCGGCATCGCGGTCCTCGCGGCGCTCGACTACGCAGCGCTCCGATGGGGCGTCGATTCGCGGATCGGTTTCCCGGACGGCCGCAAGCCGACCGACGTGCTCTCGGTCCGCTGACCACCGGCCGCTCGGGCGGCCCCAACTGAACATCTCCCTCCGGCGACCCCTCCCAGCCGGATTCTCGTCAGCCCGTGGCGCGCAGGCCGCGGGCTGACGGCTTTTCGGGGGGCGCAGGCGCCTGCACGCCGTATCCGATGGGCGCCGTTCTGGGGGGCGAACATCGGACGCCGGGGCCCGAGCGGTGCGTTCGCGCTGCTGAGCTTGGACCGCGTGCCCGTCAGTCGATCGTGAGATCCCGCGCCACGGTCACCCGGTGCTCAACGGCGACCGTGATCTCGCCCCCGGGCGGGAGGTCGATGGGCCACGACAGGAATAGCGCGCTGCCCTGGTAGACACGCTCGAAGCCGTCCTCTGAATTCGACACGGTCTCGATCGGGGACCACCACGCGTCGGCGGGCGGGCAGGGGATGGTCTCGAGCGCGAGGCCGAGCCAGTCGTTGCCCTGGCCGATCCGGGTGACGGCGGCCGCGCTGCCGCTCCCGTCATGAGCGCTTCGTGCCCCGGCCACCTCGTACCAGGCGGATGGGTTTCCGCCCCCGCCGAGGAGCATGACGCCCCACTCCTGGCCGAGCCGGGCCCGCAGCCGGCCGGTGGATTCATTGCGCACCGTCAGGGCCACCGTGAGCGTCGGCGCGAGGCGGTCGCCGCCGAGGACGATCGACTTCCGGACTGTGACCGGGTGGTCGCCGTCGGGCGATCGGACGATGACGCCAGCGCCGGCCACGAGGCGGCCGTCGGCGAGCTCCTCGACCTCGTGAACGGCGTCGAGGGCAGTCCCGAGGTCAGGCAGCTCGCCGGCGCCGTAGGACGCCGCGGTCGCCTCGAGGGGCAGGAACCGGACGAGACCCGAGCGGCGCTCGTGGGCGTCGTAGCGGAGGCGGTCGACGAGCCCGGCTTCCTTGGAGCGGACGATATCGTGGATCGAGGCGAGCCCGGCACCATCACCGCTCGACCCGGTCGTGACCGTGTCGGCGCCGCGACGGAGCATCTCGTGATACGCCTCAGGACGCCGGCGCAGGACCGAGGCAAGCGCGTGGTGGGCCGCGCGGATGTCCCAGTCGCCGATGCCTGCCCCCTCGGCGAGGTCCACGGTCACGACCTGGCCCGCGTTCGCGAGGAGGACCTCGTCCCGGCCGTCGAGATCGAGGTCCGCCCGTTCGGCCCGGCGGACGGCACCGAGCGCGGCATCGGCCACGTCCTCCGCCGACACGAGCTGGGCCATGGTCGCGAGGCGGAGGTGAGGGATGTAGATGCCGCCGAAGAGGCCGTGCCAGTAGACGTCGTTCGACTGGCCGCGCAGCAGG
>DATIUS010000064.1:0-7700 GCA_035466655.1 Candidatus Sulfomarinibacteraceae bacterium
CAGGAGGGGATCGTCGCGGGCCGTGACGAGCACCGTCTGGGCCGCCGGCTTCGCGGTCGTGCCGTTGTACCCGAGAAGCCGGGGGAAGCCCCCGTCGAGGCCGCGCAGGATCGGTGACGAGCTCACGAGGATCGGGAAGAACGGTTCCTCGACGATCTGCTGGCCGGCGACCTGCTCGGTCTCCTTGAGGAAGATGTCCGGGATCGAGGCGGGGTTCGCGGCCGGATAGAAGCGGCCCCCGCCCCGGTTCGCGAGCTGCTCCAGGAACGGGTTGGAGCCGCCACCCGCGCCGACGGTCGAGAGGGTGATCCCGGCGGCCTTCATCCGGGCCAGGATCGCGTCGTATTGCCCGGAGCTCGACCAGCCGTCGGTGAGCAGGATGATGTGGCGCCGTGTCGCGACGGCGTCCTCGAGCGACCCGACCGCCTGCTCGAGGCCGGCGAAGATGTTCGTCGTCCCGTTCGGAGTGATCCCGGCGATGTCGCCGCCAAGGTCGCCGATCTCGCCGATCGGTCGCGTGTTGACGACCCAGTGGGCCTGCTCGTCGAACGCCACCACCCCGAGCTCGTCGCGCGCGGTCATCGCCGCCGCGGCCCGGAGGATCGCCTCCTTGCCGATGTCGACCTTGCGGACGCCCTGCATCTGGCTGCCGCCACCGGCGCCGCTCCCGAACGAGTTGCAGTGGCAGGCGTCCATCGAGCCGGACTTGTCGATGACCACGACGAGCGCCACGTCCGGCTGCTGCTGGCGGTTCCGGACGCCCATCTCGACGGGAAGCGTCTCCTCGATGGTCGTCTTCGTGTAGCCGCCCGCGCCGAAGCTGTCCGGTCCGCCGACCATGACGAGCCCACGCCCGAGGTCCCGGACGTAGACCTGGAGCGCCGCGAGCTGGCGGTCGCTGAGGCGAACGCGAGGAACGTCCACGACCACGACGCTGTCGTACGTCGCGAGGCCGGCGAGATCGGACGGGACGGCCTCGGGGATGATCGAGTCGACGTTCTGGCCCTCGATCTCGAGGGCGGTCACGAGCTCCGCGGCGGCCTGCTCATCGCCCGCGAGGACGAGGATCCGCGGCTCGCCCTTCACGATCGTGTTCGAGTCCGCGCGGTCGTTCTGGCTGAACGTGTTCCTCGCGGCCTCGACAGCGACGCGGAACGTGTGGAACCCGGCGTCCAGCTCGTCGAGGGTGAACGCGACCTGGTTGGTTCCCTCGAGGAGGTCGACGGCCACGGTCTCGATGAGCCGGCCATCGGCGTAGAGCCGAACCGTCGCCGGCTGGTCGACGCTCGAGGCGATCGTCGCGACGGCCTCGACCGTCTCGCCCAGGCGAGCCGTGGACGGCGCCTGGAGCCGCTCGACGAGGACCTCGTCGCGCGCCTCGAGCCCGAGGGCCCGCGTCTCGACCTGGACGCCCCGCGCGGCCGCGAGCGCCGCCTCCTGCTGGCCTCGGCCGGTCGTGTCGTTGCCGTCCGAGACGAGGACGATCCGCTTCTGCGTCTCGTCCGGGAAGAGCGCCGACGCGAGGCGGAGCGCCTCGCCGATGTCGGTCGCGCCGGTGACCGGCGTGGATCGGAGCCGGTCGATCGTCCGGAGCTCCTCGGGCAGCCGCTCGACGAGCGCGTCCCTGCCGAACGCGACGACCCCGGCGGCGTCCCCGTCCGGCATGAGCTCGAGGCTCTCGCGGAGGAAGGCAAGCGCGTTCTCGCGGCCCTCGTTGCCGACCGAATCCGAGAGGTCCACGACGAAGACCGTCGCCAGGCGATCCACCGGCAGGACGAGCTGGAAGCCGGCCAGCGCGAAGACGAGGGCGGCCAGGAGGAACGTTCGCACCGCGATGGCCACCCGCCGCCGGGCCGTCCCGATCCGCCGCCGCGCGGCCAGGTGCGGGATGAACGTGACCAGCAGGGCCGGGATCAACAGGAGCAGCCAGGCCGGGGTCTCGAACCGGACGCCCATCTACGCCCCTCGCCCCGGGCCGGCCGCCGGAGCGGGCTCGCCCCGTCCGAGCCGGGCCCGGAGGCCGCGCCAGAGCCGCATGACCGCGTCGCGCTGGTAGACGAGCCACTCGGCGAGGAGGACGACGAGGACGAGGAGGACGATCGGGACCCACAGCTCGTCGCGGGCCGGCGGCCGATCGTCCGTAGCGGCGCCCGCCCCGCTCCCCGAGCCGGACGGTGAGGCCGTCGGAGCGGCCGATCCGCTCGGGGCCGGCGAGGCCGCCGTGCCGAGGCCTCCGAGCGCCTCGATCGCGGCCGCGGAGCCCGGGGCGATGTTCGATTCCGCGGGATCGAACAGGTCCACG
This sequence comes from Candidatus Sulfomarinibacteraceae bacterium, assembly GCA_035466655.1. Classification (GTDB taxonomy): domain Bacteria; phylum Chloroflexota; class Limnocylindria; order Limnocylindrales; family CSP1-4; genus UBA5189. The sequence continues at coordinate 2,303 of DATIUS010000064.1, forward strand.
GCGAACCGAACCGGCGCGTCGGGGTCGGCCGGCGGCGCCGTCGGGACCGGGGTGGGGGAGCGGCCGGCCGCGGGGGACGGAGAGGCGGAGCCGCCGGCGGTCGGGGACGCAACCGCGATTGGCGTCGGCTCCGCGTAGCGCGCCACGGCCGAGTAGACCCCGAGCTGATCGGTCTGGCTGAAGAGCACGCTTGCGGCGCCGTCCGTGCCCGGCGCGAGCTCCACGACGCTGCCGTCCGGGCGGGTCACCGCCAGGGCCGTCGCGCCGGCCGGGAGCGGCAGGCTCACCGGATCGCCCGGCGCCACGGCCTCGACCGGCGCGGCCGAGCCGCCCATGAGTTCCCCGGCCAGGTTGGAGAGGAGGATCGGGAAGGCGACCTGGAGGGGCAGGTCGGACTGGCGCGGCTCGAAGGCGAGGACCGCGGCCCGCCGGCCGCCGAGCTCGCCGGCGTAGAGCAACGGCGATCCGGCGGGACCGGGGATCACGGCCCGTGCCCACACCGGCAGGGCGAGCTTCGTCGCGGTCCCCACGTGCGTCGTCGAGAGGTCGACGTAGCGCAGCAGTGGCTCAGCCGGGTCGAGCGTGCCGATTGGGGGGTCCCTGAGGATCCCGGCCACCTCTCCGAGCGCGCTCGTCGCTCGGGGCGCGATCGCAAGCACCGCCGTCGGCGGCAGCTCGTCCGGCACGTCGCCCTCGAAGATCACGAGGTCGAACAGCTCGGCGTGGGTGGCGGGGCCGTAGTCGCTCGGTGCGACCCCGTAGAGCTCCGTGTTCGGGAGGTAGGCAAGGGCGGTCTCGAGGTATGGGTCGCCCTCCGCGACGAGGAGGACCCGCCGGAGCCGATCGGGCGGCACGATCGCCCAGGCACGGTCATCGAGGGCGAGGGAATCGCGTGTGCCGGGACTCCCGGCGTCGCCCGTCCCGTCCAGGCGGACCTCCACGACCCGGACCCCGACCGGGATGTCGTCGATGATCGCCTCGGAGCGCGTCTGCGGGTCGAGGATGATGTCGCGAGCCTCGAGGAGGACGCCGTCGCCGTACACCCCGAGTCGCCGCTCGGCCGACTCGATGTCCAGGTTCGCGACGCTGACGAAGACCGAGCGGGTCACGCCGGACGACCCGGACCGGACCGCCAGCGCCACGAGAGCCTGGTTCCGCCGGTCTCGGCCGACCTGGAGGACCGTCACCGGGTGCCCGAGGCGCGAGGTCGGCGGCCGCGCGAGCGCCGCATCCGTGGCCACGAGGATCTCGGCGTCGGCGGATCGTGCTGCGAGGGCGTCGGCGAGGTTGAGGGCGTCGCCGAGATCGCCGGTTGCCGGCGAGACCACCAGGTTCTCGACCGCCGCCCGGACCCGCCCGAGATCCGGCGTGGCGTTGACGACGACGCGGGCGGTCCGCCCGGCCGCGACCACGCTGACCTTGCCGCCGGCCGGCAGGTCGCGGAGCGCATCGAGCGCGAGGCCCTTGGCCGCCGTCAGCCGGTCCGGGACGATATCGGTCGCGGCCATGCTGGCCGAGGTGTCGATGACGAGGACGAGATCCCGGGCGAGGCCGGCCGGGCGCTCGAGGAACGGCCGAGCGGCGAGCCCGGCGAGGAGCAGCACGAGCAGCAGCTGGAGGAGCAGGAGGAGGCTGCGCCGGAGCCGCTGCCAAGGGGCGTTCGCCTCGACGTCCGCGACGAGGCGCTGCCAGAGCAGGGTCGACGGCACCACCCGTTCGTCGCGCCGGAGCTTCAGGAGGTACATCGCGACGACGGCCGGCAGGAACAGGAGGCCGAGCAGCGCGAGCGGCGAGAGGAAGCTCATCGGGGCCCTACCCGACGACCTGCCGGCGGCGCAGCTCGGCGAACATCAGCTCGGTCAGCGGGACGTCCGTCGAGAGCGGGACGTACGTCGCCCGGCGCCGGGCCGCGAGATCGGCAAAGCCCCCTCGCCAGGCTTCCAGGCGGGCCCTGTACCCGTCCAGGGTCGCAAGGTCGACGGTGACGTCGATGCCCTCGCCGGTCTCGACGTCGACGAGCCGGAGGTCGCCCTCGAGCGGAGGATCGAGCTCCTGGGGGGAGAGCAGGTGGAGGACGATCAGCTCGGATCCCGTGGCAGCGAGCTCGCGGATGACCCGGTCGGCGTTGGGGTCCAGGAGGTCGGAGAGCAGCACGATCACGCCCCGGCCGGTCAGCTGCGCGGCGGCATGCCGGGCCGCGGCCAGGAGGTCCGTGGGGCCGTCGGCGGCGGCGATCCCCGACAGCGCCGACAGGAGCCGGAAGACGCGGCCGGAGCCGCGCAGCGCGACGTGCCGCCGGCCGGCGCGCCCGCCGAGGGCGGTGATCGCGACGCGATCCTCCGACGCCAGCCCGATGTACCCGAGAGCCGCCGCGGCCCGCTTCGCGAACAGGAGCTTGGCCGGCTCGCCGGACGCCATCGACGCGCTGGCGTCAAGGAGGACGTGGATCGTGACGTCCTCTTCCTCGACGTACAGCTTGATGAACAGCTTCTCGAGGCGGGCGAGGACGTTCCAGTCGAGCTGGCGGAGGTCGTCGCCGAGGGCGTAGTCGCGGAAGTCCGCGAACTCCACGGACTGGCCCCGCTTCACCGACCGCCTCCCGCCCTTCAGTCCGCCCCGGACGGGGGCCCGCATCATGACCTTGAGCCGCTCGAGCTGGCGCAGGAAGCCCTCGTCGAAGACGGTCGGGTCGAGGTCGGACGCGAGGAACGCCGGGTGCGCGCCGCCGCCCCCGACGGCGGGCTCCTGGCTTCCCGCCTGCCCCTCGTTCGCCACCGTCCTGGTGCCTCGCGCCGGGTTGGCGCTACTCGACCGACGGGGCGGGAACGGCGTCGAGGACGGACCGGACGATCGCCTCGGGCGTGATCCCCTCGGCCTCGCCCTCGAAGTTGAGGATCACCCGGTGCCGGAGCGACGGGAGGGCGACGGCCCGGACGTCGTCGATCGAGACGTTGAACCGGCCGTCGAGGAGGGCGTAGATCTTGCCCGCCGTCACGAGCGCCTGGGCACCGCGCGGCGAGCCCCCGTAGCGGACGTAGTCGCGGACGAGCCCCGGTGCGCGCGACTGGTCCGGGTGGGTCGCCGACAGGAGGCTCACGGCGTACGCGGTCACGTGTGGTGCGATCGGCACTGCCCGCGCCAGGCGCTGCATCTCGACGATCTCGGCAGCCGTGCAGACCTTGCCGGCCGCCGGCGCGTCCGCTCTGGTCGTCCGGTCCATGATCGTGATCAGGTCGGCCTCGGTCGGGAACGGGACCATGACCTTGAACAGGAACCGGTCGAGCTGCGCCTCGGGGAGGGGGTAGGTGCCCTCCATCTCGAGAGGGTTCTGCGTCGCGAGGACGAAGAACGGCGGGTCCAGCGGGTAGCGATTGCGCGCCACGGTCACCTGGTGCTCCTGCATCGCCTCGAGCAGGGAGGACTGGGTCTTCGGGGTCGCGCGGTTGATCTCGTCGGCGAGGACGAGGTTCGCGAAGATCGGGCCGGCCTGGAACCGGAAGGTCCGCCGACCCTCCTCTTCGATGAGGATGTTCGTGCCGGTGATGTCGGCCGGCATCAGGTCCGGCGTGAACTGGATCCGGTTGAACGCACAGTCGATGACGTCGGCGATGGTCCGGACGAGCATCGTCTTGCCGAGCCCCGGGACGCCCTCCAGCAGGACGTGGCTGTTCGCGAGCAGTGCCGTGATCGTCTGGCGGACGAGCTCGCGCTGGCCGACGATGACGCGCCCGACCTCGCGCTCGATCGCGCCCGCGCGGTCGGCGAACGCCTCGGGCGTCAGGCGCGGGACGCCCTTGGTCTCGCTCGTGGTCGTGTCCATCGGTCCTCCTGCCGCCGCGGGCCCCCCGCGCCGGTGCTACTGGTCCTGGCCGGTCGGGTCGAGCTCGCTGAAGTAGTGGCGCACATAGTCCTTGACGGAGAGCGGCACGTAGCCGCGCTCGAGCGTCGTCAGCGCGTACTGGTAGAACTGGCTGAAGACCCCCGAGTACGGCACGTAGGAGCCAGGGTCCGTGCCGGGGCCCTGCTGGTTGCCCTGGGTCGTCAGGCCGGATCCGCCCGAGCCGGCGATATACGAGGGGTCGCCCGGCCGCCCCAGCCGATCGAACGGCGCGAAGATGCTGCTGAGTTCCTCGCCGAGCTCGGACGGCCGGTTCGGATTGATCGGACCGCCGACCCGGCCGCTCCCGCCGGTTCCGGCGCCGAGGTACGCCGCGTTCGAGCCGCCTCCGCCGATCGAGCCTCCGCCCGAGCCCTGGCCGGACTGGCCCCCTTGCCCGGACTGGCCGCCCTGACCTGATTGGCCGCCCTGCCCGGACTGCCCGCCGCTCCCGCCGGGATTCGCGCTCGAACCAGGCTGCCCGCCCTGCCCTGACTGCCCCGACTGGCCGGATTGGCCGCCCTGTCCCGTCTGGCCGGCAGCGGCCAGATCGCGCCGGCTGTCCTGGAGCCGGTTGGCGGCGCCGGACAGGTCGCGGTTGGTCGCCACCGCGTCCTGCGCGTCACCGAGGGCCTCGGCCAGACGATCGAGTGCCTCTCTGGCCCCGGCCGTGTCGCCCTGGGCGAGGCTCTGCGCCGCGTCCTGGAGTGCCCGGCCGGGTGCGCCGCCGGCCTGGCTGGCCGCCGCCTGCAGCTCGGTGAGCTCGCGGGCGAGCGCTGCAAGCTCGGCATCCGTCATCCCGTCGAGCTCGTCGCCCACCTGGTCCAGATCCTCGGCCGCCTGTTCAGGGTCACCGTCCGGGTTGGCGCCCTCGTTCCCCGTCGCCGCCCTCGACAGGCCGCGACTGAGCGCGGAGAGGGCAGCCGCGCGCTGTTCGTTGGCGGGGTTGAGCTGGGACCGGAGCGACGCCTCGACGGCGCCGAGCCGGGCGAGGTTGGCATCCAGGTCGCCGGGGTCTTCGCGCAGCTGGCGAGCAAGCTCGCGGAGCTCGTCGGCCAGCCGGGTCCGCGGGTCATCCGGGTTCGTGCCCCTCGATTCGAGGTCGTCGGCCAGTCGGTCCAGCTTGACCGCCTGCGCGTTGGCTTCCTCCCGGATCGCCCGTGCCTGGGCGATCAATGCGTCCTGCGGGTTTGGCAGGAACACGACCGGCGCCAGCACGAGCATCGCCATGACCGCGATTGCCGTTGGGCGTCGAGAGAAGCGCGGCCGGAAGAGGTCGGGCGGGAGCAGCCGGAGCGAGCCGAGGGCGTCGCGCCGCTGCCTTCGCACGAACCGGCGCTCCTCGGTTGCCTGGTCCGGGGGCGGGGCGTCGGCAGCGAGGGCCGCCAGCTCCTCCTCGCCGGCGGGGCCCGAAGCGGCGGGGACGGCGACGGCGAGCGCGAGCGCACTGGCGACCCGGTCGCCGAGACCGCCTTCACGGTCCACCCCGATTGCCGTCTCACCGACCGTCGGTCGAGCGCG
>DATIUS010000065.1:0-12303 GCA_035466655.1 Candidatus Sulfomarinibacteraceae bacterium
GCGCGACGCGTCGGCGCTACTTCTTCGGCGGCAGCGACCTCGTGTACTCGATCGACCTCGCCAGCCAGGCGTCGAGGTCGGGGTCGTTCGCTGCGACGTCGGGCGGCAGGACGACGTAGCGGCCCATCGCGCGACCCGGCATCGGCTCGAACGGGTGGGCGCCCGGCAGGGCGAGCAGCGCCTCACGGTCCGGTTCCGAGACGCGGACCCACCACTGCTCGGCGAACAGCCCGGTCAGCATGTTGCCGCCGATCCAGGCGCACGGGTAGCCGAACATCTGGCGCTGCGTGATATCCGGGGCGGCGGCGCGCTCCACGGCAGCCGCAAAGCGGGCGACGAGCGCGGGGGAGGACTTCTCGAACCTCGGCATCGTGCCGGTCAGGCTACCGCACCGCGGCTCGTCGGCGGAGCCGGCGTTTGACGGAATCGGGCGGTGGCCCCATGGTCGGGCGTGCAGTCGCAGGTCGCCGGGCTTTCATTCGCCGGTCCGAAGCGCGCGACGGATCGGATCCCACCATGGCTCGAACGCCATTCTCATCGCCCGACTCGCACATCGTCGTCAGCACGCACGGCTACTTTGACGTCTACCCGTCGTCCGGCAGATCTGACGGCGACAGGCCCGCCTACCGCGGACGGCTCGCCGAGCTCGGCGCCGGGATCCGCGGCATCGATGACCGCCTCGCGGTCCGGCCCGGGTCGGTGGCGCTCGCCGACGCCGTGACAGCGTGGTCGGCCGTCCATGGCGCGGCCGCGGTCCGCGGCGAGCTCGGCGGGGGCCGGGACGGCAACGAGGCGAAGGCGTAGGCCGGCGTCGCCTGCCCGGGCCGGGGCATCCGGCAGATCGCCGCCAGGTCGCGGTCGATCCCTCGTTGATCGAGGGCTAGTAGCCGAGGATCCGCCAGCGCACGCCGACGGCATCGATCTCGCGCGCCGCGGCGATGTCCGCGATGCCGGCATTGTCACGGCTGCTGTCGGCGCCCTCGATGGTCAATTCCACCACCGCCGGGTTCCAGAGCGGCGCGCCATGGTGGAGCCGAACAGCCTGCGCACCGATCGCCGCGTGGGCGCTCCGCGGGTCGATGTCTGAGCACTGGACCCCGACCGTCCGGGAGTACGCGACTGCCGCGGCCTCGATGTTCGCCACCGGCAGTTCGAGGGCGGTGATCCGCGCTCCGCTCCCGAGCGGATGGACGAACGACGCGCGCGCGGCGCGCGCGGCCTCGCCCCACTCGGCACCGCTGAGCTCGTGTTCGATCACGAACGGCGGCTCGGCTGGACCGAGGCGCGGCGGAAACGACGCTCGCCAACGGACGACCTCGCCGTCGGGACGCGCCCGGGAGCGGGCCTCGATCTCGCCGAGGTCGGAGCCGCCGGCGCGGAGCCGGGCCAGGTCCGCGTCGAGGTCGTCCGACGCGACGGCGTAGGTCACCAGGCCCGCATGCCCGGCCTCCAGCGCGGCCGCGACCGCTCGGGAGACAGCCCCGAGCGGCGTGAGCGATCGGTCGGAGACCCCGATCAGCTCGACATAGGTGTCGCCCAGCCAGGCCAGCCGGTTGAACGTGCCCCACAGCGGGTGCCGACCGCCGCCGGTACAGGCGAGGCCGACGGTTCGCTCCAGCTCGGCGGCCGCCGCGTCCGGATCCGGAACCGCAACGACAAGGTGGTCCAGGCCAAGAAGCACGTGGCGCCCTCCCGGAACCGCGATGAGACCGGAACGATACCCGAGGGACGGGATCAGTCGTTGACACTACGCTTCGCGGAGCAGTACACGGAGGGCGACGATCGTGGCGAACCAGTACAGCGGAGAGCTCGCGGCACCCGGCCCCGTGCCGCCGGCGGTGCAGCGCGCACGGTGGGAGGCGCTCCTCGCGGGCGGGGGGCCGGTCCTCGCCGATGGGGCAATGGGCACGATGCTGTTCGCGGCCGGACTCCAGTTCGGAGACCCGCCCGAGATGTGGAACGTCGCCCTGCCCCAGGGCTCGATCGTGCGGAAGATCCACCGCGGCTACCTTGATGCCGGGGCGCGGATCATCCTCACGAATACGTTCGGTGGCAACCGGCTCCGCCTCAGCCTCCACGGCAACGAGCGGCACGTCGGCGAGGTCAACCAGATGGCGGCCGTCATCGCCCGGGCGGAGGTCGAGGCGTCCGGCAGGGACGCGCTCGTCGCCGGGGACATCGGGCCCACCGGCTCGATCATGTTCCCGATCGGGCCCCTCGAGTTCGACGAAGCCGTCGACGTCTTCGCCGAGCAGGCGGCGGCGCTCGTCGCCGGTGGCGTGGACCTGATCTGGATCGAGACGATGTCCGACCTCGAGGAGGTCCACGCGGCCATCGCCGGCGTCCGCCGCGTGGCGCCCGGGATCCCGCTCATCGCGACGATGACCTTCGACACCCGGGGCCACACGATGATGGGCGTCTCGCCCGAGCGGGCGGCCCGAGCCCTCGTCGAGTGGGGCGCCGACGCGATCGGTGGCAACTGCGGCAACGGGCCGGACGAGCTCGTGCCGGTCGTCGCGAAGATGCGTGCCGCGGTGCCGGACGCGCTGCTCGTCGGCAAGTCCAACGCCGGGATGCCAGAGTTGGTGGACATGACCGCCGTCTACCGGGCCGAGCCCCCGGTGATGGCCGACTACGCGCGCGACGTGCGTGCGGCCGGGGCGACGATCATCGGTGCCTGTTGCGGCTCAACGCCGGCGCACCTGGCCGCCATGGCGGCCGCGCTCACGGAGCTGCGCGAAGGATGAGACCGAGGCCGCCGGCCCTGAGCGTGAGGGCCCCCGCCTCGATCTCGTAGTCGACGGAGCCGCTGAGCACGTTGACCACGGCCTGCTCGACCGCCATCCGGACCTGCTCGCAGGCCTTCTTCGTGAGTCCGATCGGACCGAAGGTGAGGGCTTCATCCCCGAACTGGACGGGGCCGCCGCCCTCGTTGCATCCCGCCTCGACGTCCACGCGCCCGTCCGAGAACGTGAGGGCCGCGGTGACCCCGATGGGCACGCTGGAGACGGCGTCGCCCGAGATCAGGCCGTCGACGATCCAGCGGGTCCCCAGGAGCGGGCGATCCGGGTCCGCGACCTCCCGATCGAGCAGCGTGAGCCGGATCTGCTCGTTCGCCAGGGTCAGCGTCCCCCCGTCGAGGGTGATGGCGGAGGCGCCCAGGAGCTCCGCGACCCACCGATCCTGCTCCATGAGCGCCGGCTCGCACGCCATCTCGGTCATGGCCAGCTGGCCGGTGACGAGGCGGCCGCCGTCGATTCGATAGGGGCCGCCCATCGAGTTGCAGCCGGCGCTGGCACCGAGCTGGCCGTTCTCGAACGAGATCCGGACGGTCGTGCCGGCGACGATGGTCCGGCCCTGCACGTCGGTCGAGAGGAAGGCCCGACCATCCAGGTCGAGCGAGGAACCGCCGGGACCGGCCGATGCCGACCCACCGCCGAAGCAGGCCCCGACCAGGACGGCCGAGGCGAGGGCGAGCGCGAGCGCGGGTCGATGCTGCACGGCGGTGAGACGATCGTCGGGCATTCTGGTTCCCGCGCTCACATCGACCGCCGATCCGGTGGCGAGTACCTGGGCCCGTAGCGCGGCGCCTCGATCCCGCTGAGCTCGAGCAGCCGGATCACCCGCGCCCGGTGGCCACGCCACGGCGAGAGCAGCTCGAGCATGCGGTCGTCCGTCCCCCGTGACTCACCGGCGAGGGCGAAGGCGACGAGGTTCGGCAGGTGGAAGTCACCGACGCTCACCGCATCCGGGTCGCCGAGGGCACGGAGGGTGACCTCGGCGGCGGTCCACGGTCCGATGCCGGCGTAGGTCCGGAGGCGTGCGGCGGCCGCCGCGCCGACCTCGATGCGCGAGCCCGGCAGGCCCCCGAGCGCCTCGAGGCGAGCCGCGTCCCTGGAGACCCGCCGGATCACCTCTGCGCGCCGCTGCTCCACGCCGAACGGGTGGAACGCGTAGTAGGGGAGCGCCGCGACGACCTCCGGCGCGGGCTGGAGCCGGAGTTTCTGCGCCGCCGCTACGGCCCCCGGGGCGGGCTCCCCGTACCGCCGGGTCAGCCCGATGAGGGCGGTCGCCGCCTCCCGCCCGGTGACCTTCTGCTCGAGGATCGCCGGGAGGAGCGCCTCGAAGACGGCACCGGTCCAGCCCAGGCGCAGGCCGGTCCGCCTCCTCGCCAGGTCCGCCACGAGCGCGTGCCGCGACGGGTCGAAGCCGGCCGGGTCGTCGAGCAGTCCGAGCAACGCCGGCAGCCCATCGAGCACCCGGTCCGCACCCGGACCCCAGGCCTCGGCCTCCACCCGGGTCCCGCGCACCTCGGCAAGGAGCGTGGCCGGCCCATCGGCGGTCCGCGTGGCGCGGGCGACGGCGACCGACGACAGGCGTGCGGTGGGATCGCCGCGGCCCCGGACGTGGAGGCCCACGACGACCCGCAGGTCGAGCGGCGCCTCGAGGTCGATCGTCCGGCGGGCCACCGCCGCATGGTAGGTCCGGCGTGACCCATGGCGGGCCGGCCTGCGAGCGCCCCCTCGATCGGAGCCTCAGGCGACCGTTGCGAACCTCGCCGTGAAGTGGCGCAGGGCGGGCGGCTGGTCCACGATCCGCATCCCGCGAAGTTCGGAGGCTCGTTCGGCGACGTAGCGGACGACCTCGATGACGTAGTCGACGTGGCTCTGGGTGTAGGTCCGGCGGGGGATCGCCAGGCGGACGAGGTCCATCGCCGCCGGCGCCTCCGATCCATCCGGGCGCCGGCCGAACATCACCGTCCCGATCTCGCAGCCGCGGATCCCGCCCTCCCGGTAGAGGGCGACGGCGAGCGCCTGGCCCGGGTACTCGAGCGGGGGGACGTGCGGGAGCAGGGCGCGCGCGTCCAGGTAGATCGCGTGGCCGCCGAACGGCTTCACGAGCGGTACCCCGGCCGCGTCCAGCGCCTCGCCGAGGTACGCCGTGGAGCGGATGCGGTAGCGGAGGTAATCCTCCTCCACGACCTCGCGCAGCCCCTGGGCGATCGCCTCGAGGTCGCGGCCGGCGAGGCCGCCGTAGGTTGGGAAGCCCTCGGTGAGGATGAGCAGGTTCCGGCACCGCTCCGCGAGGGCGTCGTCGTGCATGGCCAGCCAGCCGCCGATGTTCGCGAGGCCGTCCTTCTTGGCGCTCATCGTCATCCCGTCGGCGAGCGAGGCCATCTCGCGGACGATGTCGGGGATCGACCGGTCGGCCTGGCCGGGCTCCCGGAGCTTGATGAACCAGGCGTTCTCGGCGAACCGGCAGGCGTCGAGGAAGAGCGGGACGCCGTGCCGGTCGCAGGCGGCCCGGACCGCGTGCAGGTTCGCCAGCGAGACGGGCTGGCCGCCGCCGGAGTTGTTGGTGATCGTGACGAACACGACGGGGACGTCGCCGGCCCTCGCGGTCAGCAGCGCGTCCAGGGTCTCGACGTCCATGTTCCCCTTGAACGGGTGGATCGCCGCCGGATCTCGGCCCTCGGCGATGACGAGGTCGATCGCCTCCGCGCCGGTGAACTCGATGTTCGCCCGGGTCGTGTCGAAATGGGTGTTGTTCGGGATCGTCCTGCCGGGTCCGCCGATCACCGAGAACAGGATCTTCTCCGCCGCCCGGCCCTGGTGGGTCGGGATGACGTGCCTGAACGGGAAGAGCGCCTGGACGCTCTCGAGGAAGGCGAACCACGACGGGGAGCCCGCGTACGATTCGTCGCCGTGCTGCATCGCCGCCCACTGGTCGCGGGACATGGCCCCGGTGCCGGAATCGGTCAGCAGGTCGACGAGGACGTCGTCCGCGTGGAGGTTGAAGAGGTTGTAGCCGGCCGCCTCGAGGGCGCGGGCGCGCTCCGCGACGGTGGTCATCCGGACGGGCTCGACCGAATGGATCCGGAACGGCTCGACGATCGTCTTCCAGCGGTCCATGGCGGCCTCCGTCAGCCCGCGTCGCCGGGCGTCGGCCCGAAGCGGCCGAACTGGTCGCGTTCGGGCCAGCCGTTCCACGGCGCCTCGGGCGCCAGGACGAGGCGCGACAGCGCCAGGAGCGGGCGATCGTAGTTGACCCGCCAGCCGCTGAAGTCGAGGAAGGCCGTGTCGCGATCGGCCCGGAGGGGGAGTCCGGCCGCCTCCAGCTCCGCCGCCACCGCGTCAAACTTCTCGCGGGTCACGCTCGTTGGGGCGGACGGCGCCGGCGCGGGGTCGTAGCGGATCCCGAAGAAGTCCGCGATCCGCCGGAGGCACAGGTAGCCGGCCCGCAGCGCGAGGTCCGCCTGGACGTCGGCGGGCACGTCGACGAGCGAGCGAGAGAGGGCAGCGGCGTCGAGGACGGCGCCGGCCGCCACGATCCACGAGTGCTGCGGGTGCGCCGAGCGATAGAAGGCGAGCGCCGACAGGGTCGTATGCGACTCACCGACCTCGGCGAACCACGCCTCCCAGCGCCGCCAGTCGTCCGGGAGCGAGCCGAGGCGGTCGAGGCGGTGGTAGCGGATGAGCATCGCCGCCGCCGAGGCCGGCCGATCAGCCCGGACCTCCAGGAGGTTCACGTCGAGCTCGCGGCGGGCAAACGCGGAGTACATCGTCGGCAGGTAGCCGACGAGGAGCGCCGCCAGGCCGAGCCCGCTGATCGCTTCCACGAATGTCAGGATCGTCTCGAGGCCGCCAGACGGCACCGAGAAGCCCAGCGTCAGGAGCGACGAGCCGGACAGCCGAATGGCATCCCCGACGGTCCGCGACCCCAGGCCCCAGTACATCGCGGCGAACCCGAACATGACGAGGAGGAGCCAGGTGACCGCCAGGACCGCGAGGGCGATCGGCGCGTAGTAGGCGAAGATCCGGTCCCGTCGCTCGTAGGGCAGGTGCTTGGGCGCGAGCAGGTTGAAGACGCGGCGGAGCTCCCGGAAGACGAACCCGACGATCGCGTCGCGGGCGCCGCGCGGCAGGATGAACGCCTTGATGGCCGACAGCAGCGTCCGCGCGACGACCGCGACGCCGGCCGCGAACGCGAGCACGTGGGCGATCGTCTCGACGGGCACCTCGGGACATACCTCCGCGGCGGCTGGGGCACGAGGGTACCCGAGGCGCTACCCTCGCGCCATGTGTCGAAGCATCAAGACCCTGCGGCGGCCGGAGACGGCCGCGACGACCGGCGAGATCGAGGCCGCGGCCCGCCAGTACGTCCGGAAGGTGAGCGGCTTTCGGGCGCCCTCGGCGCGCAACCAGGCCGCCTTTGACGCGGCGATCGAGGAGGTCAGCGCCGCGTCCCGCCGGCTGCTCGAGGCGATGGCCGTCGCGGTCGAGGACGGCCCGGATCGCTGGACGCCATCCGCGACCCACGGGACGGCCCGGTGATCGTTCCCGCCGGCGGGGGCACCGCGGCCGCCTCGACCCACGGCGTGGCCGTCGCCGCGCCCGACTGGTGGGTCCGGCCGGGCCTGGACGTGGCCGACGGCCGGCTGCGGATCGCCGGCCGGGACGCCGAGGCGCTGGCACTCGAGCACGGGACGCCGCTCTTCGTCTACGACCTGGAGCGGTACCGCGAGAACGCCCGCCGGTTCGCGGCGGCGCTCGCCACCGCTGGGATTCCGTACCGGCTCCGCTTCGCGATGAAGGCCAATCCGAGCCAGGCAGTCCTCGCCGTGTTCCGGGGTCTCGGCGCGCCCGGCTCGCCGGACGGCGTGGGGATTGATGCCTGCTCGCCGGGCGAGGTGACCCGAGCCCTCGAGTGCGGCTTCCTGCCCGGCGAGATCAGCTACACCGGGACGAACGTCTCCGAGCGCGACCTGGACGTGATCCTGGCTGCCGACGGACTGCGCCTGAACGTCGACGCGATCAGCCAGATCGAGCGAGTCGGTCGGCGCGCCCCGGGCCGCACGATCGGGGTGCGGGTCAATCCGGCCCACGGCGCCGGGTACCACGCCGGCCTGGAGTATTCCGGCGACCGCCCGACGAAGTTCGGGATCTACGAAGACCGCCTCGATGACGCAGTGGCCGCGGCCGCCCGCCACGGCTTGACGATCGACACGGTCCACTTCCACGCCGGATCCGGCTGGCTGGCGGACGGACTCGGCGCGTTCGAGGCAGCCCTGGTCCAGGCGACGCGGATGGCGCGGCGGCTCATCGACCTCGGGTGCCCCATTCGCGAGGTCAACGTCGGCGGCGGGCTCGGCGGGCCTGGGCGCGGCCACGAGATCCCGGTCGACCTGCGCGCCTACGCGGCGGTGCTCGCCCGCCATCTCGGGCCGCTCGGCGTGACGGTTGCCTGCGAGCCCGGCGATCACCTTGCCAAGGACGCCGGGATCCTTCTCGCCGAGGTCATCACCGTCGAGGACCGGGGCGGCGCCCGGTTCGTCGGGCTGGACGCCGGCTGGAACGTGAACTGCGGCTACTTCGTCTACGGCTTCCTCCAGGAGCTCGTCCCGTGCCGCGACCCGCTGGCCGACCGGACCTGGACTGTCGAGGTCGCCGGCCACATCAACGAGGGCCACGACGTCTTCGCTGAGGGTTACCCGTTCCCGCCGGTCGCCGAGGGCGAGGTCCTGGCGATCCTGGGCACCGGTGCCTATTCGGAGGCGATGAGCTCGACGCACTGCCTCCGGCCGATCGCGCCGGCGCTCTACGTGGAGCGCGGCGCGTGACGGACCGCCGGTTCACCGTCGGTCCGCCCGGCGTTTCGAAGGCCTGACTCGGCTGCCAGCTCGAGATTCCCGGGTTCGTGAGCCGGCCGTTCACGGCCGTCTCGCGCGGACGCCGGTCGGCAGGATCGGGTCCGAACCTGAAGCGGGCCTGAGGCGACCGGGAAACCTGCCGGAGCAGCCAACGCGGTGAGCCGTCGGGGTCCTCTCATCGGGCTCTCAGGGTTCGTTCAGATTTCGCGCTCACGCTCGCCGCCATGACCCATCTCGACCGCGACCCATCCGACCCATACGATGGCTCCCGGCGCGCCGAGGATGCTGGAGCCCGACTCGATCCGGTCAAGGCCATTGAGGACAGCCACCTGCCATGAGCGATGCCACCCGAATCCTGGTGGTCGACGACGACGCGAGGATCCGTACCGTCGTTCGGCGCGGGCTTGCCTACGAGGGCTACCGGGTGGTCGAGGCGGCCAGTGGGGTGGAAGGGCTCGAGAAGGCCCGAGAGCACCTGCCCGATCTCATCATCCTCGACGTCATGATGCCCGGCGTGGACGGCCTCGAAGTGACCCGACGCCTGCGCCTGGCCGGCGACGAGGTTGCCATCCTCATGCTCACTGCCCGCGACGAGGTCAAGGATCGCGTGGAGGGGCTGGAAACGGGTGCCGACGACTACCTGATCAAGCCGTTCAGCTTCGAGGAGCTCCTCGCTCGCGTCCACGCGCTCCTTCGACGCCACCAGGCACCAGGCGGCGAAGTCCTTCGATTCGAGGATCTCGAGCTCGATGTCGACGCCCGTGAAGCACGACGGGGCGGTCGGACGGTCGGGCTGACGACCACCGAGTACAACCTGCTGCTGCTCTTCATGCGCCATCCCCGCAAGGTCCTGACCCGGGAGGTGATCATGGAGCACGTCTGGTCATACGACTTCGAGGGCGAGTCCAACGTCCTCGAGGTGTACGTTCGGTACCTTCGCAGCAAGCTCGAGTCCAACGGCGAGCCGCGGCTGATCCACACGGTCCGCGGAGCTGGGTACGTCCTCAAGTCGTGACCCGGCTGGCCGTACGACCTTCGATCCGGGCCCGGCTGGCGCTCATCTACACCGGGCTCCTCGCGGCCGCCCTGATTGCGTTCGGGGCCGGAGTCTTCCTCATCCTTCGCGATGAGCTCGAGCGATCGTTCGATACCGGCCTGCTTGCGAATGCCGAGCATGCCGCCGGCGCGTTCGCGCAGGACGTCGACGGCGACGGGGTGCTCCGCGCTTCCGAGCGGCTGCTCGAGCAGCTCGCGTCGACCGGAGGACGCGTGGTCGTCCTGGACCCGGATGGTGCCGCACTGGTCGACTCCGCCCCGCCGGGAACAGCGGACCTGCCGCTCGTGCCGGAGGACCTGGGAAACGCCGATCGACACTCGCCGACGGTTCGGGAAGTCGCCGTGTCGGGTGACACCCTCCGGCTGACGGTCGAGCCCATCGTGAGCCCGGCCGGCCGGCAGGTCGGATACGTCGCCTGGGCCGACTCGACGCGTCCGCTTCGGGAGCTCCTGTCGACCGTGAGCGGGGCACTCCTCACCGGTGGCGCGCTCGTCATCGGTCTGGCTCTCGTCGGCGGGCTGGTGCTGGCGCGACGGGCCCTCGCGCCCGTGGCAGACGTCACCGAGACGGCCCGCGCGATCTCGCTGTCGGGCGATTTCACGGCGCGCGTCGAGGGCGACCGGCGCGGCGACGAGGTGGGCGAGCTCGCCGTCGCCTTCAATGAGATGCTGGCCGCGCTGGAGGAGAATCATCAGGCGCTTCAGCGATTCCTCGGCGACGCCTCGCATCAGCTCAGGACGCCGCTGACCACGATCCGGGCGAACCTGGACCTGGCGCAGCGCCCGGACCTTCCGGAGGGGGAGCGCCTCGCGATCCTGGCCGACGCCCGGGACGAAGCCGCGCGGATGGCTCGCCTCACCGCCGACCTCCTCTCCCTTGCGCGCGCTGAATCGGGCGCCCGGCTGGAGTTCGCGCCGGTCGAACTCGATGTCCTCCTCCTCGCGTCGGTGCGCGGCGCGCGCGAGGCCGCTCCGCACGTCCGGATGAGTGTCTCGTCGGTCGAGCCGGCGGTCGTGGACGGTGATCGCGACCGCCTGCGCGAGCTCTTCGGGATCCTCCTCGACAACGCCGCGCGCTACACCCTCGTGGGGGGCAGCGTCGTGGCCGCGCTCGAGGTCCGGGATGGCCGAGCGGTCGTGCGCGTCGAGGACACCGGCATCGGACTCGACGAGACCGATCGCGAGCGGCTCTTCGAGCGCCTGTATCGAGGCGTCCGCGCGCGCGAGATCCGGCCGTCCGGCACCGGGTTGGGACTGGCAATCGCGGGCTGGATCGTAGAGGCGCACGCCGGCACGATCGGGCTCTCGGACCGGCCGGGGGGAGGGACCATCGCGCTCGTGACGCTCCCGGTCCGCGCGTCCTGACCGCGGTGCGGCGGCCTGGGTCGAAGCGTCAGCCGGCGTCGACGGGCTCTGGTGTGATCCACGGATCGGGGTCATCCGGACGATGTCGGCACTTGGGCCGTCTCGACCAATCCCCCAGCCCACACCAAGCTCTAAGGTCGGTCTCAGGTTCCTGATCTCAGAATCGGACGTTCAGGAGCGTGCGTTCGATGGATGAGGCTCGAGCCGTCGATCCGGTCGGTCGGCCGATCTCGCGGAACAGGTTCATCAAGCTGCTGCTCACGTGGGCCGGCCTGTCGACCATGGCGATGGTGGTTGCCCCCGTCATCGGCTTCCTCATCCCGTCGAGGCGAAGTGCCGCCAGCAGCGGAGGTGGCCGGCTGCTGGTGGGAACGACGGCCGACATCGGACCGGGCCAGGGCAAGGTCGTTGCGCTGGGCGCGAAGCCCATCATCGTCGTCAACGGCCCGAAGGGGATCAAGGCCTTCTCGGCGGTGTGCACGCACCTCGGCTGCATCGTCGGCTACGACGCGACGAAGAGCCCGGACATCGTGTCCCCGTGCCATGACGGCCACTTCGACGCCGTCAACGGCAGGGTCATCTCGGGACCTCCTCCCCTGCCGCTCAAGGAATACCCGACCGTGATCGAGAAGGACCAGATCTACCTGTCCAACGCCTGATCCGGGCGACCGGCGACCCCGGACGGCCGTAGCAGCACCGCGAGCGTCGCGACGGCCGCAACGGCCATCCCGGCCCAGAACAGCGGCCAGCCGTTCCAGGCGGAGGCATCGCCCCCCAGGACGCGGTCCGCATCGACGAGGAAGCCCAGGATCACCAGGCCGCCGCCCGCGACTGCGGCGACCGCCGGGCGAAACCCGACGACGATGGGCCGTCCGGCTCGCAGGCGGCGCGCAGCGGCGAGTCCGAAGCCCACGAGAGCGGCGCTCACGAGGATCGGCGCCCAGACCGGGCCGACCCAGGGCATCGGCACCAGGAACAGGACGTCCCACGTGTCGAACACCGAGGGCCAGCCGATGGCGAGGCGCAGGCCGAGGTCGTAGACGAGGTCCCAGAGGCCGAAGACCACCGCCGCCCAGGCGAGGCGTTCAAAGCGGCTGCGCCCGGCCAGCCAGCCCACGGCGGCGATCATGACGAGCGTCGCCAGCTCGCGGGCGATCTCGATTGCCTCGAATCGGCCGAACGTCGCCGGATCTGGTGCCGGCAGCACCCCGGGCTGGAGCTCGAGCGCCGCT
>DATIUS010000066.1:0-18542 GCA_035466655.1 Candidatus Sulfomarinibacteraceae bacterium
CCCGCGATGAGGTCGCGCTCGCCGATCCCGGCGTCCTCGGGTCCTACATGGATCGTCACGACTCGGGCGTCGCGGTGCTCGCGGCCCCGGCCACGCCGGACGGCGGGAGCGGGATCACCGAGTCCATGGTCCGCCAGCTCCTCGAGACGGTCGGGCGCGCCTACCAGGTCGTCGTCGTGGACGCCGGTTCAGGACTCGACGCACGCTCGGAGGCAGTCCTCCGGGCGGCGACGGACGTCATCATCGTCGTCACGCCCGACTTCCCCGCCCTGAAGGCCGTCCACGCCCTGCGCGCGCTCCTCGCGGCCAGCGGCGTCGAGCTCGGTGACACCACCTTCGTCCTCAACCAGATCTATTCCCGCGAGATCCTTCGCCTCCGGGACGTCGAAGAGGCCCTCGGGACCCGGATTGCCCTGACCCTGCCCTACGACGCCTTCGCGTTCCTCAGGAGCGTCAACGAAGGGGTCCCGGTAGTGACCGGTTCCTCCCGATCTCCCGCCGCCGTGCAGTTGCTCCGCCTCGTGGACCAGCTCGCCGGGTTCGGGGCGCCGGACACGGTTGCCGTCCGCCGCCCCAAGGGTTTCCGCGCCCTCCTCGGCCGCGGCTGACAGAACGCGCGGCGCGGCCGCCACACCGAGTCCACGCCGTTCCAGCTCCCGATGCTCGCGCTGATCCCGGACCGCGTCTGCCTGGTCCAGTCCAGTTGGCTGCCCTGTTTCCCTGAGACACGTTCCAAACGACCGAGCGTCGTCAAGTACGACTTCGTGCGCGGTTCTGAACGAAGTCGCGACTGATCCTTCGTGTTCGTGTTGATGGTGTGATCTGGACTGGCAGTGCCGTGATTCCTGATACAGAACCCGGTACCGGAGGAGGGAGTCGAACCCTCACGCCCTCGCGGGCCGCCGATTTTAAGTCGGCCGCGTCTGCCGTTCCGCCACTCCGGCGGGGAGCAGCGTAGCGGAGCGTACGGGGATTGTGGAGGCGACGACCGGATTCGAACCGGTGAGTAGAGGTTTTGCAGACCTCCGTGTTAAGCCACTTCACCACGTCGCCTCGGGATCGCGGCCCGCGGATTGTGCCATAGGCGGGGCCGGCAGGCCCGTCGGGAGGTGGTTGCCCCTCGAGGATTCGAACCTCGCCCAACGGATCCAAAGTCCGCTGTCCTACCACTAGACGAAGGGGCAGCCGATCAGCCAGGCACTGGCCGTGCTCCGCTCGAGGGCAAAGAAATGGAGCGGAAGACGGGACTCGAACCCGCGACCCTCACCTTGGCAAGGTGATGCTCTACCAACTGAGCCACTTCCGCTCGGAGGAGCTGCGCACACCGGCGATTGGTGCCGAGAGCCAGGATCGAACTGGCGACACCGCGATTTTCAGTCGCGTGCTCTACCAACTGAGCTATCTCGGCCCGGTGGGCCAGCCGGGCCCATCGGCCCGACGGCGTGGCGGAGGATAGCACGAGCCTTTCGGGAGCGGCAATCGGGGCGGCCGGCTTCGGCGCGATCCTGACCGTGCGTCTGGCGTGCGGCCCACCTGCCTGGCGCGGCCGACACACGTGGCGCCTCCGACCGGCGCCCCTCCGTCGCGCTGTGCGCCATTTGACACAACCACGACGCGTTCCCCCCGGTCGGGGCCGTCGGCATGCCTGGATTTGGACGCGACTCGCCAAGTCGACGCCATGATCCGTCGATCCCGTGTCGAACGCGGTACAGGAACGAGACCCTTGGGTCCCCTGCGGCCATGGCAGACCGTCGGGACGTCTGGATTGTGCCAAATTCGACACAACCGACCAATCGGGCGTCCCCGACGGCCCTACCCGGCCGGTCACGGACCGGCCCGCCTCGGTCAGGTGAGATCGGCCAGCGCGCTGACGTCCCGCGGATCGAGCGGGCGCTCGCCGGTCAGCTCCCGGAGCCGGTTGATCCGGTCGACGATCGCCGGGTGGGTCGCGAACATCGAGTTCGAGCGCTCCTCGAACTTCTTGATCGGGTTCGTGAAGTACAGATGCTGCGTCGCGCGGTTGGCGACCTCGAGGACCTCCTTGTCCATGCCGATCTTCGCGAGGGCGCGCTCCAACCCGGCGGGGTTGCGGGTCAGCTCCACCGACGAGGCGTCGGCCAGGTACTCGCGCTGCCGGCTGACGGCGAGCTGGACGAGCCGGGCCGCGATCGGCGCCAGGATCGCCAGCACGATCGCGACGACGAAGATGACGGCCTGGAGGCCGCCACCGCCCGAGTCGCGGTTGCTCGAGCGCCGTCCCCCGCCCCAGAACGTGAAGCGAAGGAAGAAGTCCGACAGGAGCGCGACCGAGCCGACGAGGACGCCGACCATGAGGGTGAACCGGATGTCGAGATTACGAACGTGCGACAGCTCATGGCCGATGACGCCCTGGAGCTCCTCCCGGTCGAGCTTCTGGAGGAGACCGGTCGTGATGGCCACGGAAGCATGCTCCGGGTCCCGCCCGGTCGCGAAGGCGTTCGGGGCCGTGTCGTCGATGAGGTAGACCTTCGGCACCGGCACGTTCGCCGCGATCGACATCTCCCGGACGACGTTGATCAGCTGCGGCGCCGACGTCTCGTCGACCGGCTTCGCGCCCGACGCGGCGAGGACGAGCCGGTCACCCGCGAAGTAGCTCGCGATCGAGGCGAGGAACCCGATGACGACGGCGACGAGCGTTGTCCCGATCGAGCCGGCGACATCGCCGGTCAGCGCGTAGCCGATCGCGAACCCGAGCGCCATCAGGATGACGACGACGATCAGGGCGAGCAGGAACGAGTTCCGCCGGTTGGCGGACTTCTGCGCGTAGAACGTGACGGCGGCCATGGTGGTCCCTCGGGTCCCCGATTCGGGCCGGGCGTCCCGGCCCCCCGATCAGCCCAGGCTCAGGTCCACGGTCGGGACGGTGGCCGCTTCGGGCTCGGCGTCGAAGAAGTCCCGCTTCAGGAAGCCGAACATCCCCGCGAAGATCACGTTCGGGAAGGTCTGGATGCCGTTGTTGTAGTCGAGGACGGTGGCGTTGTAGTGCTGTCGGGAGAACGAGATCTGGTTCTCCGTCGTGGTCAGCTGCTCCTGCAGGCTGAGGACGTTCTCGTTCGCCTTCAGGTCCGGGTAGTTCTCCACGACCGCGAAGAGTGAGCGAAGCGTCCCGGTCAGGGCGTTCTCGGCCTGGGCCTGGGCGGCGACGCCCTTGGCGCCGGCCGCGACGGCGTTGGCACGCGCCTCGGTGACCGCCGTGAGGACCTTCTGCTCGAATCCCATGTAGCCCTTCACGGCATTCACGAGGTTCGGGATCAGGTCGTGGCGACGCTTGAGCTGGACCTCGATCTGGGCGAGCGCCTCGTCGACCCGGTTCCGCCGTCCGATCAGACCGTTGTAGATCCCGATGACGAAGACGGCGAGGACGACGATGACGACCAGCAGGCCGATGACGAATTCCATGGATGCCTCCCCACGGGCAGCGACGATGCGCGCCCCGGCGGGGCGGCCCATCACGGCCAGTCTAGCAAGGGGCCTCCGCCGCGTCGCGGAGCCACACGGCTCCTGAGGGTCGCGTTCCTACTTGTCGATCGTGATCACGAAGTCACCGTAGCTCCAGGTGCTGTCGGCGGGACTGTCGATTGTGCCGGTCGCGCCGAGGAACTCGCCGGTGCCGCCGGTGATCGGCCATGGCGCCCATTTCGCCCACTCCTCGCGGGACGCCGTCCTGAAGAGCAGCGCCTCGGAGTAGACGATCTGGCCGCGCCCGGTCAGCGCGATCGTATTCGTGGGGCAGCCGTACAGGCTCTGGCTGGGGTCAATCAGGAAGCAGATGACCAGCAGCGTTCCAACGTCGTCGCGGGTCGCCGCGTCGAGCATCCGGGAACGGCCGATGAGCTGGTCGCCCTGGCAGCCGGTCGCGCTCTTGCACCCGGTGAGCGAGCCGACCTTGACGTCCGTGAACTCGACCGGGGCTTCGAGGACGTGAATCGTTTCGCGCTCGGTGCTTGTCGGGGCGGGAGAGACAGCCGTCGATGGCGAGGACGTTGCCGAGCATGCCCCGGACAGGAGCGCGGCAAGCGCGACACCGATCAGCTGGGGTCGCTTCATCACGGTCGCGGCCTCCATCTTGGTACGGGATCACCAGCGAGCTCGGGAGCTCAGTGCGGGAACTTGAAACCGAGACATCGCTCGTCGCACACCGCGACCCTGGGACCTTCGACCCCACCCCTGTCCTTCGGTAGGGCCATTCGGCATGCGCCGTGGGCGGCACCATCGGATGAGCAGAACCAACCACGGCGCTGGAGACGGCGGAAACGCCCGGATGCGCGGTGCGATCGGGACAGGCGGCTTCCGGCGTATGGCCTGTCGGGGGCCGCTTCGTGCCTGGATCCTGGTGGGCGGTACTGGACTCGAACCAGTGACTTCCTCGGTGTAAGCGAGGCGCTCTGACCTGCTGAGCTAACCGCCCGCGGAGAGCGTAGCGCACCCGTCCGCCGACCCGCCGTGGATATCCCGCCGTTCAGGCGGTCCGGACGACTCGAACCCCCGCCGCTCGGGCGGGCCCCAGCGCAAGGCGGAGCCGAGCACCGGAGCGAGCGCGCTTCAAACGCGCGTGAGCGAGGAGCGCAGGTCGAGCGGGGAGTTTCTCTCCCTCGTTCAGGGGGTCGCAGCGGAAGGCCCGAGCGAGCACGGTCGCGAGCGCATTCCAATATGCGTGAGCGAGCGCGCACAGCGAGGAGCGCAGCGATGCGGCCGCCTCAACGAGGGAGGTGGTGCCCAGGCCGGGACTTGAACCCGGATGAGTTGCCTCATACGCCCCTCAAACGTACGCGTATACCAATTCCGCCACCTGGGCATCAGGTGTTTCGCCGAGCCGTCGATCGATCCTTCAAGGGCCTCGAGGTGGGTGGTACCGAGGAAGGGACTTGAACCCATACGCCCTTGCGGGCACTAGCTCCTGAAGCTAGCGCGTCTGCCAATTTCGCCACCTCGGCGGGATCAATCCGACCGGTTCGCAGGGCTCACCGGCCGTCGGCGAGGCGCCATGTTAGCACATCCCAGAATCGGTCCCCCGGGCTCCCGATGGGCCGAATCTCGGGCCCCTCGAGCGTCGGGCGAACGACGGCGACCTCGTCGCGGAAGGCGATCGGGAGCAGGTAGACACCCGCCGCGAGCTGCGCCTGGAGCGCGACGTAGGCGGCCTTGCGCACCTCGTCGGTCCCCGGCGCACGGGCCGCCGAGAGCAGCTTGTCGAGGGCCGCGTCCTGGACGCCGGCCAGGTTCGAGCCGCTCGAGGTCGCCTGGGTCGAGGCGAGGATCGGATAGAGATCAGGGTCGAGGCCGATCCCGAGCCCGAGGACGGCCGCACTGAACTCCCCCGTCCGAAGCCGGCCGCCCACCAGCTCGGCGGGTGGAACCGGCGTCTGGACGACGGTCAGGCCGATCTCGCGCCAGTCCTCGACGATCGCCGAGGCAACCGCGTACGCCGTCGGGTTGGCGGCTTCCTCGGGGCACAGCAGCTCGATGGTCAACGGCTCCTTGGCACCCTTCGGGATCCAGCCGCCGCCGTCGGCCTCCTTCCAGCCCGCCGCGGCGAGGGCGGTGCGTGCAACGTCCGGGTCGTACGGGACGGCCGGGCTGGCTTCGGCGTCGAACGCCCAGCTCGTCGGCGGGATCGGCGAGTCTGCGCGGACCGCCTGGCCGGCGAGGACCTCAGCGACGATGGCGTCACGGTCGATGGCGGCGAGAAGTGCCCGGCGGACGGCCGGATCGCGCAGCTCGGGATGGTTCGCGCGCAGGTTCAGCATCACCCCGAGGAGCGTGGTCGTCGGATAGCGCAGCAGCCGCACGCCGGCCTTGGCGAGGAGCCCCTCGGCGGCTTCGGGGGCGAGCCCGGACGCGCCATCGAGCAGCCCGGCGTCCCACGCGGCGACGAGCGATCCGGCGTCGCCGAAGAACCGGAACTCGATCCCGGCGAGGTACGGGAGCGGGCCTCCGAGCCGGGCGGTCGGCATCGGCGTCGCGAGGGAGTCGGTCGGGCGACCGGCGCCACCGGTCGGTTCACCGGGATCGACCACGTCCGGGATCGCCGGAACGAGCAGGGCATGCACGTCGTCGAACGCAGCCAGGCGGAAGGGGCCGGACCCGACGGGAAACCGGCCGAACGGGTCGAGCTCGAGGTCGGCGGGGGCGATCCCGCCGAGCAGGTGGCGCGGCGCGATCGGCTGGAGTGCCGCATACAGGAAGCCACCGAGGGGCGTCGCCAGGGTCAGGACGACCGTCCTTGGATCGGGTGACGCGGCGGTGACCTCACGCCACGAGGCTGCGCCCGGGCCCGCATAGTCCGGGTCGCTCAGGACCTCGATCGTGAAGACCACGTCGGCAGCCGTCAGCGGCTCGCCGTCATGCCAGGCGAGACCGTCGCGGAGGTGGAACGTCCAGGTCGAACCCGTCGGGTCGACCTCCCAGCGCTCCGCCAGGTCCCCGACCAACGTGTCGCCCGGGCCGAGGCGGACGAGGCCTCGGAAGATCAGTGCGACCATCGAGCGCTCGGCCGGCGTCCGGGAGCTGAACGGGCTGACGGACGTCGCCGAGCCGAGGACCCCCTCGACGTACGGCCGGCTCGCCGAGAGGCTCGGGCCCGGTGTCTCGTCGGGGGCGGACGGCGCCAGCGAGGGCGCGACGACCGCGCCGCTCAGGACGACGAGGACGAGGACCAGGAGGCCGACGACGGCGCGATCGCGGAGGCTCACCGTGCCGGCGGGTCCGTCCGTGACGGCCGCGGCATGCTCAGACCGTGGTCGTGTCGAGCAGGTATGAGGCCATCGAGAACAGCACGAACAGGACGAGGAGGACGATCGTGAACTGCCAGAGCCGCCGTTCGATGCCCCGCCGGCTCCGGTAGACGGCGGAATCGCCACCGAACGCACCCGACAGCCCGGCGCCGCGCGCCTGGAGGAGGACCGACAGGGTCAGGGCGACGGAGACGATGAGCTGGCCCGCGGCCAGGACGGGATCCACGGATGCGACCTCCTGCTTCGACGGCGACGGATCGTAGCACAGGCTCGCCCGTGCCCCCGACGGCCGGGTAGCCCGGCTCCAAGTCATCCCTCCAGGAGCGACCGCCCCGTCACGCCGGGCCAGGCCGGCAGCCCGGCGAGCTCGAGGAGCGTCGGCGCGACATCCGCGAGAACGCCATCCCGAAGGCTTCTGCCGGACGTCGCCCGGCCGGCGACGAGGAAGGGCACCGGGTTGAGGGAGTGCGCCGTGACGATCGCGCCGCCCGGGTCGAGCATCTCGTCGGCGTTGCCGTGGTCCGCGGTGATCGCCAGGATCGCCCCCGGACCATCGGGGTCCGCGGCCTCGGCGGCCTCGATCGCGGCGGCGACGCGAGCAAGGCAGGCGTCCACCGTCTCGAGCGCCCGGACCGTCGCGGCCCAGACCCCGGTGTGCGCGACCATGTCCGGGTTCGCGTAGTTGGCCACGATCAGGTCGTAGGTCCCGGCCTCGATCGCGCCGACCAGAGCGTCGGTGACGCCCGCCGCGCTCATCTCCGGTCGGAGGTCGTAGGTGGCGACCTTCGGGCTCGGCACCAGGTGCCGATCCTCGCCCGGAAAGGGCGCCTCGCGGCCGCCGTTGAAGAAGTACGTGACGTGCGCGTACTTCTCGGTCTCGGCGACGTGGAACTGGCGCCAGCCGGCCTCGGACGCCGCCTGCGCCAGCGAGCGCGCCTCCTCCTGCGGGAAGGCCACGTCGACCGGCAGGCCGGCCTCGTACTCGGTCATTGTCACGACGTGGAGCCCGCTCGGGGCGGGGGCGCCGTCCGGAGCGGTTCGGTCGAAGCCGTCGAAGGCCGGGTCGGCCAGGGCGTGCGCGAGCTGCCGTGCCCGATCCGCCCGGAAGTTGCCGTGGACGATCGATTCGCCGTCGCGGAGCCCCCCGTCCACCCCTTCGATCACGGTCGGCCGGACGAACTCGTCGTTCTCGCCCCGCCCGTAGGCGAGCTCGACGGCGGCCACGGCGGACGGGGCGACGAGCCCGGCACCGTGGACGATCGCGTCGTAGCCGGCCTCGGTTCGTTCCCAGCGGCGGTCCCGGTCCATGGCGAAGTAGCGGCCGCCGACGGAAGCGATTCGGGCGTCGGGGTGCGCGGCCGCGAGCCGGCGCTCGAGATCCGGGACGAACTCGATCGCCGACCGCGGCGGCGTGTCACGCCCGTCGAGGAGGGCGTGGACCCGGACCCGGGGTACGCCGCGCCGCGCCGCCAGCTCGACGAAGGCGATGAGATGCCGATCATGGGCGTGCACACCGCCCGGCCCGATCAGCCCGATGATCGACAATCGACCCGTCGTCGCGATCGCCTGGTCGCACGCGACGAGCAGGGCGGGGCGCTCGAAGAATGACCCGTCGTCGATCGCCGCGTCGATCCGCGGCAGGTCCTGGAGCACGGGCCGGCCGGCGCCCAGGTTGAGGTGGCCCACCTCCGAGTTCCCCATCTGGCCGATCGGCAGGCCGACGGCCTCGCCCGATGCCCCAAGCGTGGAATGGGGCCACCGCGCGAGCAGGCCTCGCCAGGCGGGCATCCGCGCGGCCCGGATCGCGTCGGCCGCCGGGTTCCGCCCGATACCGAAGCCGTCGAGGATGACGAGGACGATGGGACGCGGTCGCGCCCCCATCAGGCCGGCAGATCGGCCACGAGGCCGCGCGCCGCGGCCGTCATGCCGGCCCGGGCCACGATGGCCGCCATCTCGTCGGGCTTGAGCGATGCGCCGCCGACGAGCGCCCCATCGATCGACGGCTCGGCGAGGAACTCGTCGATCGTCGAGGAGGTGACGCTCCCGCCGTACAGGACGGGGATCCCCTCCCCGGCGTCAGGCATGCCGAGCGCCGCCAGGGTCCGGCGTATCGCGCCGGCCATTACCGCGGCGTCGGCACCGCGGGCCGTCCGCCCGGTCCCGATCGCCCAGACCGGCTCGTAGGCGATCGTCAGCCAGGGCAGGCCATCCTCGGTCCCGAGGGTTTCGAGAGCGGCACCGTCGAGACAGCCGAGGAGCTGCGCCCCGACGACCGCTTCGGCCTGCCCCGCCTCACGCTCCGCGAGCTGCTCGCCGACGCACAGAATCGTCCGCAGGCCGGCCGCTCGCGCCGCCCGGAGCTTCCGCCCGATCAGCTCGTCCGTCTCCGCGGCATCGCGGCGCCGTTCCGAGTGGCCCACGATCACCCAGGACGCGAGGCCGGCGAGCATCCCGGCAGCGATCTCCCCGGTGTACGCGCCGGCCGCCTCGTGGTGGACGTTCTGGGCGCCGACGGCGACCCCCGTCCGGTCGGTCGCGGCGACGTCCGTGCCGGAAACCGCGTCGCGGACCGCCGCCAGGCAGACGTACGGCGGGCAGATCACCCTGACGACGCCCGGCTCGCGGGTCCGCGACCCGATGACCCTGGCAAGCTCGCCGGCGTCCGCCGGCGTCGTGTGCATCTTCCAGTTGGCGGCGACGATCACGTTGCGCATGCCGGGATCATGCCAGAGCAGGCGTCGGAGCCTCCGCGTGGAGCGCCAGGCGCTCGATCCGATCGAGGGCACGCTGCACGGCGCTCCGATGCACACCCAGGCGCTCGGCCAGGTCGGTCAGCGTCGCCTCCGGGGTCTCGCGCCGGGCATCGGCGACGAGCCGGACGACGTACGGCTGCTCGGCAAGCCGGCCGTCGGCCTCCAGGAGGTCGATCGCGGCGAGCTGGCGCCCGGCCGCGGCCACGGATCGCTGGAGGTTCGCCGACTCCGCGTTCAGGATCCGGTTCAGCTCGCCCCGGAGCGTCCGGGACACCTGGCGCGCCTCCAGCTCCAGCAGGGCCGCACCTGCCCCGATCCGCCGAAGGAAGAGGCTGACCGTCTCTCCGTTCTTCCAGGTGACGACGCCCCGGCCCCGGCGCAGGCGCCACGATGCCGGCAGGCCCGCGCTCGACAGCCATTCCCCGAGGATGGGCGCCTCCGCCGGATCCACGACGAACTCGAGGTGGGTCCGCCCGCCGGCAAGGCTGAGCGAACCGCGCCCGAGGAACCGGCCGCGGAGGTACGCCATCCGGCAGTGCTCCGGCATGGCGGGAAAGTCGAACGCCGCTCGAGCGCCGGGGCCCGTCCTCCCAGCGGCTTCGTCCGCCAGCGCCTCGGCGGGCCCGGCATGGCGCTCGAGCCGGACGGCGAGCCGGGCGACCACCGGGTCACGCTGACCGACCGGCCCCGCCAGGCCGGCTCGCTCCGCCGCCCAATCGCAGGCCCTCGCCGGGTCGATCGCGGCGAGCTCGGCGCGGAGCGCGGCCACGAGGTCGCGGTCCGCCGCCGTCATCTGGCGACCACCGCGGCACAGGCCCCAGCGCGAGGTTCGGTCGCGGCGCTCCCCCTGGTGGCACCGCCCGGGACACGCGGTCCGGTCACGCGGTCCTGGCGACGCCTGCTCGCCGCCGCACCGGCGCCTCGCGCTCGACCGCGCGCAGGACCGCGGCCGCGAGGCGCGCCGGGTCGTGCCGATGGGCGTTGCCGGCGTCCACGACGTCATCCGTGGCGAGCCGCGGGGTCGGCTCGACGGACGGCGGCCACCGAAGACGGACTGATTCCGCCCGCCAGTCCGCGGGAACGTGTGCGTCGAACCGGTCGTTGGCCAGGACGAGGTCGATGAGCCCCGGGGTCGTGTGGGCGAGGAGCGCCTCGACATGGTCGGCCAGGTCGTAGCCGGCCGTCTCGCCCAGCTGGGTCGCGACGTTGCAGACGTACAGCCGGGTCGCGCCGGCCGCGGCCACCGCCTCGCGGATCCGGGGGATCAGCAGGACCGGCAGGAGGCTCGTGTAAAGCGAGCCCGGGCCGAGCACGATCAGGTCCGCCTCGGCGATCGCGGCCAGCGCATCCTCGGAGGCGGCGACGTCCGTCGGCGTGATCCAGACCCGCTCGATGCCGCTCGTCCGCATCACCGCGGATTGGCCCGACACGACGATCCCGTTGCGGGTCTGCGCATGCAGGGTGATCGGCGTCGGCGAGGCCGGCAGCACCTGCCCGCGGACGGCGAGGACGCGGTTCATCCGCCGGACCCCTTCCTCGAAGTCCCCGCCCTCGACCGCGGTGAGCGCGGCGATCAGGAGGTTGCCGATCGCATGGCCGCCGAGGCCGCCCGGCTCGGTCTCCACCGGCCGTCCCTCCAGGTGCCGACCGCCCGGGAACCGGTACCCAAGCAGCTCACTCATCAGCGGCTCGGCGTCGGCGAGGGCGGCGATGCAGTTGCGAATGTCGCCGACCGGCGGGATTCCGAGCTCCTCGCGGAGCGCGCCGGACGAGCCGCCGTCGTCGGCCACCGTGACGATCGCGGTGATGTTGCTGGTGTGCTCCTTCATCCCCCGCAGCAGCGCGGACAGGCCCGTGCCGCCCCCGAGGGCGACGACCTTCGGGCCCTTCGCCAGGAAGCGCTTCTGGTAGATGACCTCGACGAGCGGCTGGCCCTCATCCGCCTGGCGGAGCGGTTCCGTGACGGCACGGACCACCCGGGCCACGCCGATGAGCACGATCGCGACGCCGATCGACCCGACGATCAGCCCGCGGAGCGCATAGGGCAGGAACTGGAGGGTCACCGCGTCGATCAGGAGCTGGGCGGCCCCGCCGGGGCGGATGTCCTGGCTGACCTGGCGGACGACGTGGGCGACCGCGAGGGCGAGGACCAGGAGCCCGATGAAGACCACGCCGAGCCAGCGCTTGACGCCGATCCCCGGCGACAGCCAGCGCCGCAGGTTCATCGCCGCTCCAGCTCCCGGTGGAAGACGGAGACCGGTCCGTGCCCGTTCGCCCGCAGCCAGGCCGCGAGCTCCTCGACGAGGACGATCGAACGATGCTGGCCGCCGGTGCACCCGACGGCGATCGTCAGCCGGCTCTTGCCCTCCGCCCCGAAGGCCGGGATCGAGAAGTCGAGGAACTCCTCGACGAGCTCGAGGAACCGGTCGGCGCCGGGCTGGGCCAGGACGTAGTCGCGCACCTCGGACGCGAGTCCCGTCCGCGCGCGGAGCTCCTCGACGTAGTACGGGTTGCGCAGGAACCGGGCGTCGAACACGAGGTCCGCCTCGAGCGGGACCCCGAACTTGTAGCCGAAGCTGATCAGCTGGATCGCCATCCGATCCGGCTCCACCTCGCCGAGGCGGCCGAACAGCCGCTCGCGGAGCTCCCGGAGCGAGAGGTCGGAGGTGTCGAGGACGACGTCAGCCTCGGCGCGGACCGGGTCGAGCAGGCGGCGCTCCTCGGCGATCGCGGCGGCGATCCCTCGTCCCTCGCCGAGCGGGTGGCGGTGGCGGGTCTCGGAGAAACGGCGGATGAGGACGTCGTCGCGGGCCTCGAGGAAGAAGATCTGCGGTCGGATCCCGCGGCCTTCGAGCGCCCCGCGCATCGCCCGGTAGGCGGTCTCGGCGTCGCCAGCGCGGACGTCCAGGACGATCGCGACGCGCGCGTAGCGGATGCGGTCGGAGGAGACGAGCTCCGCGAGGTTCGGCAGGAGCTCGCCCGGCAGGTTGTCGACGACGATGTAGGCGAGGTCCTCGAACAGCTTCGCAGCGGCGGTCTTCCCGCCGCCGGACAGGCCGCTCAGGATGACGACGTGGGCATGCTCGGGCCCGGGCGCGGTCGGCACCAGTTCACGAGGGAGCGGGGCGTCGCCGTCGTTGGGGCTCGCCATGGGTTGCAGTCTACCCCCGCCCGATCACCGCTCAGCGGCCGCTCCGCCGGATGACGAAGACGGTGCCTTCGAACAGCACATACAGGGTCAGCCCGAGGATCGCGGGACTCACGAGGTCACCGCCGGGCGTGGCGGCCGCCGCCAGGACCGCGATGCCGAGGATGATCATCCGGCGTGATCGACGCAGCCGTTCCGATGTCACGATCCCCACCCGCGACAGGCCGACGAGCAGGATCGGGAACTCCATGAGCAGCCCGAAGGCGAGGAACATCGTGGTCACGAAGTCGAAGTACTCGCGCGCCGTCAGGAGCGCCTGGAGGTCCGGCGTCTGGAAGCTCAGCAGGAAGGCCGCGGCGTAGGGCAGGACGACGTAGGCGATCCCGACGCCGAGGACGAAGAAGGCGAGGGCCGCGGGAATCCAGGGCAGGATCGAGCGCCGCTCGCGCGCCGTCAGGCCCGGCGCCACGAACCGCCAGATGTTCCAGAGCAGGACCGGCATCGCGAGGATGATCCCGACGACGATCGCGATCCGGATCCGGATGGCGAACGGGTCCCCGACCGAGGTGAAGACGAGCGGCTGGTCGGTCGGCAGTGGCGACCGCAGGAACGAGATGATCGGCTCGCCGGCGGCGAAGCCGACCACGGCCCCGGCGAGGACCGCGAGGACCGACCAGATGATGCGGTCGCGAAGCTCGGACAGGTGGTCGACAAGCGACATGACCGCGCCGGGTTCGCCCTCACTCGCCGGGCCCTCGACCGGCGGTATGACGACCGCCGTCGCCGTCGCCGGATCAGGGTCGCCGGCATCGCCCGCCGTGCCCGGCGCCGGGTCTGACGCGCGCGAACGCGGCTCGTCGCCGTCGGTCATGGCTCGGTCCGGTACAGGTGGATCTGCCGCTCCGGGCTAGGACGAGGCCCGCTTGTCCGCACCGGCGTCGGCGGACGATCCGGCCGCCGGCTCGACAACCGCGGGATCCTGCGGGACCGCCGGCGAGGCGGACACGGGCGCCGCCGCAGGGGCCGCGACCCGGGGCGCCTCGGCCGGGGCGGAGACCGCCTTGGCCGGGTCGAGGTTCGTCGACTCCTTGACGTCGCTGGCGGCCTTGCGGAACTCGCGGATCGTCTTCCCGAGGGCGGATCCGACCTCCGGGAGCTTGCCCGGCCCGAGCACGAGCAGGGCGATGACCAGGAGGATGATGAGCTCCGGGCCCTGGATGTTGAACGGCATGGCGAGCGGGACCTCGTGAGGCGGACAGGCCGCCGTGAACGGCGGCTAGGGTAGCACAGGGAGTCGGCTCGACCAGCCGGCGGCGGCCCTCGCGAGGCGCTCGCCCGGATCTGCCGGCGCACCGACGGACGCCGGCCCGAGCGCCGCCCCGGCGATCCCGCGCGAGACGTTGACGAGGAGCCCACGGCCCGGGTGGGCACTCGCCGGTGGCGCGCTGGCCGGCCCGTGGCGGAGCACCGGGTCCACCTCGCCGCCCTGTGCGCCGATCCCGGGCACGAGGAAGCCGAGACCGGGTGCAATCCCGCGGATCGCCCCGATCTCGCGCGGTGCCGTCGCGCCGACAACGAGCCCGACGGTGCCACCAGGGCCCCAGTCGGCGGCGCGCCGCGCGACTCTCGCCCAGAGCGGCTCCGCCGGTGCGTCGCCGTCGGCGTTCACGATGAGGTCCTGCACCTCGCCGGCACCTGGATTCGAGGTCCGACAGAGCACGTAGGCGTAGCCGTCGAGGCGCTCGAGGAGCGGGGTGATCGCGTCGCCACCGAGGTATGGGTTCACGGTGATGGCGTCCGCACCGAGGGCGTCGAAGAGGGCGACCGCCTGCCGCGCGGCCGTCGTCCCGATGTCGCCCCGCTTCGCGTCGAGGACGATCGGGATGCCAGCGGGGACGGCGGCGAGCACCCGCTCGAGGGCGGCCAACCCTGCGCCCCCGAACGCCTCGAAGAAGGCGAGGTTCGGCTTCACGGCGGCCGCGCGGGGAGCCGCCGCCTCGACGATCAGGCGGGCGAACCGCTCTACGCCCGGAAGGCCGCTCGGGAACCCGTCCGGGAGTGCCGCCGGGTCCGGATCGATCCCGAGGCAGAGCACCGTGCCAGCGGCGGCGGTCCGCTTGCCGAGGCGCTCCAGGTAGGGACGACGGGTCACGGCGCGCTCGTCGCCGGCGCGGCGCCATCGGACGGCCCCGTGTCGGAGCTCGGCGGGGCCGACGGCGGGACGGTCGGCGGCGGCGTCGGGATGAGCTCCGCCGGCACCCACCAGCCCGGCCGCGACCCGGGATCCAGACCGGCCGCGACCGTCAGGCGGAGCCGATCGCCGCCGGCCGTCGGCGTTCCGCCGAGGTCCACCGGGGCGAGCCACAGGTCCGTGACCCCGCGGTCGATCTCGAGGTACGCGATGGCATCACCGATCGGCGACCAGACCGGCGAGAAGCTCCGTTCGTCGGTCGTCAGCCGGAGCAGCTCCGCGCCCCGCGAATCCAGGATGACGACGTCCGTCCCGAACGCCGTCGATCGAGTCGCCGCGATGAAATGCCCATCGGGCGACCAGGCCGGTGTCGTGTAGCCCGGCCCGGTGACCGAGATCGACTTCCCGGTGGTCGTGTCGTAGCGCATGATCACCGGCGTTCCGCGGGTCCCGTCGCGGCCGTTCTTCACGTACAGCAGGTACCGGCCGTTCGGCGACCAGGCGGGATCCTGGTGCCCGAGCGGGGCCGACTGCGGCACCTCGAGATCGGTCAGCTCCAGCGTCCCGAGGTCGAGGAGCTGGAGCACGACGTCCCGCTTGCCCGGGTCCGGTCCGTCCGTGACGAGCGCCGCGGTCCGGCCGTCGGGCGAGATCGCCGGCTGGCGGATGAAGGTCGACCAGGTGTACGTGCCCGTGGTCAGGCGGCCGGTCACGAGCGTCTCCACGGTGCCCGTTCCATCGGTCCGCGTGCGCATCAGGGACGGGGTCTCCAGCCGGAACCGGCGGGACAGGCCGTTGACCTTCCAGCGCCCCGGCTCGGGGGTCACCCGGACGAAGTAGACCCACTCGCCGCCCGGCGAGATCGCCGGCATGGAGTCGAGGCCCCCGTTCGTCAGCTGGTCTGCCCGGCCACCGCGCTGAAGCCAGACGTTGCCGGCCTTGACGTAGACGAGGAGGCCCGGCACGTCCGCCCGCGGGTCCACGACGACGACGTTGCTCGGCGTGGGCGTCCGGATCGGCCCGCCGTCGCCCCCGCCGTCTCCTTCGCCGGACGTGAAGCTCGGCAGCGAGCCCGTCAGGAGCCCCAGGCTCAGCCAGCCGACGATGACGAGGCCGATCGCGGACAACCCGGGCGCCAGGAGTCCGGAGTCGAGGAGGGAGCCACGTCCCGTCGTTCCGTTCCGGCGCACGGTCATGTCGCGGCAAGCGCGAGCGGGCCCGCGTTCACGATCGCCCGTGCCTCCTCGTGGTGTCCCGCTGCGGCGACGTCCCGGATCTCGAGCTGGAGCGACTCGACCCCGCCGAACCGGCGGCTCGCGAGCCGTGCGACGACGTCCACCCGGTCCCCCTCCGAGACCTGCGTCGCCAGCTCCGGCCAGCCGAAGGCGATCCCGTCGAGAACGTCGAGGCGGCGCCGCAGGACCAGCTGCGTGTGCCCGCCGGACGCCTCCCGGGCCCGGGTCACGGTCAGGCCGAGGACCGCCACGAGGGGCTCCGGGTTGCCCGTCCCGCACGGGGCAAGCCGGCCCAGCTCCGCGAACAGCCGGTAGTCCACCTCGAGCGCCGGGAGTGCGAGGTCCAGCGCGAGCGTCGGGCGGGGGTCCGGAGGCTCGGCGGCGCCGGCCAGCTCGAGGAAGCGGCCCCGGAACGCGTCCCAGCGCTCGGCGGCGATCTCAAAGCCAGCGGCGCCGGCATGCCCGCCGTGGCGAATCAGGAGATCGCCGCAGGACGCGATCGCCCCGGCCAGGTTGAGCGCGCCGTCGCCCCGACACGAGGCGCGGACGACCGGGCCGAGCTCCGCGCCGACGATCGCCGGCCGGCCTCGCTCCTCGGCGAGCCGCCCGGCGACGAGCCCCACGATCCCGACCGGCCAAGGGCCCCGGACGATCGTCGCAGGGGCATCGTCAACTGCGTCCGGCGAGGTGCGGGCCTCGGCGAGCGCCACCTTCATGAGGTCCCGCCGTGTCCCGTTGGCCGCCTCGAGCACGTCGGCCAGGCGCGCCGCCTCGGCCCGGTCGTCGGCGAGGAGGAGCCGCGCGGCGTCGAGGGCCTCCCCCACCCGCCCGGCCGCGTTGAGACGCGGCGCCAGCACGAACCCGATCGTCTCGACGTCCACGCCGGCCGCGGCAACATTCGCGCGGGCCAGCAGCGCGACGATCCCCGGCCGGCCGCCGGCGCGCAGCCGGTCCAGCCCGAGCCGGACGATCGCCCGGTTCTCGCCGAGGATCGGGGCGACGTCGGCGACGGTCCCGATCGCCGCGAGATCGGCGAGGTCGAGCGCGGCTGGCCGGTCCCCCAGCAGCAGCCGGGCGAGCGTGAACGCGATCCCCGCGCCCGACAGGCGCGAGTCCGGATAGCGGCTCTCCGGGCGATGGGCGTTCACGATCGCGGCCGCCCGCGGGAGCTCCGCCGGCACCCGATGGTGGTCGGTGACGAGGACGTCGATCCCGCGGCGGTCCGCTTCGTCCACCTCCGCCACGCTCGTCGTCCCGGTGTCCACGGTCACGATCACCCGGGCACCCTCGCGCTCCGCCGCGTCCACCGCGGCGAGCGACAGGCCGTGCCCCTCCTCCAGCCGTGACGGCACGTACGGGACCGCCTCCACGCCGAAGGCGCGCAGTGCCAGGGTCAGGATCGCAAGGCCGGTGATCCCGTCCGCATCGAAGTCGCCGAAGACCAGGACCCGTTCTCGGGCCTCGCGCGCCGCCACGATCCGGGCGAGGAAGACGTCCGCGTCGGGGAGGAGCGCCGGATCGTGGAGGCCGGCCTCGGCAGGCCCGAGGTACCGCTCCAGCTCGGCCGGCGCGGAGATCCCGCGGCGCCCGAGGAGGGCGAGAATCCTGGGCGTGATCCCGAGCCGGGCGCCGACCTCGATCAGGCTCGGGTCGGGAGCGGTGAGATCGGGGAAGACCCAGCGGGCCCGCGGCTGGAGCACCCGGTCAGGATGCCACGGCGCGCTGCACGGCCGCTTGGCTCCCGCTTACGCGCACGTTGCACGAGCGTCCCGGGACCCGGCGCGCGAACCGGGGCCTCGTGACGGCCTACGCGGACGCGCGGCGGGGCGCGCGTGGCGTCGCCACCTGCCGGCCTCTCCGGCGGTCCTCCCATTCCTGCCACACGACGAGGAGCGGGCTCGCGTTGAAGATCGACGAGTAGGTCCCGGAGACGATCCCGATGAGGAGCGCGAGGACGAACTCCTCGGTTGCGGAGCCGCCGAACAGGAGCAGCGCGGTCAGCGTCAGAACGACCGTGAAGCTCGTCGTGATCGACCGACCGAACGTCTGGAGGAGCGAGTGGTTGACGATCTCCGCGAACGGCTCCCCGGCGTGGCGGACGCGGTTCTCGCGGACCCGGTCGAAGACGACGATCGTGTCGTGGACGCTGAAGCCGATGACCGTGAGCATCGCCGTGACGAACAGGCCGTCAATCTCGGTGCCGAGGAGGGTCCCCAAGATCGCGAAGGCCCCGAGGACGACGATGACGTCGTGGAGCAGGGCGATCAGGGCGGTCACGCCCATCTTCACGTCACGGAACCGCAGGGTGATCCAGCCCAGGATCCCGAGACTCCCGACGAGGATGAGGATGATCGCCTGGTTGACAAGGTCGGAACTCACGACGGCGCCGATCGAGCTGAGGGAGGCCTGCTCGGAGATCGGGCCGAGCGCCGCCTGGAGCTC
>DATIUS010000067.1:0-7477 GCA_035466655.1 Candidatus Sulfomarinibacteraceae bacterium
CCGTTCGAGACGCGGATCGTCCAGCTGTCCGCCCCGGCGCCCGACTCCGCGACATCGATGACGTCCATGCGGTAGCGGACAGGGGTGTCGTTGAAGAGCCCGTTGCCGTAGATCGTCGCGCGGTTGCCACTGACCACGATCGAGAGCACGTCGAGGCACCTGACCATGACATCTGCGGGCGCGTCAACGACGGCGCAGCGGCCCTTGGTCCCCGCCTTGTCCCGCATCGCCGTGAACCCGAAGGTCACGTCCGCGACACGGCCACCGCCGGTTGCCCGGCCGTCGCTCGCAGCCAACACGGCCGATTCGCTGCTTATGAACCCTTCCTGGACGACGTCGATCTCCGCCATTCCCGTCCCGTCGAAGTGCTCGAGGAGAACTCCGGTTGATCCTGCGTCCAGGTATGCCGCGTCGCCGGTGATGATCACGGCCTCATAGGCCATGGACTGAGCGAGAACGCGCCGAAAGGTCCCGCTCGCGGTCGACAGATCGGCCAAGACGAAGCTGTTGAGGTTGCGGCAGCCGCCGACGTCGGACAGCGACGCCGTCGTCGACGTCAGGCGCTTGCTGCCGATCACCTGGCCGGTCGGGGAATCGATCGCGAAGAACGCCTCGACCGACACCAGGTACCCGAGCTGCAGCCCGTTGACGTACGCCGGCGCCGTCTGCGGGCCCAGGGTCGCGGAGCCGGTCTCGACAAAGGTGCCCGGGTACGGCCCGATGGCGTCGCCGCTGACGGACCAGGAGATCGTCGACGTGCCGTTCGGGTCGCAGGTCGCGACGATGTTGACAGTGCTGGTGGAAATGTAGGCGGGATACGCCGACAGGAACTCACCACTCAGCGTGGGCGGGGGATCCGCCGCGACCACGACCGCCGGCAAGGAGGCCGCGAGGATGACTGTCGCGGCAAGCACGCCGCCAATCCGTTCCGAAACCGACCGCTTCATGCATTCCCTCCACCGTTGGACTGATGACCCCCGGCGCCCGCCGTGACCGTAGGGCGCGGGCGATCGCGGCGAAGCAGAGGTTTCCCTAATCTTTCGCGCCCGTCCTGGACCGGGCGGCGAGCTTCGCGCGCGAGCGAAGACTCCCGCCGACGGGGGGACGACCCGGACTCGGCCTCCGCGCCGGTCACCCCGCGCCGTCACCTCGCGGGCTCGGCCCCTCTCCGTCGAGTGAGGTCCCGTCGCCGCGGCCCGGCGATCCACAGCGCGGCCGCCCAGCCGGCCAGGGTGACGAGGACGAGCGCGACGAGCGGCGCGTACGTCCCGAGCCGGTCGACGGACAGGGCGCCGGCATAGACGGCGATCGTCCCTCCGACCGGGTACGCGACGGCGAGGAGCCCGAAGATCGTCCCGAAGCTCGGCCCGCCAAAGACGTCCGAGAAGGCCGCCGAGCGGACGGCGATCGTGGCCCCGGTACCGATCCCGTGGAGAAGGATCCCGGCGAGCGCCAGCACCGGAGCCGCGGCCGTCGCCCCGAATGCCAGGAGGACGCCGCCGCCCACGACCACGGCGGCGACAACTCCCACGGCGCGCCGCCCCAGGCGATCGGAGAGCGAGCCGCCGATCACCTGCCCGGCGACGTAGGCGAGCGCCTGCGCCCCCAGCGAGCCAGCGGCAAAATCCACCCCGAAGCCGGTTCGGACCGCGTGCGGCACGAACGCCTGGAGGATTCCCTCGTCAAACGCCCCGATCGCCGCCGCGCCCGCGAACAGCGCCCAGAACCGGCGCGTTCGGAGGATTCGTCGGACGCTCCCGTGATGGCCGGCTGAGGGACCACTGCCCGCCGGGAGCAGTTCGAAACCGGCCGACACGGCCCCCGGTGCGGAAGTCTCGTGGAGGCCGGACGCGTGAGCAGCCAGCTCGGCCTCTTTCGCCCGTGTGCTGCCGGCCGGAGTCCGTGCCGGGACGAGCACGGCCGGCCCACTCGTCATCAGCCAGACGAAGACGACGCCGGCCAGCGACGCTCCCAGGAACGCCAGCGATGCCGACCGCCAGCCGGCGGTCTCAATGAGCCCGGCCGCGACGGGCAGGGCGACGGCCACCCCGATGCCCGGGCCGGCATACGCGATCCCCAGCGCCAGCCCAGAGACGCCGGCATATCGCCGGGCGATCGCGGTGGAGGTGCCGATGAACGCGAGCTGGAGGCCCACGGCATGGAAAGCGGCAAACGCGAGGATCACCAGGGAGATGTCCGGCGCGAGATACACCACGAGCCAGCCACCGGCGATGAGCACCATCGAGGCGGTGAGAAGGTCGCGATCGGCGAACTCGTCGTAGGCACGGCCGAGGAGCGGGCTCGCGATCGCGGTGACGATGAGGAACATCGTCCAGGGCGTGACCGCAAGGGTCCGGCTGATCCCGAACTCCTCGGCGAACGCGACCGACAGGGCCGGGTACGTGTACAGCCCGCCGTACGCGATCGCACCGACGACGAACGCCCCGAGCAGCGGGAGCGACAGGCGGGTCACCCGGCCGGCCGCCGGCAGGGGCGTGGGCAAGGCCATTCGGGGCATCGTAACGCGAGGCGCCATTCGAGCCGGCCCGAGACCCGCGGCGGCAGCGGGCAGGACGTCGTCCGAAAAGGGGCCACCCGGATGGGGCCGGTCGGCCCTCCTCGTCGGGCCCGAGGGCCGTCGTCAGCGGCCGGGACCGCATCTACCGTGAGCGGTGGAGGTGTCCCGATGTTGGAGCACCGCGTGGAACTGAAGATCGTCGATTGGGACGACGTCGCCTTCCGTCAGGCGGTGGACCGCGCGTGGGGCACCATCCGCCAGGGTGCCGTGGACATCGATTCCACGACCGCGGCCGCT
This sequence comes from Candidatus Sulfomarinibacteraceae bacterium, assembly GCA_035466655.1. GTDB lineage: Bacteria > Chloroflexota > Limnocylindria > Limnocylindrales > CSP1-4 > UBA5189. The sequence continues at coordinate 2,816 of DATIUS010000067.1, forward strand.
CACCTGCAGCTGTTGGTGCGGGACGCGGGCTACCCGCAGGCGGTCGTCGACGTGCACAAGACGGTCGACGAGGCGCTCGCGCACGTCGCCCACTTCGAGGTTCGTCGCGCGTCCGCGAGTGCCTCCGCTCGCCGCTGACACTTTCGGGGAAGCCGCTGCCGGCACTCGGGACGCCGACTGCCGGTCCCGCTGCGGGGAACCACGCCGGACGCGATATCGTCGGGCGGGCATGAACGCTCGATTCACCCCTCTGCTTCTGCTCTCCCTGACCATGTTCGTTGGCGCCTGCTCGTTCGCCAGCCCGGCTCCGCCAGGCGCCGCCTCGGAGGCTCCCTCCCCGACCCCGATTGCGGTGGATGTGTCATCCCCCGAAGCCGCGGCGGCACTCGTGATCGCCACCGATCCGCGCTTCGCCGGCACGATCAAGCTCACACCGGACCTCATCGGCCTCTCGCGGTGGTGGGAGGCCGAGCCGCTGGCGGACGGCGGCTTCCGGATCCGGCTGACGATCGGCTGGGGCGACTGCCCCTCCGGCTGCATCAACCGCCACACGTGGACGTACGACGTCACGGCGGACGGGCAGGTCAGCCTCGAATCCGAGGCCGGCGACGCTCTCCCGGATGGGAGCCTCCCACCCGGCTGACGTCATCGTCCCGCCAGCCGGGCTGAACGCTGCGCGTGCGGTGCGACCGATGAGACACTGCAACTCCGTCGATTCGCTCGGACAGCGAGCAGAACCGGCACGCGGCCGATCGCCGAAGGGGGCCTCGGCGCCGAAGTTGCTCGTGAAGCGTTCGGCCCGTACTCGGCGGCTCGGATCACGGTCGTACCGCACGCGGCCCGTCCATCGAGCGATGCCCGCTGTTCGCCGGCGGCCGGGTTTGCCCGCTGAGGGAGCCGGCACGGGCCCGCTACCATGGGAGCCGTGGAACTAGCCGTCGCGCTGGTCCAGACCGATGCCGGACCGGATCCGGAGGTGAACGTTGCGCGGGCGGCCGAGCTCGCCGACGGGGCGGCTGCCGGCGGCGCCCGCCTGATCGCGCTGCCCGAGTACCTCCAGTACCGCGGCCCGGACGACGGATTCCGTGCCTCCGCTCGCCCGATCCCCGGCCCGTTCACGGAGCCGTTCGCGCGCGTCGCCTCACGCCACGGTTGCTGGATTCTGGCCGGGAGCCTCGCCGAAACCTCGGGTGATCCCGTTCGGCCGTACAACACGTCCGTCCTGATCGGGCCGGACGGGGCGATCCGGGCGCGGTACCGGAAGATCCACCTGTTCGATGTCGCGGTGGAGGCCGGTCCGGTCGACGTCGAGAGCGCCCGGGTGACCGGGGGCGACGAGCCGGTCGTCGCCGATGTCGAGGGCGTGGCGCTCGGGTTGACGATCTGCTACGACCTGCGCTTCCCCGAGCTGTACCGGACCCTCGCCCTGGCCGGCGCCGAGGTGCTCGCCGTCCCGTCGAACTTCACGGAGCGAACCGGGCGCGATCACTGGGAGGTGCTCCTGCGCGCCCGTGCCATCGAGAACGGGGCCTGGGTCATCGCACCTTCGCAGATCGGCGGTCCGCCGGGGCAGCCGGCTTTCGGGCGGTCGATGGTGATCGACCCGTGGGGGATCATCGTCGCCCAGGCGCCGGATCGGGAGGCGATCGTCCATGCGGTCATCGACACGGACCGTGTGGCCGCCGTTCGCCGGCAGATCCCCGCGCTCGCGAATCGGAGGCCCGGCGCCTACCGGCTGTGAGCGGGGCCGGGTCGCGCCCGGCTGCAACGCCATTCGCGCTCCCCGCCCTGCTTGGCGCGCTCACCTGGTTCGGGGGCGTTCGTTCTCGGCGGGCGAACCGATCGCCCGAATCGACCGGATCCGGGCAGCTGCCCCGGGGGGTCCCGATGCGTTCGTTCTCGGTGGGCGAACCGATCGCCCGAATCGAGCCGGGTTACGATCGTCGGCCACGTCCCCGCCAGACGATTCGGCCGATTGGTTCCCGGGTGGAGAACATGGGCCGGGCCCAGGCGCGCGGCAAGCCCCGAGCCAGGCGACCCGGCGGGCGCCGGCTACTTGATCAGGCCGTAGTCCGTCGGCTTCGCTAAGAGCTCGGATCGGTACCGGAAGGTGAACGTCGAATTGCCCTGCAGCGTCAGGTCCCAGACCAGGAACTGGAGGGTGATGTCCGTGGCGCCGCCCGTCCCGCCGGATCCGCCGCCGACCAACACGTGCGCGGAAGGCGCATAGATGGTGCCGCTGAGGTCCACGCTGCCGCCGCCGTTGAGCTGGACGACCGGCTGCGCTGCCGAGCTCGTCGGTACCGGGTTCGCGTCCTGCCAGAAGAGGAGGTTCTCGTATTCGACCTGGTTCGCTCCACTCCCGTCGGCGGTCGGTCGATACGGGCGGAGCTTCATGGCCGCGCCGGCACCGACGCTGAGCTGGCCCATCGCCGCGCCGGCTCCGGATCCGGTTCCGGCCCTGTTGTAGATGAGCACGCCGCAGGTCGCAGCCGGGCAGTCGGTTGCCCAGGTCGCGCTGGTCGTGGAGGTCGCGCCGGCCGTCACCGAGTAGACCTCGTTCTGGGCGCCGATGTCCAAGCCGCCACCCTGCATGACGTAGATCCCGGGGCGGAGGAAGGCCTTGGCCGTGTTGCGCATCTCGATGCCGCCGATGTAGACGCCCGGGTTGAGCACGGTGGAGCCGCCCGAGAGCCTGAGGCGCGAGTTCGACACCGTGGTCAGGGTCGGCATCGCGCTGAGCCCGGCGAGCGGATCCTTGGTCGGCTGCTGGTGGACGAGTGGTGCCGGGTTGATCGTGAGCGGGCCGGGCACGAAGTCGCCGACGATCCTGATCCGTGCATCGTTGGTGAGCGTGATGGTCGCCGAGTTGCCGTTCGTTCCGAGGGCCCCGCCGTTCGACGCGGCGCACGTCGAATTGATGACCATCGACCCCTCGAGCGTGACCGTCGGCCCGCCCGAGATGAGGACCGATGGGCAACCGCGACGGCCGTTCGGCCAGGTGGGGTTGGAAGGATCGAGCACGACGATCGAGTAGATCGACGAGCTGATCTGGCCGTTCAGGCCCTGGCTGGTGGTTCCCGCCCGGATGCCCGTGATGCCGACCACTCGTCCGAAGAGCGTCTTGGCGTCGGCCGCCACATCGACCTGGACGGCGTAGTTGCTCCAGCCGGGCGGGCAGGTCACGGAGATGTCCGAATCCTGGACCCAGGGGAGGCTCGCGCGAACGCCCGCACGGGCCGCGGTGACGATGGCGGACTGCGGGGCCCCGGGCGGCGGCCCCTCGGTCGCGCTGCAGCCGCGTGGCGTCAGGGACTGGACGATGTTGGCCGCGGCAAGCGCGCCGGCGTCGCCGGCATTCTGGAGCTGGCGCCGGAGCGCGAGCGCATTGCCCCCGTCGAACAGGAGCCCGAGCATCGCGAGAAGCGCGACGAGCGCGAGCGTGAACAGGACGAGGATCTGGCCGTGCTCGCCGGCGCGGCGGGACTGTCGCATCAGTGATTCACCACCATGGTCGAGGTTCCGGAGACGGTGAAGCTCGTCAGCCCGAGGAAGGACGGGGTCACCAGGTTGATCTCGCTCGTCACGGTCACGGTCACGGTGTTGCCGCGCCGGTTGTCGCTCGTGTCCGCGTTGCCGCTGCACCCCACGTCGGGAAGGCTGTAGCACGCCGTGACGACGACGTTGGAGCCGCCGGCGATCGCCGCTCCCGCGGTGGTGTCGTAGATGTACTGCTTCGACGGGGAGGGGTAGAGGCACGACTCGTCGGGCTCCGGGTTGGAGTCCTGACCGGCCGGGCCGACGGGGCACGGATCCGAAGCGGTGCCGCCATGCACGATCGCGAAGCGGGCACCTTCGCGAGCGGCGCTGTTCAGGCTCGTGGTGGCCCAGATCACGCGCCCGACGTCGATCACTCCGAGGACGAGCAGCATGAACACGGGCAGTACCAGGGCGAACTCGGCAAGCCCCTGGCCGCGACCGCCACGTCGACGAGGCCCGATCATCCGCCCCGGCCCTGCACGATCGCGTAGGTCTGAGTGGAGGAGATGGTCCACGTCCCGTCCTGGGTCAGGAACGGATAGGCGAACAGCATCCGGAAGGGGAGGGTGGCCGTGACCGTGGCCGTGCCGATCGGGTACTTCGCCGAGGCGCCGGCGGCGGTCGTGCTCACCGTCCATGTGGTCGGGTCGAGCGTGACGGCCGGCTGCGAGCAGTTCGTCGGGTTGCCGGGGGGAGCTTCGAACCCGACGACGTTCGCCATCTGGCTGCAGATCACCGTTCGGGCTCGGGCGCTGGCGGTCGCGTAGTTGGAGGTCAGGCCCTCAAAGGTCGCGACCTGCTCGGCGGCGTCACGCGTGGAACCCTCCAGCGCGACCCAGGCGCCGTACAGGCGCGCCATGTCCACCGCTGCTCCCATGATCGTGAGGACGATGGGCAGGATCAGCGCAAACTCGACCAGGCTCTGGCCGGGCGACTTCCTGTGGCGGCTTGGGAACCGTCGGGTCCGCATCGTGCTCGTGAAGTCCTCGTGATGGGGTGGACACCGAAGGCTGGCGCCACTCCCTTGCACGATGACTTGCGGTGGTGCGCGCGTGCATGGCCCGACTGGTGCACCCGGCCCACCTATTAGTCCCGGTCACCGCCCCGGACCGCACCGGACAG
>DATIUS010000068.1:0-2423 GCA_035466655.1 Candidatus Sulfomarinibacteraceae bacterium
TCGAGGCCTCGCTGGATCATGCTCGCCGGGCCGCCGTTGCTCGCCGCCATCGCCGCCGTTCCCGGCCTGGCCGGGGGAACCGGGCTCCGGACGGGGGCCACGTCACTCGAGCCGGCCCATGCCATGGCCGCCTGCGCGCCGGCGGAGGCGGATTCGCCGCGTCCCGGCAGAGGTCGGACCGCGGCCCCCGGGACGTGGTGGCGGACCGAATCACTGCTCGATGCCACGGGCACGCTCGACGGCTGGGTCCTCCAGGTCGGGGCGCCCGACGCTTCGACCTCAGAGCTCCGAATCCCGGCGGCGAGCACGGTCACCGGTCCGGCCGGTGGACGGATCGTCGTTGCGTCCGAGCCGGTGATCGCCGGGGACCTGTCGATCGTCCGAATCGTCGACGCGGCCGCCGGCTGCGCGACCGAGATCCGGATCGCAGACCGAGTCGCGCGACGAGCCGTCGCGGACCCGGGTGGTGATGGCGCGCTCGTCCACCTCCTGGAGACGGGCACTCGGGGTGACCTCGGTGTCTGGCGGGTCGGCGTGGACGGGCAGATCGCGGGGCAGCTGATCGAGCCCCTGCCGCGCTCGCTCCGGGAGGCGGTCGGGATGGACGGCGCCTGGGTCACGGACCTGCGGCTGGATGCGGACGGCGGGCGCCTGGCCGTCCAGTCATGCGATCCGGAGGTGTGTGTCACCCGAATCCTCAACCTGACGAGCGGCGCGATCGCGGTTCTCGACGCCGAGGGCCAGGGCCCCATCGTCGGCTTCTCCGGAAGGCAGCTCGTCACCTGGGGCGCCTGTCCCGGCATGCCCTGCCCCGTCCTCGCCTGGAACACCGCCGAGGGATCCGCCCGTACCCTCGCACCGGCCGCCGCGGGCGCGGCCCTCAGCGGCGACGGGCAAACGCTCGCCGTCCTGCTTCCCGGACCGGACGGTGGGCGCGAGCTGGTCGCGATCGACGTCCGATCCGGAGCCGCCAGCCCGGCCGGCACGGCCGGGGCCGACGATGCCCCGCTGTCCGGCGCGGCCGGCTCAATCGCGGGCCTCGAAACGTCCGGTTCGACCGTGGCGATCGGCCACGCCGGGGTCGTTCCGGCACCCCGGGTTCTGCGCGACGACTCCGCCACCTCCGTCCCGCCGGACCCCGAGGTGCAGCCATGACTCGACGATTCCTCCCGCTGGTCTTCGCCGGCGCGGTCCTCGCGATCGCCGCCATGCCGGCCGCCGCCCACGAGCCGGATCCGGTGTTCGCTGGGCCCCGCTGGGCACAGGACCAGCTCCTCTCGTACACGTGGAAGACTGGGCAAGTTCCCCCCACCTGGGCGACCGGCCCGATCGATGCCGGGGCGTGGGACGCCAACCGATCGCGGGCGTCGCGGGCCGCGACGTTCGTCCGCGGGACGAACCCGACGAGCCTGATCGCCTACGGTGAACCGACCGGCTGCTCGACGATCGGCATCGCGTGCTTCTCCCGCATGGGCGCGCCGACGAGCTTCCGGATGTGGTTCAGGGCCCAGGGGTATGCCTTCGACTGGGGCAAGCTCCGCTGGTGCCAGGCGCTGACGACCATTGCCAGCGGCTGCTACGACCTCGAGAACATCGCCCTCGACGAGTTCGGCCACGTCGAGATCCTCGACCACCACGCGAACTACGAAGGTGAGAGCGACTACCTCGACGCGGTCGTCCAGCGGAAGTCTCGCGCATACCCTCAAGCCGGATGGGACGCGCATGCGTTTGGTCGTTGCGACGTCGCGAGCCTCCAGCTCGAGTACGAGCCGTTCTCGGCCGCGGCCGCCTACAGCACGTGCCTGGCGCTGGCGACGACGGTAACGGTCAGTGCGAGCGCGACCACGATCCCCGTCGGTGGCTCCGTCCGATTCTCGGCGACCCTCCGGGTCGCCAACCTGACCGCCTATCGTGCGCTCGCGAATGACCCGGTCAGCGGCCGCGCCATGCTGCTCCAGCGGCGGACCCCCGGGACGACGGCCTGGACGACGATCGCGACGATGACACCGAGCTTCACCTTGCCTGGGACCTACGCGACGACCGTTCTGCCGACCGCGACCTATGAGTGGCGAGCGATGTTCGGCACGCCGCCAAACGAGGGCCTGATCGGCGCGGCGTCCACCGTCGTGAAGGTGAGTGTCGGCGCTTGAACGCCCGTGATCAGCGCGGCACCGGCCAACCCGGGAAGCGCCGGGGGCGCCGTGCCGCGCTGACACGCCTCTGCCTCGTGCTGGGATTCGTCGTCGCCGCGTGCGGCGGCGGATCCGAGGCGTCGCCCGGCGCCACGTCCTCGCCGATGGAGATGGCCACGGAGGCTCCAGCGCCGCTCGCCCCGGATTCGTCGCCGACCGACACGCCCCCACCGACGCCGGAGCCGTCGCCCTCCCCCCAACCACCACCCACCCCAGAGACGCCGTCACCCT
>DATIUS010000069.1:0-3130 GCA_035466655.1 Candidatus Sulfomarinibacteraceae bacterium
GAGCCGGCCGTTCCGGTCAGGACCATCCGGGCGGTGCCCGTGGCGTCCTGCGGGACGTCCACGTCCACGCGGACGCTCGCGGCCTCGGCCCCGTCGGTCTGGACCGCGTCGATCACGAACCCGCCGCCGTGGATGCTCGCCGCCCAGGACGCCGGTGCTCCCCTGAGCGAGAGCGCCACGCGCTGCGGTTCGGACGTCTTGACGCTGACGTTGAACGTGACGTTCGATCCCGGCGCGACCGCGACGGCCGGGTACGGCGTGGTGATCGTGAGGGGATCGGCCGCGAGCACCGCTGGAGCCGCGACGCCGAGGGCGAGGACGACGCTCGACATGAACGCCGCCAGGCGCACCATGACTCGGCGCACCGCGGACCCGCGAATACGGCCGTGCCGGCTCCCACCTTCGATGGCCAACGTCGTGCGGCGCCGAGGCCGCGGGCTCTTGATGCTCGCCACAGGTTCCTCCACAGCAGTGTCGTCAAAGGCAGTCGCGCGCCGTGCACTGGGCGCCGGCGGATCGACTCTCGGCGACCCCGCGCAGGGATCGCACGGACGTGAGAGCCGTTGCGCGACAGAATCTGCCAAGGTCCGGCGATTAGCGCAACTCAGCGATCGTGAAGGCTCGGTTGCGAGAACGAAACCGATGGCCGAGGGGGCGTCCGGCGACCAGGTGCAACACCGCCATTGCCGTGGCGTCCCGGCCGTTCCCGGCCGTGTGCCCGACCGGGCTTCGGCTCATCCGTGATCGCCAGGCGGGCATCCCTCTGCCTTCGACAGCGCAAGCACGGCGTGACGACGTCGGACCGTGCGTGGGACGTCGATCGCGAGCTCGGATCCAGAGGCGCCGACGGACCTTGTCGACCCGTTGGGCCGGGAATGCCCATCTGGTGAGCATGCCGGCGACGAACACCCGGAGGGATCGCGCCCGGCGGCCGACACACCCCCGACCACGACGGCCCTCGTGACCCGCGATCGATCGGGTGCTCCATGCCGGAACGAAGGTACGTTTGACAGCATCGACGTTCGGCCCCCATGCTGTCGTGGACAACCGGACCCGCCGAGACGGCCGCAGGTCAGAGCATCGATCGAGTCTTCGAACCGAATCGACTCGCTCCCGCGATCGCCGCCCGAGTCTTCCATCGCTCGACTTCGCACGATTTCGCGACGTCGCGCACCACGTGACCGCCGCGCCCGGCCGATACCGCCCAGCGCAGCGGCAAGAAGGAAACCAGCCGCACCATGCTATCGCGATCCCTGCACACGTCCGTGACCGGACGTGCCGCCTCCATGCGCCGCCTTCGCCGACGCAACACCGTCTCCCCCCGCCTGTTCTGCTCGACGAACGGCTGCCCCAGCTTCCTGGAGGTCGATCCCGACCGCCACGAGGCGGTCTGCCTGATCTGCGGTTACCGCCGGGCGCTCAACTAGGCCCGCCGATTCCCGGCAGGCTCCCCCGCCCGTCGGTGATGATTGGCGGCATGAAAACCCTCGATCGCGCCCGTCTCGCCGCGCTCATGGCCCGGGAGGGGGCCGATTTCGTGGCCCGCCATCCCCGCGCCGGCGCGCTCCACGCCCGCGCGCAACGCTCGTTGCTTGCCGGCGTCCCGATGAACTGGATGGCGAAGTGGGCCGGCGCCTTTCCGCTCTACGTCGAAGCGGCCTCGGGCGCCCACTTCCGGGACGTGGACGGCCACGACTACATCGACTTCTGCCTCGGCGACACCGGCGCGATGGCCGGCCACGGCGCCGCGCCGACGATCGCGGCCGTCGAGCGCCAACTCCGCCGCGGGATCACGACGATGCTCCCGACCGAGGACGCGATCTGGGCCGGCGAGGAGCTGACCCGGCGGTTCGGCCTGCCGTACTGGCAGTTCACGATCACCGCGACCGACGCCAATCGATTCTCGCTCCGGCTCGCCCGGGCGATCACGGACCGGCCGTTCATCGCGGTCCATGACCACAACTACCACGGCACCGTGGACGAGACGTTCGCCTGGCTCACGCCCGACGGCCGCGTCGAGTCGCGGCGCGGCAACCTGGGTCCGCAGGTGAATCCCGCGACGACCACCCGGGTCGTGCCGTTCAACGACCTCGATGCGCTCGATCGGGCGCTTAGCGACCGGCAGGTCGCGGCGCTGCTCATCGAGCCGGCGCTCACGAACGTCGGGATCGTCCTGCCCGCGCCAGGCTACCTCGAGGGGGTGCGGGAGATCACCCGGCGCCACGGGACGATCCTCATCCACGACGAGACCCACACGATCTGCGCCGGTCCCGGCGGGGTCACCGGCGCCGGCGGCTACGAGCCGGACATGCTCGTCATCGGCAAGACCATCGGCGGCGGGATTCCGGCGGCCACCTACGGGATGTCGGCCGAGGTCGCCGAGCGAGTCACCGCCCGGACGACCCTCGAGGACGCCGACGTCAACGGGATCGGCGGAACACTCGCCGGATACGCCCTCTCGCTGGCAGCCATACGGGCGACGCTCGGCGAGGTCCTCACCGCCGCGGCCTTCGGGCGGATGATCCCGCTCGCCGAGCGCTGGGAGGCCGGAGTCAACGACGTCCTTGCCGGTCACGCCGTCCCGTGGCACGTCACCCGGCTCGGCGCGCGGGCCGAGTACCACTTCATGCCGGCCCCGCCGCGCAACGGCGCCGACCAGTGGGCCCACGGCGACTTCGAGCTCGAACGGTTCCTTCACCTCTGGGCGATGAACCGGGGCATCCTCATGACGCCCTTCCACAACATGGCCCTGATGTCCCCCGCCACCTCGGAGGCGGACGTGGACCGCCACACCGAGGTCTTCGAGGCGGCGATCGAGGCCCTGTTCGATTGATTGTCGCTCGCGTGACAGGCGAGGTGGCACGCCGGGCGGCTAAAGTCGCCTCGTGCAGTTGCTCGACGGCCGGCTCGTCCTGAGCGCGACCGATCTCGTCGGTTACCTTGCGTGCGACCATCTCGCGACCCTCGAACTTGGCCGGGTCGCCGGCCTCTGGGAGCGACCCCACCGCCGGGACGATCCGACAATCGCGCTGATCCAGGAGAAAGGCGACCTTCACGAGGCGGATTACCTGACCCGGCTGCGGGCTGAGGGGCGGACCGTCGCCGAGATCCAGAAGGACGACCTCAGGAC
>DATIUS010000070.1:0-7653 GCA_035466655.1 Candidatus Sulfomarinibacteraceae bacterium
TAGCGGATCGCGAACGCCCCGAGGACGACGCCCCGGAGGCTGCCCATGCCGCCCAGGATGATCATGATCAAGATGCTGATCGAGACGCTGAAGTTGAACGAGGCCGGGAAGATCGCCGTCGAGTAGGCGCCGAAGAAGGCGCCGGTGAAGCCCGAGAAGCTGGCCCCGAGGCCGAACGCGAGGAGCTTCGTGCTGACGGTGTCGATCCCCATGCTCGCGGCGGCCGTCTCATCCTCGCGGATCGCCATCCACGCGCGACCGAGCCGGCTGTCCCGAAGGCGCACGCAGATTCCGAACACGATCAGCAACAACACGAGGATCAGGTAGAACGAGGCCACGGGTTCGCCGTTGGAGAACTCGAGCCGGTCTCCCCACGGACCCGGGATCGGGAGGATGGGCGGGTCGATCGGGTTCACGCCGATGGTGCCGCCGGTGACGGCATCCAGGTTCCTGGCCATCACCGGCAGGATCTCGCCGAAGCCCAGGGTCACGATCGCCAGGTAGTCGCCGCGCAGCCGGAGCGTGGGCGCTCCGAGGAGGACACCGGCCAGCGCCGCGACCCCGACCGCGACCCAGACGACGATCCACCACGGCACGTGCAGCCCGTGGAGGGGCGAGGCGAGGAAGGCGGTCGTGTAGGCGCCGAACACGTAGAACGCGACGTAGCCGAGGTCCAGGAGCCCGGCGAACCCGACCACGATGTTGAGCCCGAGGGCGAGGATCGCGTAGTAGCACATGATGATGAGGACGTTCGTGCTCGGCAGGGGCAGGTTCTCGAAGATCACGCGGATCCCGGGGGCCTGGCGGATGTCGTTGTAGAACGTCGCGTAGATCACAGTGAAGACGATCAGCGCGATGACGATCCGCATCTGTCGCTTCGGGTCGCCGAGCATTGCCCGCAGGCCGCCGAGCCGACCCGGGTGTGTCATGGCGGTCATGTCACGCCCGCTCGCTCTGGGCCGACGCCAGCAGGCCGGTCGGCCGGAAGACGAGGACGAGGACGAGGATCCCGAAGACGAACACCTCCTGCCAGCGCTGCTCGAAGTAGAACGCGTTCAGGCTGATCAGGATCCCGAGGACGATCCCGCCGATCGCCGCTCCGAGCAGGTTGCCGATCCCGCCGAACACGGCGGCCGTGAAGGCGAGCAGGCCGTACGGGGTCCCGTAGAACCACCACGCCGAGCCGTTGTAGAGGGCGACGACGATGCCCGCGCCGCCGGCGAGGGCGCCAGCAAGCAGGAAGGTCAGCGTGATCGTCCGGTTCACGTCGATGCCCATCAGCCCGGCGGCCTCGCGATCCTGGGCGGTTGCGCGCATCGCCTTGCCCTGCCGCGTGTTCTTCACGAACCACATCAGGCCGAACAGGAGGGGCAGCGTGACCGCCGTCACGAACAGGTGGCTCACCTTGATCTCGAGCGTGCCGATCTCGAAGAGGCCGCCGTGGCCGATGATGTTGTCGGCCGGCAGGAGGTTCGGCAGCGAGACTGGCGATGGGCCGATCAGCTTCTGGCCCACGTTCTGCAGGATGAACGACATGCCGATGGCCGAGATGAGGGTCGCCAGCGTGGGAGCCCGGCGCAGCGGCCGGTAGGCGATCCGCTCGATCGAGGCGTTGAGGCCGGCCATCAGGAGCATCGTGACCGGGAGCAGGATCGCGAAGGTGAGGATCACCGAGCTCGCGGGGCTGTCACTCTCCAGGCCGACGAGCTGCACCCCGATCAGGGTCATCACCGACCCGAGCATGAACACGTCGCCGTTGGCGAAGTTGATGAGCTGGAGGATGCCGTAGACGAGGGTGTAGCCGAGCGCGATCAGCGCGACGATCATGCCCTGGAAGAGGCCGAGGGCGATGATGCTGGAGCACTTGTCGAGGTCGGCGGTGCAGCCGCCCCAGATGGGGACGTCCCGGCCGAACACCACCAGCAGCGCCGCGATGACGGCGAGCGCGACCAGCGCCCTGCGGTGCTCGCCGGCCCAGGCGACGACCTTCACGCCCCCTCCCTCGTGGTGTGAATGGATCGGATGATCAGATCGCAGGGCCGGCCGTCGGGCGACGACCGGCCCTGCCGAACGAGTGTCCGGGGTTGCCCGGCGCTAGCCGCCGAGCACCTTGACGAAGGTGAATTCTCCGTTCACGACCTGGGACCCTGAGAAGAGCTTGTTCGACGTGTCGCCGTTCTCATCGAACGACCACGTGCCGAGCACGCCCTTGAAGTCCTTGGTCGCAAGGAGATTCTCGATGGTGGCCTTGCGAAGCGCGGCGACGTCCTTCGCGCCGGCCTTCGAAGCCTTCTCGATCGCCGCGAGGGTGACCTTGGCAGCCTCGTAGCCGTAGATCGTGTAGACCTCGATCGCGTTGCCCTTGGCCGCGAACGCGTCACGCCACTTGGCCGCGTCCCCGGTGTACTGGTCGGCCGTCGTGCCGCCGAAGGTCAGGTAGGTGCCCTCGGCCGCGTCGCCGCCGGCCTCGATGAAGGCGTTCTCGTAGATGCCGTCCGGGCCCATCAGCATGACGTCCGGCATGGCCTCCTTGAGGTCCTTCCAGAGCTGGCCGGCATTGTTCTGGGTGATGCCGCCGTAGTACACGAGGTCCGGGCCGGCATCCGCGATCTTGGCCGCGAGGGCCTTGAAGTCGGTCGACTTGCCGGGTGCCTGGTCGTGGCCGAGGACGGTCAGGCCGATGGCCTGCGCCGACGCGTCGAAGACGTCCGCGACGCCCTTGCCGTAGATCTCGGTGTCGTCGAGGACGTAGACCTTGGTCGCGCCGAGCTCCTTGGCCCACGCCGCGCCCACGTCACCCTGGAGGTCGTCCGCCGGGACGACGCGGAAGTAGTTGTGCAGGCAGCCGTCCGGGTAGTAGATGCCCGGCTCGTCCGCGGTGCCCTTGCCGGGCTTGGTGAGGCCCGGGTAGGTGTTCGCCGGCGAGATCATCGCGATGCCGGCCTTGCAGAGCACCGGGATGACGATCTTGGCTGCACCCGAGTTGAACGTCCCGATGTAGGCCACCAGGTCGTTCGTGCTCGCGGCCTCGGTCGCGAGCGCGGTGGCGCGCTCCTGGGTCCAGGCGCCGGCTTCGGCGGTCGAGTCGTCCTGGTCCGTGTACTTGATCGTCCAGCCGTCGACCTTGCCGCCCGCCTCGTCGATGGCGTACTTGATCGCGGCGACGATCGTGTCCGTCTGGCCCTTGGACGAGCCCTGGCGCGGCAGCTCCGACCAGATCTGGATCGTCCCCTTGTCCCCGCCGCCACCACCGCTGGTGCCGCACGCGGAGAAGGCGAGCACCGCTACCGCGGCCAGCGCCCCAACCTTCGTGAGCTTCATGCAATCTCCTCCTGTGAATCGATCGCGCCGGTGGTTCCCGGTGCGATTTCGGTCGGGCGACCCGAGCTCCCTCCCGAAGCGGATCCGTGGGTCGCGAACCGGGCGCCCGTTCCGAGTCGGGGACCCCGCCGGTCCGTCTCCAGGGAGCGGATCGTCGGGGGACGCGGAGGAGGTGCGCGGCGGTCGGCGACTCCGGATCAGTTCGGGCGGCGCGCAGGTTGCCGCCGAAGCGATGACGTATGATAGGCGCCGGCGCACCGATTGCAACACCGGTCGCCGCGACCCGGGACGGTTCCAGAGCGAGCAGTGTTCGCCTCCCGTGCGGTCCGCGGCTCCGGAAGCAGCTCCGGCCATCCCTGGTCGAAGCGGTCGCATCGAGGTGGCGCCACCCGATCGAGGTACCAGCGGCGGCGTGGAATACACGGTCCGAGCAGCCCGGATCACGGATATCGACCGGTTCGTCGCGCTCAGCGGCGGGCGGATCGGTGCCCGCGGCTCCGGGACGGCACTCGACGCGGCGGACCTGCTCCGCCAGCTGGTCTACCTCCCCCATGCCAGCGTCCTCGTCGCGGAACACCGGCGGGAGATCGTGGGCGGTGCGGTTCTCGCGATCCGCCCGTCGGTTCGTGCGGGCGGCTACGTCGGCACGGTCGATCTCCTCGTCGTCGGGCCGGCCGCGGACGCGGACGCGGTGACCGAGGTCCTCCTCGAGGAGGCGCTTCGATCGGCTGCCAACAAGGGCTGCGCCTCCGTCGAGGCACCGCGGCCGAACGACCCCACCGAGCGGGCCCGGTGGGAGCTCAGGGGATTTGCAGAGCTCGGTCCGCTCATGGGACGCACGCTTGCGCCGGCCGGGGCCGGCGGGCGGCGAGCCCAATGATCGTGGTGCGCGACCCGGACGCCGGGATGCCGCGCCGCCAGGAATAGGAGTTTCAGTGGGCAAGAACGTCGCCGTCTTCGTGGACGTGGCGAACATCTTCTACGCGGCGAAGGCTGCCGGCGTGGACATCGATTACGTCACGCTGCTCAAGACGGCCTCGGCGGGACGGGACCTCGTGCGCGCGTACGCCTACACCGGGTTGGACCCGGACAACGAGAACCAGCGCAACTTTCACGACTTCCTCCGCCGCCACGGCTACAAGGTCGTCAGCAAGGACATCCGGAAGTACGGCGACGGCAAGGTCAAGGCGAACCTCGACATCGAGCTCGTCGTCGACATGATGAAGACGGCCCGGAACCTGGACATCGCGATCGTCGTGTCCGGCGACGGCGACTTCGCGCCGGCGATCCGGGCAGTCCAGGAGATGGGCATCCGCGTCGAGGTCATCAGCTTCCGCGGCAACACGTCGTCCGACCTCATCGAGGTCGCCGACCAGTTCACCGAGATCACCCAGATCGCCCGGGTCGAGAAGGGATCCTCGCGATCCGGCCGCCGGGTGGCTGAGGACGAGGTTGACCTGTCGATGACCGAGGTCCCGGACAAGCAGAGCGAGGGGAGCACGACCCGGGCGCGGGGTCGCGGTCGCGGTCGCGGCCGGGCCGGGGAGGCCGAACCCGTCGCCGCGGCACCGGCCCGGACCCGTCGGCGCGTTCGCGCGCCCGAGGCTCCCGGCGAGGCTGTCGTCGGCGTGACCGCGGAGGGGACGCCCCTCGTCGTCCTGCCCGGCGAGAAGCTGTCCCGCGTCGCCGCGATCGTGGCCGCGCCGGCGCCGCCGGCGGAGGCCGCGCCCGCGCTGGACGAGGAGCCCGACGAGGCCCATGAAGGCGTTGTCGTGGACGAGGGCGAGGGCACGGGCGAGGAGGCCCGCCGCCGCCGCCGGCGCCGAGGCGGCCGGGGCCGCGGACGCGGCCGGGGACGCGAGGAGGGCCTCGTGCCGTCGGGCGAGGCGCCGATGGCGGCCGAGGATGAGGATGAGGGCGAGCCGCACGAGCCCATCCCGGCGCCGGCGCCGGCCAAGCGCGCCGGGTTCGCGTTCGGATCGGTCTGGGATTCCCAGATCGGCATGCCGACGTCGTCGGCCGCCGGCACGCCATCTCCGGCCCGACTCAGTGATGAGGACGACCTCGACGAGCCGCCGATCCCCGAGTACCTGATCGCCGAGCGTCGTCAGCGCGATGGTGGGCGCGGCGGAGCCCCAGGTCGTGGGGGCGCCGGCCGGGGTTCGCGCGGCGCCTATGCCGCGGCGATGGACCGCGAGCGGTTCGGGGGTGGCCGTGGCGCAGGCGTGAACCGCTTCGCCGAGCCGGCGCCGCGCGCCGGTCGCGGGGACGAGCGACCGCGTGACGATCGGCCTCGGGTGGATCGCCCGCGGGGCGATCGCCCGGCGCCCCGAAGCTCGCCGCGACCAGCCGGATCCGGGGACGAGCCGTGGAGCGAGGTCCCGCCGGAGATCGAGGCGATGCTGCGGGCGCAGCTGAGCGGGCGGGGCACGCGACCGACGCGACCTGAACGTGAGGCGGAACCCGTCGCGGCGCCGTCCGCGCCCGCCGTGGACGCGAAGGCCGCGGCCTCGACCCCGCGCCGGCGGAGCGCGCGCCCAGCGGCGCCGAGCCCGGAGACCGGCGCCTCACCCGCCGGAGCGGGAGCGGCGGCCGTCCCGGAACCCGTTGCTTCGGGACCCGCTCGCCGGACGGTTCGCCGGGCCGCGCCCCCCGCGGCGTCCGCAGCCGTCGAAACCGGCCCCGTCGCCGAGGCCGCTCCCGCGGCGCCGAAGCGTCGGACGTCTCGTGCGGCGTCGCCCGCCGGGGCGGAGGCCGGAACCGACACCGCGAAGCCGGCGCCGACTCGCCGGGCCTCGTCGTCGAAGGCCGCCCCGAAGTCGGCCGCCAGGGCAGCGGCGGGGTCGGCTTCGGCGGTGACCCCCCCGACGCCGGCAGTCTCGGCACCGGCGGCCGACGCCGCTCCGAAGCGCCGCCCGGCGCGGAAGAAGGCGGACGCCACGGACGCCTGATCCCGACGGGCGCGGCGACGGCATGCGGACCCTGGGTCAGCCGGTCGCCGTCGCGGCCGCGCGGGCCCTGCTCGCCGCGGGCATGCCGCATGCGGTCCTGCTCAGCGGGCCCTCGGGCGTCGGAAAGACCACGCTGGCGCTCGACATCGCGGCGGCCCTCCTGTGCGGCGCCGAGGAACCCGCGGCCCGGCCGTGCCGGTCGTGCCGCGCCTGCCGGATGGTCGAGCACGCGAATCATCCGGACCTCCACCGACTGGCGCCGTCCGGCCCAGGTGGATCGATTTCGATCGGCGGCCGCGGCGAGCGCGGCGTCCGGGACCTCATCGCGGACCTCGCGCTCCTGCCCGTCGAGGGTGGCGCGCGCGTCGCGCTGATCGAATCCGCGGACCGGATGTCCGAGGACGGGCAGTCAGCCTTCCTCAAGACGCTCGAGGAGCCGCCGTCCAGGACGACGATCCTCCTCTGTGCCGACGACGAGGAGCGCCTGCTCCCGACGATTCGATCGCGCTGTGCTCGCATCCGCCTTGGGCCGATGGGAAGTCGCGGCGTCGAGGCCGTCCTCCAGTCGGGGGTGCTGGCCGACGCACCGACCGCCGCCCGCCTTGCCCGGATCACGGACGGCCGGCCGGGCCGGGCGATCGCCTACGCCCTGGCGCCCGAGGCAGCGGCGATCCGGGCGGAGATCGCCCGGACCCTGCTCGACCTGCTCGGCGCCGGGGTCACGGCGCGACTGACCGGGACTCGCGAGCTCGCCCTGCGGGCCGCGGACCTGGTTCGTGCCCTCGATGCCGGCGCGGCGCGAGCGGCCCGTGCGGAGGCGGCCGCCGGGCCCGGCGGCACCGCGCCGTCGCGGCGAACAGGCGGCGCCCGCAAGGGCACTGGGGTCGTCGCGGCGCCGGATCCTGCAGCTCTCGAGGCGGCGGGGGCCGTCGCGGCCGATGGCGACGATGCCGTTGCCGGGTGGCCCGCTGCCCGCGTCCCCGCCGCGGAACGACGACGCGGCGCGCTGGCGCTCGTGGCCATCTGGCGGTCCGTGCTCCGCGATGTCGCCCTCCTCGGCCACGGGGCGGCGGCCTCGGTCCGCGACCTCGACCTGCTGGACGACCTCGAGGCGGCAGCCGCGCGACTCGCGCCCGAGACCGCGGCACGCGTCCTCGGAAGGCTCGACCTCGCCGGCGAGCAGCTCGAGGGCAACGTGAGCCCCGAGCTCGTGCTCGACGTCCTCGCCCTGCACTGGACGACCGGCGAACCGTCCGGCGCGCGGCGTGCCGCGGGCGCCGTGCCGTGAGCGATCGAGCCGACCGACCCGCTGCTGCGGCCCGGCGCCGCCTCGACGCGGTCGTCCGCGGCCGGGTCCAGGGCGTCGGCTTCCGGTACTTCG
>DATIUS010000071.1:0-3815 GCA_035466655.1 Candidatus Sulfomarinibacteraceae bacterium
GCTCACGGGTCGTGTGCCGCACCCGAGACCTTGGTCCCATCGTGGACAGGACCTTCGTGCGGGAGCGCGTCAGGCGCGCCCGGTGCGCGTCGTCGCGCCGCCCTTCCGATCGGAGGTCGGGAGTGGTGCCAGGAGCCGGACGCGGGCGCCCTCGTCCAGGAGTTGCGCGTCGATCGCGTGGGAAGCGGCGCGCCCGGCGAGTCCCGGCCACAGGTTCGCCGGCAGCTGCACGATCGCGGCCCGCTGGGCCGCGGCCACGGCTTCGACATGACCGGCGCGCCGTTCCTCGACCATCGCGGCGAGCGCCGGTGGCAGCGAGTCGCCGGCCGCCGGCAGCTCGAGTACGGGGACGGCCTGCGCGGCCCGCTCGGCGGCCAATTCCGCCTGGAGCTCGTTGCCCCAGTCGAGCCGCAGCGACACCTTGTCGGGTTGGGCGGCGAGGTAGCCGGCCAGCGCCTCGTCGAGGATCCGGAAGAGGGCGCTCTCCAGCTCCACGGGCAGGCGCCGGTCCACGCCAAGTGATTCGAACTCCACCACGATTCCCGCCCGCCGGCCGCGGTCGCGTGCGGCACGGCGCAGGGTCGGCACGAGCCCCAGGTCGTCGAGGACCATCGGCCGGACGTCGAAGATGAACGTCTTGGTGGCCTCCAGCGTGTGCTGGACCATCTCGACGAGCTGCCGAAGCTCCGGGCCGAGGGCGGCCGGATCCTTGCCGACGAGGCGCTCGACGATCTCCGCCTGGAGGACGATGTTCGTCAGGCTCTGGGCGGGGCCGTCGTGCATCGCCCGCGCGATCTCGCGCCGGAGGTCCTCCTGGGCAGCCAGGACGATCCGCGAGACGGCGGGTGCCGCGGCTCGCGCTCGCTCGTCGGCCTCCGCGGCGGTGTCGCCGCCGGGGGCGGTCGCGGCACCGGAGATCGCACCGGCTCGGGCCGCGTGGTCGTCAATCGAATCGCGGAGCCGGACGAGGGCCTTCTTCTTGGCCTCCAGGATCGAGACCTGGGCCTCCATCAGCGCCGCCCGCCGGGTCAGCGTCACGGCCTCGTTGGCCTGCTCGATCGCCTCGCTCGCCGCCGATGAGGGGCCCAGCCCGGCCAGCTTCTCGGCGGCCGCCGCGCGCCGCGCCTCGTGACGGGCGGCTTCGGTCCGCGCCTGGCTGACGAGGAGATCGATCTCCCGGACCTCGGCATCGAGGCGCGCGGATTCCGCGGCGAGCTCCTCGGCGAGGTTCGCCGCGGGCGTCATGTGGCTCCTCAATCCTCCGGCATCTTGATCCAGCCCTGGCGCATCGCGTAGACGACGGCCTGGGTGCGATCGTTCACCGACAGCTTCCGCAGGATCGAGCTCATGTGGTTCTTGACGGTCTGCTCGCTGATCGAGAGCTGGTAGGCGACCTGCTTGTTCGTCATCCCCTGGGCGATGTTGTCGAGGATCTCGACCTCCCGGGGAGAGAGCGGCGCGAAGATCGGGGTGGCCTCCTGCCCGTAGACGGCAAGCTCGCGGAACTCCTTCAGGACCCGCGACGCGACGGCCGGCTGCGAGAAGACCTTGTCGTTGATGAGGTACTCGCCGTTCGAGACGCGACGGATGATGTTCACCAGGTCGTCCGGGCTGACGTCCTTGAGGATGAACGCGGCGGCGCCGGCCTTGATTGCGTCGAACAGGGCGTCCTCATCCTCCTGGACGGCCAGGACGATGATCGACACGGCCGGCAGCTCGCGCTTGATCCGCGCGGTGGTCTCGATCCCACCGGGCGACGGCAGGGACAGGTCCATGAGGATGATGTTCGGCGACGTCTCGAGCGCGGCGTCCATCGCCGTTCGGGCGTCCTCGGCCTCGCTGACGACCTCGATGTCCTCTTCCTTGGACAGGATCTGGGCGATGCCGACCCGGAACAGGACGTGGTCGTCGACGATCAGGATGCGGATGCGCTCCTCGCCGAGCCGGCGCCGCCGCTCCGGGCCGCTGTACTCCATCGCACTCATCTGCTCTCCTCTGCTCCCCGTGGGATCGCGATTCGGACCACCGTGCCGCCATCCGGATGCGATCGTACTTCGAATCGTGCGCCAATCAGCTCCGCCCGTTCACGCATGAACTGCAGCCCGAAGTTGCGCCGGCCGCGGGCCGCCGCCGCCCCGACGTCGAAGCCCCGCCCGTCGTCGTGGACCTCGACCACCCAGTCGCCGTGCTCGATCGCCCCCCGGATGGCCACCCGGTGGGCCTCGGCATGCTGTCGAACGTTCTGGAGGGCCTCCTGGACGATGCGCAGGGCGACCGTCTCACGGGTGCCGCCGAGCTCTGAGATCCCCGGCTCGATCTCGACGGTGATCGGAATTCCCAGGACGGAAGCGACCTGGCCCGCGGCCTCCCGGATCGCGCCCTCCAGGCCCAGGTCCTCGAGGATCGGCGGGCGGAGCTGGCCGATGAAGGCGCGCACCCCGGCCAGCTCGCGATGGAGCATCTCGCGCAACGCGCGGAGCTCCGCGGCGGCGAGGAGTGGATCCCGGCCCAGCATCCGTTCCACGATCTCGACCTGGAAGACGGCGTTGGAGAGCGCCTGGGCCGGGCCGTCGTGGACCTCGCGGGCAAGTCGGGTCCGTTCCGCCTCCTGGGCCTCCACGATCCGCATCTGGACGTCCGTGGCGTTCAGCGCTGCGCTCGGGTCGGCGACGAGCGACGCATCTCCCTGGCCGAGGAAGAGCCAGGCGCTCTCCAGGCTCTGGATCGCGAGGTCCAGGCGCTCCAGCCCGGATCGCTCGGAGCCGACGGTGTCGGCTGCGATGGCCTCGTCCCGTCGCAGCCCGCCGGCATCGACATCGGCGGCCGCCGCAGCACCGGTTGCGGTGCCGTCGGCCGCGAGCTCTTCGCGCAGCCCGTCCCACCGCGCGACCTGCTCGTTGTGGCCCTCGCGAAAGCGTTCGCGGACGGAGCGGAGGGCGTTGGCGCTGGTCGCGACGGCTTCACGGGCCTCGGCGAGCAGGCCGTCCAGTCTGCCGTCGCGAGCGTCGATCTCCGAAGCGGCGTTCATTCGCCGCGAGTATACGGGCAGGTCACCGTGCGCCGGGGCACCACCTCCGCGCCTACGGGCAGTCGATCCGGAAGACCGCGATCCCGGAGAGCGCCGGGTCAGATTCGCCCAGCTCGATCGGGTGGAGACAGGCCCGGCCGATCGGATCGCTGGCGGCGATCTCCGGCCAGATCCCGTCGTTGGCGGCATCGACGACGAGCAGCGTCGCGCCCGGGAATCGCCCGGCCAGGTCGAGGACGCTCGTCGGCGGCTCGTCCGGCAGTGCCAGCGCACGGGCGCCGGTCTCCTCGGCCAACCAGATCGGGAAGTCGGTGATGACCGGAGCGCCGGCCGCCTCGAGCGGGACCCCGGCGGCGGCGAGCGCCGCCGGCAGGGCGGCGTACCGAGAGCGGACCCCCTCACCGTCCCGGCCGAACGACGGCAGGAGGATCGCCGTGAACAGCGCGCCTGCCGCGATCGCGAGTGCCGGCCCGAGCCAGGCCACCGGCCGGGTCCAGCCCCGGCGGCGTCCCACGGCCACGATCAGTCGGTCCAGGACGAGGAGCGCGGAGAGGAGCAGGAGGACCTGCACGGCCCCCGACGCGTGGAGGAACGTGCCCCACGTCGTCGCGACCGGGAAGAGGAGGGTCGCGGCGAGGAACGTGAGCACGGAGAACCAGGCCAGCATCCCGACAGCGGCGCCGCGCACGGCCCATGGGAGGCCGACCAGGCCGATCGCCGAAACGGGGATGCCCAGGAAGAGCAGCACGTTCAGGAGGTTGTGGAGGAAGCCGGTCCAGCGAAGCGC
>DATIUS010000072.1:0-4449 GCA_035466655.1 Candidatus Sulfomarinibacteraceae bacterium
CGGCATCGAGGCGGACCTTCAGGGCCGGCCGAAGCACATCTTCAGCATCTGGAAGAAGATGCAGCGCAAGGCGGCCGAGTTCGGCGAGATCTACGACGTCTACGCGATCCGGATCCTGGTCGAGGAGGTCCGCGACTGCTATGCGGCCCTCGGCATCGTCCACGCGCTGTGGCGGCCCATCCCCGGCCAGTTCGACGACTACATCGCCGTCCCGAAGAACAACCTCTACCAGTCGCTCCACACGGCCGTGATCGCGATCGACGGCAAGCCGCTCGAGATCCAGATCCGGACCCAGGCGATGCACCAGGTCTCCGAGGTCGGCATCGCGGCCCACTGGCGATACAAGGAAGGCTCGAAGTCGGACCGCGACTACGACGCCAAGCTGGCCTGGCTGCGCCAGCTCATGGACTGGCAGCGCGATGTCAGCGACGCGACGGAGTTCGTCGAGGGCATCAAGCTCGACATCTTCCAGGACCAGGTCTTCGTGTTCACGCCCAAGGGCGACATCAAGGACCTGCCGGCCGGCGCCACGCCGCTCGACTTCTCGTACCGAATCCACACCGACGTCGGCCATCGGACGATCGGCGCCAAGGTCAACAATCGGCTCGTCCCGCTCGACTACCGGCTGAAGAACGGCGACATCGTCGAGATCGTCACGACGAAGGCCGAGCACGGCCCGTCGCGCGACTGGCTGAACCTCGTCCGGACGAGCCACGCCCGAGAGAAGATCCGCCAATGGTTCAAGCGCCAGGAGCGCGACGAGAACATCGTCCACGGGCGCGAGTCGCTCGATCGCGAGCTCCGGCGGCTCGCTCGCACGTCGATCTCGGCCATCGGCCAGGACCGCATCCTCGAGGTCGCGAAGCTGTTCAACCACGACAACCTGGACGACTTCCTGGCCGCGGTCGGCTACGGCGCGGTCTCCGCCCAGTCGGTCGTGATGCGCCTCGGCGTCGTGGACGACGCCCAGCTGGCCCTCCCGACCGTTGCCCCGCCGATCCAGCCGGCGAAGGCCGGCGGCGTCCGCGTCAAGGGGGTGGGGGACCTCCTGGTCCGGTTCGCCAAGTGCTGCCACCCGATCCCCGGCGACCCCATCCAGGGCTTCATCACCCGGGGCAAGGGCGTCACGGTCCACCTCCGCTCGTGTCCGACGGTCATCAACGAGCGCGAGGTCAGCCGGCTCATCGAGGTCGAGTGGGAGGCCGCACCGGCCCAGACCTACCCGATCGCGATCCGGGTCGAGGCCTACGATCGGACCGGGCTCCTGTCCGACATCACCCAGGTCGTCGCCGAGGCGAAGGTGAACATCCTCGCCGCGAACGTCGCGGTCGGGGCGGACCACGTGGCGACCGTGCGGGCGACGCTCCAGGTCGCGTCGGTCAGCCAGCTCGCCCGGGTCCTCAGCCGGGTCGAGCAGCTCAAGGACGTGATCAGCGTCTCGCGCGACCTCGCGTAGCTTGAGGGCCTCGCCCGCCCGCCCCGCGACTCGGGCCGGGCTTAGCGCCGGTAGACTCAGCGGCGATGCCCACGTTTCGCGCGCCGCGCGGCACCCGTGACCTGCTCCCCGACGAGGCCGCCCGGTTCCAGCGGCTGGCGACCGTCGCCCGGGAGCTGACCGACCGGTACGGCTACCGACCGATCGAGACGCCGCTGTTCGAGCAGGCCGCGGTCTTCGAGCGGGGGATCGGCGAGGTCACCGACGTCGTCGAGAAGGAGCTCTTCCGCCTCGCGCCCCGGACGGAGGACTCGGAAGCCTGGGCGCTCCGCCCGGAGCCGACCGCGGGGATCGTCCGGGCGTACGTCCAGCACGGGATGCAGACCTGGCCCCAGCCCGTCCGGCTGACCACGATCGGGCCGATGTTCCGCTACGACCGTCCGCAGGCGGGCCGGTTCCGCCAGTTCTGGCAGTTCGACGTCGAGGCGATCGGGGATCCCGGGCCGGCCGTCGATGCCGAGATCGTCGAGCTCGGGATGCGGTTCTATGCGCAGGTGGGCCTGACCGGGGTGGAGGTCCTCGTCAATTCGATCGGTGATCCCGCCTGCCGGCCGGGCTACCTGGAGGCGCTCGCCGGGCATTACCGCAGGCATCTCGCCGGCCTCCCGCCGGCCGAGCGCGACCGGCTGGGGCGCAACCCCCTCCGGCTGCTCGATTCAAAGGACCCGGCGATGACGGCCGTGAACGCCGACGCGCCGCGGATGACGGACCACCTGTGCGACGCCTGCGCGGCGCACTTCGCCGGGTTCCGGGAGCACCTGGACGCGCTGGGCGTGCCGTACCGCATCGAGCCCCGGCTCGTCCGCGGGCTCGACTACTACACTCGGACCGCCTTCGAGTTCTACGTCAGCGGCCGGGAGGGCCAGCAGCAGGCGCTTGGTGGCGGCGGCCGCTACGACGGCCTCGTTGAGCTCCTCGGGGGCCGGCCCACCCCGGGCATCGGCTTCGGGCTGGGGTTGGACCGCGTCGCGCTCGTCCTCGACGAGCAGGGCCATGCCGAAGCCGGCCGCCCCGAATTCGGGGCGCTGGTGGCCGTCGTCGTGTCAGCTGACCCAAACGACTCGATTGGACGGCTGCGGCTGGCCACGGAGCTCCGCGCCGCCGGGCTGTCCGCCCGGGCGGATCTCGGCCATCGAAAGCTGGGCCGGCAGCTCGAGGCGGCGGGCCGCGACGGGGCCCACTTCGCGGTGATCCTGGGCGACGAGCTCGCCGACGGCCAGGTTGCGCTCCGCGACATGCAGGCCGGAACGCAGCGACCGGTCGCGGTGGTCGACCTCGTGAAGGAGCTTGCTCGAGCCGTCCGGAACCATCGCCACGGCTAGACCGCCACATGTGGTATGTGGTAAGATTCACTCATGGAGAAGACGACCCTCTACCTGACCGAGGAGCTTCAGGCCGAGTTGCGCGCCCTGGCCCGCAGCCGAGGTCGCCCGCAGGCCGAGCTGATCCGGGACGCACTCGCAGAGTACGTGGCACGCGCCGAGCGGCCGTGGCCTCGCTCGATCGGCATTGTATCGAGCGGTGCTGTTCCGGCGAGGGAGGCGAAGGCGCGCGTCCGCGAGCTCTGGGATGAGCGGCACCCACCCCGCAGGCCGGCGCCTGAGCAGTGATCGTCCTCGATACCTCGGCGGTGATCGCCCTGCTCGATGCCGACGATCCGGATCACGTCCGCGTCAAGGCGGCCCTTACGGCGGAGCGACCGCCATTCGTGATCGCCGCGGGCAGCCTCTCCGAGATCGGCTATCTCGTCGAGCGGGACTTCGGCCAGCGCGCGGTCGCCGGGTTCCTCGATGACCTCGCCGAGGGTCGGTTCACCTTCGACTGCGGCAGCGGCGATTTCAGCCGCATTCGAGCGCTCGTGCTGCGCTACGAGGATATGTCCCTCGGCGCCGCTGATGCCGCCGTGATCGCCTGTGCGGAGCGGTCAGGCGGTCGCGTGATGACCCTCGACCGGCGCGACTTCGAGATCGTCGGGCGCGAGGTCCCGCTGACGCTCGTTCCCTGAATCGTCAGTAGCTGAGGACGCGGTCCGCGGCGAAGGCCAGCTCCACGAGGCGGTCCGGCGGCGCCATCGTGACGGCGAGGTCGCCGAGCGAATCCGGTGTCAGGCCACGTGCCTTCGACGACAGCCCCGAGGCGTAGAAGGTCGCTCCACCGGCGACGAGCGCGTCGACGTGCTCGCGCATCGAGCCCGTCCCGATCCCCTGGCCCGCGTCCAGTGTCTCGGGGCGGAGGATCCCGACGCCGTCGCCGGCGATGAACAGGTCCACCGCATGCCCCCCGGCGAGCGCGCTGCGAGCCACGAGGAGCCCGAGCGCGGCGCGCGTGGGGTTCTCGGGCCCGGTGGTGATGTGGACCAGCAGCCGTCCCATGATCGATCCCTCCCGTGTCGCTCGCCCCCGGACGTCGGCGGCTACGATAGCGCCCGCCATGACCGAACCGACGAGCCTCGCGACACCGTACCGATCCCACACGTGCGGCGCGCTGCGCGCGGCGGACGCGGGCGCGGGCGCGCGGCTGGCCGGCTGGGTCCACCGCCGGCGCGACCACGGGCAGCTGATCTTCCTCGACCTCCGGGATCGTCACGGGATCACCCAGGTCGTCATCGACGCGACCGATGCCCCGGCCGCCCACGAAGTCGCGTCGCGAGCTCGATCGGAGTTCGTCCTGACCGTGGGTGGGACGGTGGCCCGCCGCCTCCCCGGAACGGAGAACCCGCGCCTGCCAACGGGCGAGGTCGAGCTTCAGGCGACCGACGTCACGATCCTGAACGAGGCCCGGACGCCGCCGTTCTACATCAACGACCCGGACGCCACGATCGACGAGAGCCTCCGCCTCAAGTACCGCTACCTCGACATCCGGCGCGAGCCGATGCAGCAGCGCCTGCTCCTGCGCAGCCGTCTCGTCCAGGCGATCCGCGAGGTCCACCACCGCAACGGCTTCGTCGAGATCGA
>DATIUS010000073.1:0-1947 GCA_035466655.1 Candidatus Sulfomarinibacteraceae bacterium
GGCTGCGTGGGCGGAGGCTGGGTCGGCGGAGGCTGGGTCGGCGGAGGCTGGGTCGGCGGAGGCTGGGTCGGTGGAGGCTGCGTCGGGGGCGGCTGCTCCGGCGGTTCGGTCAGCAAAGACAGACGTGTTGCCGATCCGGTCCACGCGAACGTACACGGCAGCCCCTGGATCGCTACGTCTGCACCGAGAGAGACATGGCCGGACATCGTCGCAGCATCGCCCTGGATCGTGGACGTCGTCTGCGAGGTGCCAGAAATCCTCGCGGCGGAGCCGTCGTCGAGCGGCAGCACCAAGTGGAGAGACCTATTGATCGTCAGTCGACACGCCTGGCCGTCCAGCACCGCGGCGTAGGTCTGGCTCTCGCCCGTGTCATCATCCGTATCGACGACCGCGAGTGTATTCCCGGCGCCACTTACCACGAGCCGGCCTGAGCCCTGTGCGAAGGCCGGGTCCGCGCACAACCCCCCGGAACTCTGGTTGCGGGTCTGCGTGTAGCGCCAGGTGCCGCGCGGTTCGCATGTCGTCAATGGCCGCTGATCATCATCAGACGACCCTCCGCAGGCTGCTGCAGCAAGGTTCAATGCGATGCAGCATACGAAACACCAGGTCTTGTTCGGAGTCGTGCGCGATCCCATCGCGGACCTCCGCGCCGGTGAAGTGTCAGGGGAGCATCGCGCCTATCTTGCGCCGGGCGCGAGAGCTGGGCCGGCGAGCGGGTGCGGAACGAGCGCGTGACGTCGTAGCTCGTATTCCGCGCGAGCTCGATGGGCACGTGCAGTCCCCGATGTTCGTGCGGTGGGGGCCACGGTGGGGCGCAGTGGCGATCGGGGCCCGGCCGCCAGGCGAACTGCGCGACGGCCAGGAACACGACGGAGCTTCAGTCCTCGAGAGGCATCGCCGCGCAGCTCCCTCGGCTGCCGTCCAGATCCTCCGGTGGCACGAGGTGACCGGGGGCCCTCGCGTCTCGGCGGACTCGGGGAACTACGCGCGCGGCTCGACCGCCGCCGCAGCCGGCGAGACGCACGCCGAGGGATCGGTGACGAGCGGAAGCAGGAGGGTGAACTTCGATCCCTTCCCCGGCTCGCTGGCGACGCGGATGGTCCCGTGGTGCTGCTTCATGATGGCGTAGGAGACGGAGAGGCCCAGGCCCGTACCCTTGCCGGGCCCCGTCGTCGTGAAGAAGGGGTCGAACAGCTTGGCCTGCGCCTCGGCCTCGATGCCGGAGCCGTCGTCGGTGACCGACAGCTCGGCGTATGTGCCCGGCGCCTCGAGTCCCGCCCCCGCTGCGCCCGGGTCGTCGAGGATCGCGCGCGATGCGGAGATGGTGATCCGCCCGCCGTCCGGCATCGCGTCCTGGGCGTTGGTGATGAGGTTCATGAGGACGCGTTCGAGCTTGGGTGGCTCCACCATGACCGGCAGGGGTTCGTCCGGCAGCGCGGAGCTGAGGTCGACGCCGTCACGGACGAGGCCGCGCAGCGAGCTCTCGAAGCGGTGCAGGAACTCGACGAGATCCGTGGCTTCGGGGCGGAGGGTCTGCCGGCGACCGAAGGTGAGCAGGTCCGTCGTGAGCAAGGCTCCTCGGTCCGTGGAGGCGAGGATGTCCTCCACGTAGCGCAGGCGCGGATCCTCCTCGGGGATCCGCCTGCGGAGGAGTGCCGCCTTTCCTTTGATGACCGAGAGCACGTTGTTGAAGTCGTGGGCGATGCCGGCCGCCAGCCGCCCGATGGCCTCGAGCTTCTGCGCCTTCCGGAGCTGCGCCTCGAGCTGCGACTGCGTCGTGATGTCGATGCCCGACGCGAGGAGGCCCGTGCGGCGGCCATGATCGTCGGAGAGGGCCGTGACGTACCAGGAGACGATCCGTCGTTCGCCGCCGGGCCGGAGCACGGAGTAGTCCAGCGCGACGACGTCGCCGGGTCGCGCCGCCGCCGACGTCTGGGAGGCGACGCG
>DATIUS010000074.1:0-2490 GCA_035466655.1 Candidatus Sulfomarinibacteraceae bacterium
GCCCAGCCCCTCCGCCGTCCGGGCCGGCGTACCGCCGGTGCTCGAGGCGATCACCCGGAAGGCGATGGCCCTCGACCCGGCCGAGCGGTTCCCGTCGGCGTCGGCGATGGCCGAGGTGCTGGAGCGCTACCTGGCCGAGACGGCCGCGGCTCCGGCGCCGGCCGCCGGGGCGCCGTCAGTTGGCGCGGCGCCCGGGCTAGGGGGTACCGCCGCCGCTCGCGAACGCGGCGTCAAGGAACCCGCCGATGTGACAGGCCCTGCCGTCGGAGCGCCCGCGGTCGGGGGGCCTGCCGCGGCAGCCGCCGGCCGTTCGGGCGGCGCCGGGTCTGCCGCCACGGCGGCCACGGCGGGCGAGGGGGCCGCCGCTCGTCCCGGCGGCACCACCGGCCGACCGGTACCGGTGGATCCCGATACCGGCGCGACCCTGGTCGTCGCCCCGGATCGCTCGCAGGGCGGGCCGGCCGGCTCGCCTCTCGATGCCCGCCTGCCGTACGCCGCCGAGGCCTACGCCGGCGTCGAGCCCGCGGCCCGGCCACGGCCGGTCGGTGGTGGCCGGAAGTCGCCGGATCACGTCGACGACGTCGACTCGGATGCCGACGGGCGGCCCGGGACGAGCCCGTGGCTATGGGTTTCGGGCGCGCTCGCGATCGCGATCCTCGCGCTCGCCGCTTTCCTCGTATTCCGTCTCCTGTCCGGGACCTCCACCCCACCGCAGAGCCAGGTGGAGGTTCCGGACCTCGTCGGGATGCAGTACGAGGCGGCCCAGGCCACCGCCGAGGAGGCCGGCCTCAAGGTCGCCCGCTCGGCGTTCGTCGCCTCGGAGCGCCCGGACGGCACCGTCCTGGCCCAGGATCCAGATCCGGGCGGCACCGTCGATCCGGGAACGACCATCCGGCTCACGCTCGCGCTCGGTGACGCCACCGTCGCGGTTCCGGACCTGCGCGGCAGGTCCGAGAGCGAGGCACTCAACCTCATTGCCGGGGCGAAGCTCTCGATCGGATCCCGGAGCGAGGCGTTCGACGCCTTCATCCCGGCCGGCGCCGTCGTCAGCCAGGATCCCGGGCCCGGCGTCGTGGTCACGCAGGGGCTGGCGGTCAACTACGTCGTCTCGCAGGGCCCAGAGCCGACGCCCTCCGCCTCGCCGTCGGCGTCGCCATCGGCCTCGCCGACGCTGGAGATCCCGCCGCCGCCAACGGCCGAGCCGACGCCTGCGCCGACGCCCGTCGCGGTGAACACGGGCGACTATCGATGCCTGTCACTCGCCGATGCGACCGCCGCGATTTTCGCGGATGGGCTGTCGGTCGGGAGCATCGATGGCGATGCGACGGGGAAGGTCGTCGCGCAGTCGCCGGGTCCAGGCGTCAAGGTTGCCTTTGGGACGCCGGTCAACCTGACGTTCGAGAACCCGCCGGTCTCGTACTCCTGCCCGTAGCGATCGCGACTCAGGCCCGCGTCAGGCCGCAAGTCCCGGCTGGGCCACAGCGTCCCGCGCCGGTTTCGTGTCCCGCTACAGCTCGGCGTCCATGAACAGGGTCGCCCGATCGGCCATCGGTCCGATCGGGTCCAGGCGCGCCGGCGCCGGGCCGAGGACCGCCGCGGTGCCCACCGCTTCGGGCAGCTCGTCGGCTCCTGCCTGGGTCACGGCGCGGATTGGCGCCGCGGACCGACGGGCAACCTCGACCGGCACGAACTCACGGAGCCGCAGCGCCGGCGACGACCATTCCGAAGCCTCCTCGGCCGCCACCGGTGCAGGGGCGATCGCGTCTGTCGCGCGGGCCGGCCCGGCGTCCCAGCAGCCGCGAAGCTCGAGCCCGGAGAGTGGGAGCCGGCGCCGGTCGAGGCCGCAATAACCCAGCTGGGCCGCCACCGACCGGCGGAAGTGCCGGCAGGTCGAACAGGTGGTCGAAGATCGGCGGCAGACCCAGCATCGGGCGGTCTCCGCCTGGGGCGTGCCGCAATGGGGGCACCGCCACATCGGCATGGCCGGATGGTAGCTGCGAATCGTGCCCGCGTCGATTCGGTGTGCTGCAGCCAGTTGGTGGAACCTGTGCATGTCGCCCACCAGAGCCGAGGAGCCCGACCACCCCGCCCGCTCGCAGTCGGACCAGGAGTCCGGTCTTGGCGTCTCCCTTGTCGCTGATCGGACCTGTCGTCCCGAATCCGACGTGAATTGGCACTGCCGGCCGCGTGAATCGGTCGCAGCTCGGACTGCCGGTCCCGATCCTCGCGTCGTCGTCGGGGAATCAGGACTGGGGGTCCGGCCGTGGGAGACCGGGGCGCCGGCTCGCGCTGCGACGCCGGCTCGCGCTGCGACGCCGGCTCGCGCCGCGACGCCCTGCTACTCGACGCAGGTGATCGTCTTGCTCGCGGAGGTCGTCCCGAAGTCGGCGGTCGCAACGACGACCGTGGCGAGCCCGGCCCCCACGGTCACGCCCGCCGGAAGCGTCGTCGTGAAGGTGGCCCGGCCGTCTCCTCCGGTGACGGCCTCGG
>DATIUS010000075.1:0-2519 GCA_035466655.1 Candidatus Sulfomarinibacteraceae bacterium
CATCATCGGGGACTATCGCGCCTTCGCCGCGCGGCAGGCTGACCGCCTCCTCGACCGAGGCATCGACATCCGCCCGTACGCTCTCAGCCACCTCGCCGTCCGCGTGCCGGAGTGGGACCAGTACGTGCACGTGAGGACCCTCCTCGAACGCCACGCGCTCGCCAACCGCGAGAGCGTCTGGAACGGCCGCCCGATCTCCTTGATCGTCCCCGCCGAGCGGCTCGAGGTCCTCGACGGCAAGGTCGTCCCGCTCATCGAGCTCATCCCGCCCGTGCACCAGCGCGTCTACAAGATGGGGTTGGAGCACCTCGGCGTCGTGATCGGCGACACGTTCGATGCGTTCGTCGGAACCCACAAGCCCGTCCTGACGGGCCAGCAATTCCAGGGCCCCAACAGCACACCCGACCCGGTCTACATCCTGTTCGAGGACTTCACCCACGTGAAGTTCTATCGACTTTCACTGCGGGCATCGGTGGAGCTCTTTCAAGGTCGGTTCGAAGAGGGATTCCATCACGTGGACGACTGGGTCCCGCAGCGGCTGGTCACCGCGACCGGCCCGAACCCCCTGCCCCGGTAACCGCCCGCAACCGTGGGCGGGTCGCCAACGTGCGCGCCGGCATCGCCGGGGTATCGTTTCGCGGTGATCCGGGCCATCCACCACGTCCAGCTCGCGATGCTCGCCGGCCGCGAGGCGGAGGCCGACGCGTTCTACGCGGGCCTACTCGGCATGCCGCGGGTCCCCATGCGCGAGAACCCGTTCGGCAACCGGATCGAGGTCCTCGAGCCGGCCAGGTAACGGCGTCCCGCGCCGGGCGTCCCCGGCGGCGTTCCAGGAAGGAGATCGCATGGCCAGACCGACGAGCGTCGAGGCGTACCTGGCCGACCTGCCCGCCGCCCCGCGCGCCGCGCTGGAAGCCCTCCGGACGACGATCCGGGCTGTCGCGCCCGAGGCGACCGAGATGATCGCCTACGACATGCCGGCCTTCCGGCTCGCGGGCCGTTTCCTCGTTTCGTTCGCGGCGTACAAGGGGCACTGCAGCCTCTTCCCCGCCAGCCAGGCGGTCCGCGACGCGCTCGGTGACGAGCTGGAGCCATACCTGTCGGGCAAGGCCACGATCCGGTTTCGGGCCGAGAACCCGCTGCCCACCTCGCTCGTCACGAGGATCGTGGAGATCCGACTCGCGGAGATCCGGACGCCGGGCCGTCGCTGACGCGACCGCGGGCGGTCCGCCCGTGCGCGAGGACGAGGGTGGAGTACGCTGCCGGTCAATCCCGACGGTCCCCGCGGACCCGCTCGGGTCTCGCCATCGGAGGACGCTGTGACCGACATCGCTGACGTGTATGCGGACGGGTTCTCGCTGACCGCCGGGCCGTTCGGGGTCACGCTCACCCTGACCCGGAGCGAGCCGACGGGCGAAGCCGGCCACCACCAGGATCCCAGCATCATCGTGGGACGCGTGCGCTTCAGCCTCGAGCTGGCCAGGGTCCTGGCCGACCAGATGAGCCAGATGCTGGCCGCCTCGGGGCAAACGCAGACCTCGTCATCCGTGCGGCACTAGGCTACCCTGACTCGGTCTACTCGTAGTTGACCGGAATCTCCATCAGGCCCAGCGGAGTTGAGCGAACTGTCCGCACTCAGAGAAGAACGGCATCGCCAGCGGCCCACCCCGCCCCGGGGCGGGTCGGGTCGATGACGTCCGTCGCTTCGAAGAAGACGGCGCAGAGCCGGCGGCGTGATGCCACTGGGGGCTCTGATGGGCTGACGCGGCCCAGGCGCACGACGAGCAGGGAATCTGAGGCGCGGTACCGCGGGCTGCTGGAGGCGGCTCCGGACGCGATGGTCGTGGTCAACCAGGCCGGCGACATCGTCCTGCTCAATCTCCAGGCCGAGAAGCAGTTCGGCTACCAGCGCGACGAGCTCGTCGGACAGCAGGTGACGAACATCATCCCGGAGGGCTTCGCCGAGCGGCTGATCGCGGACGATCTCAGATCCGCGGCCGACGCCCTGGCCCAGCAGATCGGGACGGGGATCGAGCTCACGGCACGACGCAAGGACGGCACCGAGTTCCCGATCGAGATCATGTTGAGCCCGCTGGAGAGCGCCGACGGGATCCTGGTCACGGCGGCGATCCGCGACATCAGCCGGCGCCGGGCCGCGGAGAACCAGCTGCTCCAGGCCCAGAAGCTCGAATCGATCGGACGGCTCGCGGGGGGCATCGCCCACGACTTCAACAACATGCTCTTCGTGATCCACAGCTACGCCGAGTTCCTCAGCCAGGATCTCGCTGCAACGAATCGGGCTCGCTTCGATCCCGACGACGCGCTGGTCAGCGTCAAGGCGATCAGCGACGCCGCCGAGCGCGCCGCCGCGCTGACGAAGCAGCTTCTTGCGTTCAGCCGCCAGCAGGTCGTCGCGATGGTCGTGGTCAACCAGGCCGGCGACATCGTCCTGCTCAATCTCCAGGCCGAGAAGCAGTTCGGCTACCAGCGCGACGAGCTCGTCGGACAGCAGGTGACGA
>DATIUS010000076.1:0-4203 GCA_035466655.1 Candidatus Sulfomarinibacteraceae bacterium
CGGGCAGGGCCACGATGACCCGTCCCTCCGGCGCGTCGACCCACCACCCGGGCGCGGTCCCGTTGTCGTTCGGGATGGCCGTCGCCGAGGGCGTCCGCCAGGCCTGCTTGAGGTTGGCCGGCGGCAGCGGCAGCCCGCGCCGCTCGAACAGGGCCCGCAGCCATCGTTCGAGCTCGGGGTCGACGAAGGGGGTCTCGCCGATCGCCGCCGCGATCGACTCGCGGGTGAGGTCGTCGGGCGTGGGCCCGAGCCCACCCGTCGAGACGATGAGGTCGGCCCGTCGCAGGGCGGCTTGAATCGCGTCGCCCACCACGGCGAGGTCGTCGGGCAGCGCCGTCATCCGGAGCACCTCGACGCCGTGCCCCGTGAGGGCGCGAGCCAGCTCGCCGCCGTTCGTGTCGCGGGTCTCTCCGACAGTCAGCTCGGACCCGATCGAGAGCAGCTCGGCAGAGTGGATCGGG
Organism: Candidatus Sulfomarinibacteraceae bacterium; assembly: GCA_035466655.1. Classification (GTDB taxonomy): domain Bacteria; phylum Chloroflexota; class Limnocylindria; order Limnocylindrales; family CSP1-4; genus UBA5189. The sequence goes on from DATIUS010000076.1 coordinate 462, forward strand.
CGCATCGGCCCCAGCGTAGCCGAGGAGGCCGCCGGTTCGCCGAGCGGTGCGGGGTCCTCCAGCCCATGATCCGGGGGCCGCTCGGCCGGTGGGTTACGGCAGTGGCCGCTGCTACAATCGCGCCTCCGCCGCACGGAATCGCCGTCCGGCTCGACGACCCGGAGGAGTCGTGACCACGGACCCGGACCGGACAGGCACCGCCCTGGACCCGACAGACGCCGCCCCGGAGGACACGAATCCACCCGGTCTTCGGGCGCAGCTGGCCGCCGTGATCGCCGCCGCCCGGCGGCTGGTCGCGGCCCACGTCGCGCTCGCGAAGGCCGAGCTCGGCTCGATCATGGGCGAGATCGGCCGGGTCGCGATGCTCGCCGGCCTGGCGTTCGCGATGCTCTTCCTCGTCGGGCTGATCCTGCCGATCGGGCTCCTCCTCTTCCTCGGCGACTGGCTGTTCGGCTCGATGGGGTGGGGGATCCTGCTCGGCACGCTGCTGCTCCTCGACGTTGCCGTCCTCGCCGGGCTCCTCGCTGTCGGTATTCCGAGCGGCCGCCTCGGTCGCTGGCTTCTCCTCGCGCTCCTGGCGGGTGTCGTCGTCGGGCTCCTCTTCGGCCTCGACCTCACGAACCGAGCCTGGTCCGCGGTCGGGGACGCCGTTCTCACCGGCACGGAGGCTGGCGTGCGGCCGCTGGCAATGGCGATCCTGACCCTCGGCATCCTCGGCGGGATCGTCGGGCTCCTCGTCGGGCTGCGCAGCGGTTCGGCTGGCGGGGGGCTCACGAGCGGTGCCGTGGCGGGGACGGTCCTCGGCGCACTCACGGCCGTCACGATGGGCCCGCAGATCGGGGCGGCCTTCGGGGTTATCGTGACCCTGGTCGCGTGGCCGGCCCTCGCCGGCCTGGACGTCTCGCGGACAGGCATCGATCAGGACGCGCTCAAGGCCCGCTTCTACCCGAGCCAGACCATCGAGACCACGAAGGAGACGATCGAGTGGGTGCGCCAACGGACGCCGCTCGGACGGAAGTCCTAGCCGCTCGCGCGGACGTCATCGCCGCGCGCGAGGGGCTCGTCGAGGAGATCGGCCGCCTCGAGGCCTCGGCGCGCGCCGCGGTCGACATCCCGGCTCGGATCCGCCGCCAGCCGGCCAAGGTCGGCGCGGCGGCGGCGGGCGCCACCTTCCTGCTCCTCGGCGGCCCGAAGCGGATCGTACGGGGCGTTCGCAAGGTGGTCTTCGGGCCGGACGCCGAGCTGCCGAAGTCGATGCTTCCCGACGCGATCGAGAAGACACTCCGGGAGATGGGATCCGACGGCGACCGGGTGCGGGGCATGATCGAGCGCGAGTTCGTCCGGTACCTCGCGGCGACCGCGCCGGATCGGAAGGACCGCGATCTCGTGGGCATGGCGAGCGGCCTCGTCGCGAACCTCCTGCGCCCGGCGTCCGTTCGGGCCGGCAAGGCATTTGCCGAGCGGCTGTTCGACCCTGACGGCCCCTCGTTCGCCGAGGGCCTTCGCAAGGCCAGGACCCGGGCTGCGAGCGCTGGCCGGGCCGAGGCGCCGCGCGACTGACGCCTCGGGGATCGGCGATCGTCCTCTGAGTGCTGTCCTCCGGATGGCGGCCCGCTCCCGCGGACCGAATCGAACCTAGCTGGGCGGCCCTGGCGCATTTGTGTCGACGGGTGTTCAGAAGATCATGGGTCCCGGGGTCTGTGAACGCCTACGATCTCGACATGCGTTGGGTCGGTCGTCGCCAGCTCGCTCGGTTTCTCGCCGTCGCGGGTTCATCCCTGGCTGCGGCGACGCTCGCGATCGCAACACTGCAGGACGGCCTCGGCATCCCGAACCCCTCCGCGCTCTATCTCGTGGCGGTCGTGGCGACGGCCGTCGTCTCGGGGACGTGGGGCGCCGTCGTCGCCGCGGTAGCGTCGTTCATCCTCTACAACTTCCTGTTCATCGACCCGCGCTACACGTTCGTCGTCGATCATCGGGGCGAACTCGTCAACTTGTTCCTGCTGCTGTTCGTCGGGATCGTCGTCGGCCAGCTCGCCGCGCTCCAGCGCGACCGTGCCGAGGTGGCCCTCAGCAGGGAGCGCGAGGCGCGCGCGCTGTTCCAGGTCACTCGAGCGCTGGCCACTCGACCGTCGACGCCCGCGGTCCTGCCGACGATCGCCGAGATCCTGCGCCAGGAATCCGGCATGGACAGGGTCTGGGTCTGGCTGGGCCGGGACAACGCAAGCGAGCGGGTGGCCGCCGATACCGCCGCAGGTGCGCCTCGCCCCGACACCGTCATCCACACGATCCTCCAGCGAACGCCGGGCGATGCGCCGGCTCGAGGGATGCGAATTCATCAGCCGGCACCGCCACGGCCAAGGCCATCGACGGGTCTTGAGGGTTACCGGGTCCGGATCGAGGCCGGCGACGAGACATACGGTTCGATCGCGGCGGTCCGGCCTAGGGAACGAAGCGAACCGGACCGGACCGAAACTCGGCTCCTCGCCGCGGCGGCCGACCAGATCGGCCAGGCCCTTCGGCAGGACCGCCTCGCGTCTGAGTCGCGGGCCGCCGAAATCGCCCGCCAGAGCGATGCCCTGAAGTCAACCCTGCTGCAATCCGTGTCTCACGACCTGCGAACGCCCCTGGCCACGATCAGGGCCGCCGCCGGCACGCTACGGCCGGGCAGCGGATTGAGCCCGCACGACCAGCGGCTGAGTGCCGACGCCATCGATCGTGAGGTCGAGTACCTAAACCGGCTGGTGACGAACCTCCTCGATCTCAGCCGGATCGAGGCGGGCGCCCTTCGGGCAGGGAAGGAAGCATTCGAGCTCGACGACGTGCTCGGACAGGCCCTCGAGCGGCTCCGACCCCGCCTTGTCGGGCTGACACTGGACGCACACCTTGAAGCGCCACCTGTCAGCGCCGATCCGGTCCTCCTCGACGAGGCGTTCACGAACATCGTCGAGAACGCCGTGAAACACACGCCACCAGGCACGCTGGTGCGGATCAACGCCCAGCATCTTGGTAACGGGATGGTCCGGCTGACAATCGAGGATTCCGGCCCCGGCGTTCCGCCCGCTGCACTGCCGAGGCTATTCGACAAGTTCTACCGTGTCCCGGGTGGTGCTCGTGGATCGCGGTCTGGGACCGGGATCGGCCTGGCCGTCACGCGCGGGCTCGTCGAGGCGATGGGCGGCAGGGTGAGCGTGCGGCGGAGTGAGCTCGGGGGTCTCGCGATCGACCTGGACCTGCCCGCCGCGCCGGCGCCGGCCCAGGTCATCGCGGCCAGCGCAGGATGACGCCCGAGGAAGCGTCGGGCCCTGCGGTCCTCGTCGTCGAGGACGATGACGAAACGCGCACCGTGCTGGTCCGCGAGCTCACCGGACGAGGCTACCGGACCATCGAAGCGCCCGATGGGCGAACGGCCCTGGAACGCTGGGGAGTGCGTCGCCCGGATGTCGTCCTGCTCGACCTCGGACTGCCGGATATGGACGGGCTTCGGATCATCCGCCACATTCGACGCGAGGCGACCACGCCGATCGTCATCCTGTCCGGGCGCTATGAGGAGCGGGAGAAGGTCGAGGCGCTCGAGCGTGGCGCCGATGATTACGTCACCAAGCCGTTCGGGGTCGATGAGCTCAACGCCCGACTTCGTGTCGCCCTTCGTCACGCGTCTGGCCCATTGGCCGACAGGAGCGGGCGGCTCCAAGCCGGCCCGCTGGTCCTCGACCCATCAAGCCACGAGGTCTTCGTGGGG